>NZ_CEEDDH010000009.1:0-229440 GCF_979253165.1 Pseudomonas sp. AC083
TGGGCCGTGCCAACAGGCGGATTTCGCCCCGGCAGGCCGCAGTAGCAGCGGCTTCGTTCGGTCTTACTGGTCTGAACAGTCAACTCGGTTTTCGCACTGCGATGGCGCATCGGCTGCACGCGCCGAACCCCGCTGGGGCACGACTTGCCGGACTCGCCGAATAGCTTTACAACTAGCCGCACCTTGGCCCTGACGCGTCCGCACATCATGAATTCGATCTCCCGCGCCGTACCCGAAGTGGCGCTGCAAGCGATCCGCAAACTGATCACCGAACAGGGCTTCGGTGCCGGCGACGCGTTGCCTTCGCAAAGGGATCTGGCGCTGCAACTGGGCGTCAGCCGGGCATCGTTGCGTGAAGCGTTGTCGTCGCTCAGTGCACTGGGCGTGGTCAGCATTCAGCCGGGCAAAGGCGTGTTCGTGCAGTCGCGGGTCGAATTGTCGCGCGGCGATAACGCGCCAGGCTGGTCGTTTGCGGCGCAGGCATCGCCGCTGGACATCTTCCAGTTGCGCTATGCGCTCGAAGGGTTTGCAGCAGGGTTGGCGGCGGTGACGTTGAGCACGTTTGATCTGGATGCACTGGAAGACAACGTCGCGGCGATGCGCGAGCACTTGCGCGGCGGCGACTTCGAAGCGGCGGCGAAACTCGACTTCGAATTTCACCGGCGCATCCTCCTCGCCAGCGGCAATCAGGCGATGCTGAGCATCCTCACCGCCAGCGCCGAGATCTTTCTCGAGAGCCAGAAACTGCCGTTCATCCGCGCCGAGCGCGCCATGGAAACCTGGCAGGAACACCGCAAGATCCTCCGTGCCCTGGCCCGCCGTGCGTCGGGAGCAGCGCAAAAAGCCATGCAGGAACATGTGCGCAACGCCGCCCTGCGCACCGGAATCGTCTTCATCGCTCCCGCCACGGCGTGAGTTGAGCTATACCCAAACTCATCAAGGGCCATAGCAACACTCAATCATCTGCGGCTTCCTGAACAAGGGAAGGGCGGCTATGATGGGCCACGTTTTTTTGCTTACAACCTGGAGAATTCCATGAGCAGCGATCTGATCAAACACGTTAGCGACGCTAGCTTCGAAGCCGACGTACTCAAGGCCGAAGGCGCTGTCCTGGTCGACTACTGGGCTGAATGGTGCGGCCCTTGCAAAATGATCGCACCGGTTCTGGACGAGATTGCCGAGACTTACAAAGGCAAGCTGACCGTCGCCAAACTGAACATCGACGAAAACCAGGAAACCCCGGCCAAGCATGGCGTGCGTGGTATCCCGACGCTGATGCTGTTCAAGAACGGCAACGTTGAAGCGACCAAGGTCGGCGCACTGTCGAAGTCGCAGCTGGCGGCTTTCCTCGACGCCAACATCTGAGCGTCGCAGTAAAACGCTGAAAAAAAGCCCCGCAAATCGCGGGGCTTTTTGCGTATTCAGGGCTAGACGCTCCGAAACTCAGGTGGTACATTCGGCCCCGCACTGGTTTCTCCAATGCCCCCTGCTAGCCGTCGCCGACGCACTCCTTTTCGAATTAGTTCGCGATCCTGTCGCCTTCTCCGCGGCGCGGCCTCATTAAGCCAAAAGCTTAATTTCCCCCCCTCCATAAATGATTACGTCATTCCTATATGAATCTGACTGAACTCAAGCAAAAGCCGATTACCGAACTGCTCGAATTGGCCGAACAGATGGGCATAGAAAATATGGCCCGTTCGCGCAAGCAGGACGTGATTTTCTCCCTGCTGAAAAAGCACGCGAAAAGCGGCGAGGAAATCTCCGGTGATGGCGTGCTGGAGATTCTCCAGGACGGCTTCGGCTTCCTGCGCTCCGCAGACGCTTCCTACCTCGCCGGCCCTGACGACATCTACGTCTCGCCGAGCCAGATCCGCCGCTTCAACTTGCGCACCGGTGACACCATCGTTGGCAAGATCCGCCCTCCGAAGGAAGGCGAGCGGTATTTCGCCCTGCTCAAGGTCGACACGATCAACTTCGATCGTCCGGAGAACGCGAAGAACAAGATTCTCTTCGAGAACCTGACGCCGCTGTTCCCGACCGTGCGCATGAAGATGGAAGCCGGCAACGGTTCCACCGAAGACTTGACCGGTCGCGTGATCGACCTGTGCGCACCGATCGGCAAAGGCCAGCGTGGCCTGATCGTCGCACCGCCGAAAGCCGGTAAAACGATCATGCTGCAGAACATCGCAGCGAACATCGCCCGTAACAATCCTGAAGTTCACCTGATCGTGCTGTTGATCGACGAGCGTCCGGAAGAAGTGACCGAAATGCAGCGCACCGTGCGCGGCGAAGTGGTTGCCTCGACCTTTGACGAGCCGCCGACCCGTCACGTGCAGGTTGCTGAAATGGTGATCGAGAAGGCCAAGCGCCTGGTCGAACACAAGAAAGACGTGGTGATCCTGCTCGACTCCATCACCCGTCTGGCCCGTGCCTACAACACCGTGATCCCGAGCTCCGGCAAGGTCCTGACCGGTGGTGTCGATGCCCACGCCCTCGAGAAGCCGAAGCGTTTCTTCGGTGCCGCGCGTAACATCGAAGAAGGCGGCTCGCTGACCATTATCGCCACCGCGCTGGTTGAAACCGGTTCGAAGATGGACGAGGTGATCTACGAAGAGTTCAAGGGTACCGGCAACATGGAACTGCCTCTGGATCGCAAGATCGCCGAGAAGCGTGTGTTCCCGGCCATCAACATCAACCGCTCCGGCACCCGCCGCGAAGAGTTGCTGACCGCCGACGACGAACTGCAGCGCATGTGGATTCTGCGCAAGCTGCTGCACCCGATGGACGAAGTGGCCGCCATCGAGTTCCTGGTCGACAAGCTGAAGACGACCAAGACCAACGACGAGTTCTTCTTGTCGATGAAACGCAAATAGTACGCAGCTGATAAAAGGAGCGCTCCGCGAGGGGCGCTTTTTTTTGTCCGCGATTTATTTGTATCTGGATTGAAATTTGCGCGGCTGCTAACGTCGCGCCTTCAAGGGATTCTGTACCCAGAACAGGTAAGGTTTTTCATGCACACGTTTGGCAATCGCCGTGATATTGACGGCTTACGGGCACTGGCGGTACTTCCCGTCGTGCTGTTTCATTTCGGATTCAATACATTCAGCGGCGGCTTTGTCGGCGTGGATGTTTTTTTCGTCATCTCCGGATTCCTGATCACCTCGATCCTGTTTCGTGAAATCAGCGCCAAGCGGTTCAGCTTTGTCGATTTCTGGGCGCGCCGTGCCCGCCGCATCATTCCTGCCTTGACGGTGGTCATGCTGGTGACGCTGGCGCTGGGTTGGCTGCTGCTGACGGCGAAGGATTTCTCCGAACTTGGCCGAACGGTGCGTTATCAGTCGCTGTTCATCTCCAATATTCTTTTCATGCGCGAGGACGGCTACTTTCAGCCGGCCTCCGATCTGAAGCCGTTATTGCACACCTGGTCGCTGGCGGTTGAAGAGCAGTACTACATTTTCTTCCCGTTACTGATGGCGGTGCTGGTTCGCTATTTCAGACACTGGCGCTGGATGTTGCTGGGATTGCTGCTGATTTCCTTTGGCCTGAACATCGCCTGGATTGAGCACAAGCCGGAATTCACTTTTTTTGCCTTGCCGACTCGTGCCTGGGAATTGTTGTGCGGGGCGATGCTCGCGGTAATGCCTGCGCCGAGACAGGCCGTACGACCGTGGCTGTACCAGATGGTCGGCATTGCCGGTCTGGCGGCGGTGCTGGTCGCCGTATTCACGTTTGACCGCTCAACAGTGTTTCCTGGATGGGCGGCGTTGCTGCCGGTATTGGGCACCACTGCACTGATCTGGTCAGGCGCTCAGGGCCCGAGCTGGGCCGCGCGACTGTTGAGTCTGCGGCCGCTGGTCTGGATCGGCCTGCTGTCCTATTCGCTGTACCTGTGGCACTGGCCGATTTACGTGTACGCCAACGCCATTTCCATCGACGGTATCCAGCCGCTGGAGGCGCTCGCCTGGATTGCGCTGGCGCTAGCGCTGGCGTGGCTGAGCCTGCGCTACGTCGAATTGCCATTTCGGGAAAAGCGTTTGCTGGGTGAACGTAAATCGATACTGGCGGGGGCAGTGGTGGCGATTGCTGTACTGGTCGCGGTCGGTTCGGCGATTCGCTCGGCCGACGGTATCCCCGGGCGCCTGAGCGGCAAGGCTCTGGAATATGCCCAGGCCCGCGAGTGGCGCGCCGGGCAAATGAAATGCATGGTGGTGACGCAAGACAAATCGATCGACAAGGCCTGTCTGGTCGGCGGCGAACAGGACACGCCGCCGACCCAGGCGTTCTGGGGTGACAGCCATGCTGCTGCGTTGATGCCGGCCATCGAGACCAATGCCCGCCGCGACGGTCGTTCGGTGTGGCTGTTCAGTATGAGCGCCTGTCCGCCGATTCTCAGCGACGAGCCGCGCCAGCGGTGCAAGGACTTCAATCAGCAGACCATGGACAAAGTGCTCAGCCTTGGCATCAAGGACGTGGTATTGGCGTCCAATTGGAGTCTATACGTCTATGGTCGCGAGGATGGCGACAAGAAGGTTTTGCTCAACGCCCATGACGATACCGCCCAGGCTGAGCAACGCATGGCCGCCGCGTTGCGCGCGCGGGTGGCGGCCTTGCGCGCAGCCGGCGTGCAGGTCTGGCTGTTCAAGGAGGTGCCGCTGCAACGCAAGGGCACCATTAACCGCCTGACCAGTCTGGCAAGAGTCGGCCGTTCCGCCGAGGGGCTGGGTCGTCCGCTTGAGGAACACCTGGCGCGTCAGCATTTTCTCGGCAGCTTGTTCACGTCCATGAGCGAAGCCGATCCGGGTGTTCACGTTATCGATCCGACGCCGATGATGTGTGCTGACGGGGTCTGCAGCATCGAGGTCAACGGCCACTCGCAGTACAAGGATGAGGACCATCTCTCGGACATTGGCAGCGCCAGACTGAGCCCGCTTTTTGCTCCGGTATTGCTGGGCACAAACCGGCATTGAGTACTGTCGGACTCTGACGGGCTGCTGTTTGCCCGTCAGAGCAGGTAGGATGTACGCCTATTTTGAGGGTGCCATCGTCAATGAAATTCAAGGATCTTCGGGATTTCGTGCAGCAGCTTGAGCAGCGCGGAGAGTTGAAACGCATCCAGATTCCCGTCTCGCCGGTGCTGGAGATGACTGAGGTGTGCGATCGCACGTTGCGGGCCAAAGGCCCGGCGCTGCTGTTCGAAAAACCCACCGGTTACGACATTCCGGTGCTCGGCAACCTGTTCGGCACGCCCGAGCGCGTGGCCATGGGCATGGGCGCCGAGTCGGTCAGCGAGCTGCGCGAAATCGGCAAGCTGCTGGCCTTCCTCAAAGAGCCGGAGCCGCCGAAGGGCTTGAAGGACGCCTGGTCGAAACTGCCGATCTTCCGCAAGATCATTTCGATGGCGCCGAAAGTGGTCAAAGACGCGGTGTGCCAGGAAGTGGTCATCGAAGGCGATGACGTCGATCTGGCGATGTTGCCGGTGCAGACCTGCTGGCCCGGCGACGTCGGTCCGCTGATCACTTGGGGCCTGACGGTCACCAAAGGGCCGAACAAGGAACGCCAGAACCTCGGTATCTACCGCCAGCAAGTGATCGGCCGCAACAAGGTGATCATGCGCTGGCTCAGCCATCGTGGCGGCGCTCTCGACTTCCGCGAGTGGTGCGAGAAGCACCCGGGCCAGCCGTTCCCGGTGTCCGTGGCCCTTGGCGCCGATCCGGCGACGATTCTCGGTGCCGTGACGCCGGTGCCGGACAGCCTCTCGGAATATGCTTTTGCAGGGCTCTTGCGCGGTAACCGCACCGAACTGGTCAAGTGCCGTGGCAACGATCTGCAAGTGCCAGCCACCGCCGAAATCATTCTTGAAGGCGTGATTCATCCGGGCGAAATGGCCGACGAAGGCCCGTATGGCGACCACACCGGTTACTACAACGAAGTCGACAGCTTCCCGGTGTTCACCGTCGAGCGCATCACCCACCGGATCAAACCGATCTATCACAGCACTTACACCGGCCGTCCGCCGGATGAGCCGGCGATTCTCGGCGTGGCGCTGAACGAAGTGTTCGTGCCGATCCTGCAGAAGCAGTTCCCGGAAATCACCGACTTCTACCTGCCGCCGGAAGGCTGCTCGTACCGCATGGCTGTGGTGACGATGAAGAAGTCGTATCCGGGGCATGCCAAGCGCGTGATGCTCGGCGTCTGGTCGTTTTTGCGACAGTTCATGTACACCAAGTTCGTTATCGTCACTGACGACGATATCAACGCCCGCGACTGGAACGACGTGATCTGGGCCATCACCACGCGCATGGACCCCAAGCGCGACACGGTGATGATCGACAACACGCCGATCGACTACCTCGACTTCGCCTCGCCGATTTCCGGCCTGGGCTCGAAAATGGGCCTGGATGCCACCCACAAGTGGCCGGGCGAAACCACTCGCGAGTGGGGCCGCGTAATCGTCAAGGACGACGCCGTCACCCAACGGATCGATGCCATCTGGAATCAGTTAGGAATAGATTGATGCGTGTAACCCTGCAGCCTTCCGGAGCAGTGCTCGAGATACAGCCCGGTGAGCGGATTCTCGACGGTGCGCGGCGCCTGGGCTATGACTGCCCGCAAAGCTGCCGCAACGGCAATTGCCACGTGTGTGCAGCGCTGCTGGTGGAGGGCCGCGTCGAGCAGGCCGGCAAAGTCCACGATCATGGCGAGTTCTACACCTGCATCGCCGTACCGCTGGAAGACTGCGTGCTGCTGTGGGATGGCGTGCTCGCGCTGGGTGAGCTGCCGGTGCGCAGCCTGTCGTGTCAGGTCATCGAGTGCCGCGAGGTCGGCGGCGACACTTGGCGCGTGCGCCTGCGGGCGCCAGCAGGCAAGCCGCCGCGCTATCACGCTGGGCAATATTTGATGATCGAGCGCGAGAGCGGTGAGAAGTCGGCGTTCTCCATGGCTTCGGCACCCCACAGCGGACGTGATCTGGAAATCCATGTGCTGGCGCGCGAAACCAGTGCGTTGAGCCTGATCGAGCAGCTGCAACGCAACCCGATGGTGCGTGTCGAGCTGCCCTTTGGCGACACCCATCTTGCGGAGCTGCCCGACGGTCCGCTGGTGTTGATCGCCGCCGGCACCGGCATGGGCCAGATTCACAGTCTGATCGAACATTGCCGCGCCGAAGGCTTCAAGCATCCAGTGCATCTGTATTGGGGCGTACGCCGCCCGGAAGATTTTTATCAGATCGAGCACTGGGACGAATGGCTGAAGCTGCCCAATCTGTTCCTGCACAAAGTGGTCAGCGACCAGTGCGGCTGGGAAGGGCGCTGCGGGATGCTGCACGAGGCGGTTTGCGAAGATTTCCCTGATCTGAAGGCGCTGCACGTCTATGCCAGCGGTTCGCCAGCGATGGTTTACGGCACCTTGGACGCGCTGGTCGAGGCGGGCATGGATGCGCATCAGATGCGCGCCGATGTGTTCGCCTACGCGCCGCGCTCCTGATTCTTATAACTTGGCATATAGCCGATCGGTATTTATCTAATTAGGCAAATACCGCTAGGTTATATATCAATCAGGCAATTAAGCAGTGGCACTTAATTTGCCTAAAACATATGTGCCTTATTGTTACAGCGGTGCGTTCTATTAAGTAATTCTTCACCCGCGGGGAGCTGAACGCTATTCGCCATGAGCGCCATTGAAAACGCAATTCTGAACCTGGCTTACCCTCCGCGGCTCGATCTTGGGCCGCAGCTGACGCACGAACAACTTCTCGCTTCCATGCAATCGACCATGGCGCGCCACAAGGGCGGGCCGGTGTGGCTGTTCGCGTATGGTTCGCTGATCTGGCGCCCGGAATGCACGGCAGTCGAGCGCATGCGCGGTCGCGTGCATGGCTACCATCGCGGCTTGTACCTGTGGTCCCACGAGCATCGGGGTACGCCGGAAATGCCCGGCCTGGTGTTCGGTCTGGATCGCGGCGGTTCGTGCAGTGGCTTTGCCTACCGCTTGCCGGAAGACAATCTCGATACCGCGCTGTATGCCCTGTGGAAACGTGAGATGCCGTTTCCGTCGTATCGCCCGCACTGGCTCAATTGCCGGCTCGAAGATGGCACTCAGGTGCAGGCCTTGGGATTCGTGCTGGAGCGTCACCTGCCGAGCTATGCCGGCAACTTACCGGATCATGTGCTCAGCCAGGTATTCGCCAGCGCCAGCGGGCGCTACGGCACCACTCGCGATTATGTCGAGCAGACCGCGCATGCCCTGCGCAGCCACGCCATGCCGGATCGAAATCTGGAGGCGCGGCTCAAGCGCTGTAAATCACACAGCGATCAGGCGACCGCTTCACGGCTCTGACTGGCGACTTGCTTGTGCCACAGCGTTGGCGCAAGGAAGGCCATCGCCAGCAGGCAAGCGCCGACCAGCAGCACGAAACCGCCATCCCAGCCGAAGTGGTCAACGGTGTAGCCCATCGCCGCACTGGCCGCGACCGACCCCCCCAGATAACCGAACAGACCGGTGAAGCCCGCTGCAGTACCGGCGGCTTTCTTCGGCGCCAGTTCCAGCGCTTGCAGGCCGATCAGCATCACCGGGCCGTAGATCAGGAAGCCGATCGACAGCAGGGCGATCATGTCGACCATCGGATTGCCGGCCGGATTCAGCCAGTAAACCAGGGTCGCGACAGTCACCAGGGCCATGAACACCATGCCGGTCAGGCCGCGGTTGCCACGGAAGATCTTGTCCGACATCCAGCCGCACAGCAGCGTGCCCGGGATGCCTGCCCACTCGTAGAAGAAATAGGCCCACGAGGTTTTATCCACGGTGAAACCCTTGGCTTCCTTCAGATAGGTCGGCGCCCAATCCAGCACGCCATAGCGCAGCAAGTAGACGAAGACGTTGGCCAGAGCGATGTACCAGAGCATTTTGTTGCGCAGCACGTATTTGACGAAGATTTCCTTGGCGCTGAATTCGTCTTCGTGGCTGGCGTCGTAGCCTTCCGGGTAATCGTTCTTGTACTGCTCGATCGGCGGCAGGCCGACCGATTGCGGGGTGTCACGCATGGTGATGAAGGCGAACACCGCCACGCCCAGCGCGACCGCTGCCGGGACGTAGAACGCCGCATGCCAGTCATTGAACAGGCCCATGCCGATCAGGAATAGCGGGCCGATCAGACCGCCGCCGACGTTATGCGCTACGTTCCACACCGACACCACGCCGCCGCGTTCCTTCTGCGACCACCAGTGCACCATGGTCCGCCCGCTTGGCGGCCAGCCCATGCCCTGCGCCCAGCCGTTGATGAACAGGAGAATGAACATCATCGTCACGCTGGACGTTGCCCACGGCGCGAAACCGAAAATGAACATCACCCCGGCCGAGACCAGCAGACCGAACGGCAGGAAGAAGCGCGGGTTGGAACGGTCGGACACCAGGCCCATGAGGAACTTCGACAGACCGTAAGCAATGGCGATCGCCGACATCGCCAAGCCGAGGTCGCCACGGCTGTAGCCTTCGTCGATCAGGTACGGCATGGCCAAGGAGAAGTTCTTGCGCAGCAGGTAGTAACCGGCGTAGCCGATAAAGATGCCGGCGAAGATCTGCCAGCGCAGGCGGCGGTAGGTGCTGTCTATTTTTTCTTCAGGCAATGGAGCCTGATGTGCGGCAGGACGAAAGAAAGCAAACATTCAAGAGCTCCAGTTTTCTTGTTTTGACTGCGGATGCGAATGTTACAGTTTCGTTACCGAAAATAGCATCGCTTCACGTCGGCAAAACAGCGGAAATTTGGGCAGATGAGCGTTCCTTTATGAACATGTCGCTCTGAGATAAGAAGGCGGCGCTGAGGGGATGGTGGCTCGGGTGGGTTTCTGCGGTTTGACGTATGGAAGAGGCAGACCTCAACGGTAAAGCGATCCGGATGGTTGCTCCGGATCGCTCCATGTTGTTAACGAACCTGAACGACAACCTTGCCCACAGCCTTGCGCTGGCCAAGATCATCGATCGCCTGCGCGGCATTGCTCAGCGGATACACCTGCGATACCAGAGGTTTCAGCTTGCCCTCGGCAAACCAGGCGAACAGCTGCTGGAAGTTTGCTGCGTTGTCCTGGGGTTGGCGCTGGGCAAAGGAGCCCCAGAACACGCCGAGCACCGCCGCGCCTTTGAGCAGGGCGAGGTTGACCGGCAGTTCGGGGATGCGTCCGCTGGCGAAGCCGACCACCAGCAGGCGGCCGTTCCAGGCGATGGCGCGGATGGCCTGGTCGAACAGGTCGCCGCCGACCGGGTCGTAGATCACGTCGGCGCCTTGGCCGTCGGTGAGGCGTTTGATCTCGTCCTTGAGGCTGGCTTCGCTGTAGTTGATCAGTTCATCGGCGCCGGCAGCCTTGGCCACCGCGAGTTTCTCGGCGCTGCTGGCGGCGGCGATCACGCGGGCGCCCATGGCTTTGCCAATCTCCACGGCGGCGAGGCCGACGCCGCCCGATGCGCCGAGCACCAGCAGGGTTTCGCCCGGTTGCAGGTTGGCGCGTTGCTTGAGCGCGTGCATCGACGTGCCGTAGGTCATGCTGAATGCAGCGGCAATGTTGAAGTCCATCGACGGTGGAATCGGCAACACGTTGTAGCCCGGCACCGCAACCTGCTCGGCAAAACTGCCCCAACCGGTCAACGCCATGACCCGGTCGCCGACTTTCAGATGGCTGACCTTTTCGCCGACTTCGCGCACCACGCCCGCCGCTTCACCGCCTGGCGAAAACGGGAAGGGCGGTTTGAACTGGTATTTGCCCTCGATGATCAGCGTGTCGGGGAAGTTGACCCCGGCGGCGTGCACGTCCAGCAGGATTTCATTCTTCTTGGCGACAGGGCTGGCGACGTCTTCCAGCACCAGCGATTCGGCAGGGCCGAAGGCTTTGCACAGCACGGCTTTCATCAGGGCTATTCCTTTGGGAGTGATGGCCGATAAGTGTAGGTGTGTGAATCAACGGGTCAACGAGCATGCCCGACCCTGATAGTCAGCCATAAGCTTGTGCTTGCGCGGCGGGTCGTTATGCTAGGCCGCAAACCGGATAAGGAGCGAATTGTGAAAGCGTGGATCATGTTGTTGCTGGCCCTGTCTCTGCCTGTGGCAGCACTGGCCGAAGAAGCCAAAGAAGGCGAGGCGCCGAAGGTCAATTACATCACCCTGAGCCCGCCGTTCGTCGGCAACTATGGCCTCGACGGCACCGCCAAGCTTAAGGTCTACAAGGCCGATGTGGCCCTGCGCGTAACTGGCGAAGAGGCGACCAAACTGGTCAAGGCCAACGAGCCGCTGATCCGCAATCAGCTGGTGGCGTTGTTCACTCAGCAGTCGACCGAGGCGATGGGCAGCATCGAGGGCAAGGAAAAGCTGCGTCAGGAAGCGTTGAAGCAGACCCAGCAAGTGATGAATGACGAGACCGGCAAGCCTGTTGTTGAGGATCTGTTGTTCAACAACCTGATCATTCAGTAAGTCATTCGCTGTCCGGGCAAGCCCCATCGCTGGCAAGCCAGCTCCCACAGGTTTTTCGGGTGGTCACAAAATATGTGTCCACTGAAATCCCTGTGGGAGCTGGCTTGCCAGCGATTGCATTTTGGCAGGCGCCAAATTAATCAGGGTTTAAGGGCAAGCACCGCCGCCCACTGTTCTGGTGTAACCGGCATCACCGACAACCGCGAGCCCTTCTGCACCAGCGGCAGCTCCGCCAGCGCCGTCTGCTGCTTCAAATAATCCAGCTTCAACACCCGCTCGAACGTCTCGACATGCTCGACATCGATCGCGCTCCAGGCATTTTTCTCCGGCGTAGCTTTCGGATCGAAGTAGTGACTGTCTGGCTCCAGCGCCGTCGGATCGGGATACGCTGCTTCGATAATTTTGCCAATCCCGGCAATCCCCGGCTCGGGGCAGCTGGAATGGTAGAAAAAGAACTCGTCACCGACCGCCATCGCCCGCAGGAAGTTGCGTGCCTGATAGTTGCGAACCCCGTCCCAGCGCGCCTTGCCGAGCTTTTCCAGACCCTTGATCGAGAGTTCGTCGGGCTCTGATTTCATCAGCCAGTAGGCCATGTGGTGTGCTCCTGAAGCGGTCATTGGGCAGGTTGTCGGGCAATTTTATGACAAACCGACAGTCGGTTGACGTCAGCGTTTGCGCACAGGTTCACGTTGCCGCAAAATGCCGGCCTTTAAAGCTTGACGCTGCTGCACGGCCTACGAACGGAAACCGCTGCTGTCATCGTGATGATGTGCCTTGAGGGGGGCAATCGATGAAACGCAAACCGGATTTGCTATGGACTTTGGTAATTTTGTTTGGCCTGGGCGTGGTAACCACCGGTTACGCGCAGAGCCTGTGGGCGAACAAGACCGACGCGCCGATTGAAGTGGCGCAACAGGTGCAACAGTCGACCGCTTTCAAACGCTGAACCTGTCTCTTCGACGCCGCTGTTCCATGCGGCGTCTACTCTGCGAAATACCACGCCTTGTCGGTAACCGTGCCTTGTAACGGCACATCCCAACTCGCCTGCGCCAGACGTTCGACCTTCTGACACTCATGGGCCAGGCCCAGCAGCGTCGGCTTGCGCCAGTTCTTGCGCCGGGCCAGATAGGCGAGGCTGCGATCATAAAACCCGCCGCCCATGCCCAAGCGTCCGCCGACATCGTCAAACCCCACCAGCGGCAACAGCACCAGATCCAGCGTCCAGACCTTGCGTTGCCGAGCCAGATTGGCCCGGGGCTCGAGGATGCGGAAACGATTGGGCGTGAGCTTTTCGCCGGGGCGGATGCGCTGGAAGACCATTTTCGTTCGTGGCCACGCGCTGAGTACCGGCAGATAAGTCGCCTTGCCACGACGCTGGGCTTCGCGCAGGAGCAGGCGCGGATCGATTTCACCGTCGGTGGGCAAATACAGGGAGATATGTTTCGCCCGGCGAAAGTGCGGGTCTTGCGCCAATTGCCGGAACAGGCCTTTGGCAGCCCGGCGTTGTTCGCCCGGCGTCAGTGCGCGGCGCGCCTTGCGCAGCAGGCGGCGGAGTTGCGGGCGGGGCAGCAGCGCGGGTTCGGTCATGGTTCGGCTTCGGCAGGTGGATGCAAAAACGTACGCATAAAAAATCCGATGTCGGCATACACCGACATCGGATTCGAATCAGGCTCCCCGGATGAACCGCTGTCAACTCAGCCCTTGAACCCGAAAGTTCAAGGTGGAAGAAGCAGTAGACTTTAAGGCTTTCCGTCTAGCGGACATGCACACCAGCCCAACGTGCAACTTCCAGGGTAGTGCGAATCGGCTCCGGGACATCGTCAACTGGCAAGCACCCCAGGGAGTGCCGCGAGTATACCTCAAGCTGTCAGTCGAATCAGCCCTTGGCGGTGTTCTGATCGTCGGCCAGGACCAAATCGACACGATCGAGCAAGTCGCGTACCTGTTCGCGGGTCGAACCGCTGGCCTGGATGTCCGGGCGCTCTTCTTTGTGCAACAGGTCGTGGGTGATGTTCAGCGCGGCCATCACGGCAATGCGGTCGGCGCCGATGACTTTGCCGCTGCTGCGGATCTCGCGCATCTTGCCGTCCAGGTAGCGGGCGGCACTGACCAGATTGCTGCGTTCTTCCGGCGGGCAGATGATCGAATACTCTTTGTCGAGGATCTGCACGGTAACGCTATTGCTTGAACTCATGAGTCTTGCTCCAGGGCCTTGAGGCGCGAAATCATCGATTCGACCTTACGCCGGGCGATTTCGTTTTTTTCAATGAGGTGAGCGCGTTCCTCGCGCCAGGTTTTTTCCTGAGCTAGTAAGAGTGCGTTTTGACTCTTAAGTTGCTCGACTCGGCCAATCAGCAGTTCGAGTCTGGCCATCAGCGCTTGCAGGTCGGTGTCTTCCATTGGGTCCACGTGTTCGTCTGATGGGTGGTAACTGGCGGACAGCCTTTAATGGTCTTGGCGGGGCTGTCGATGTAGGATACAAGGCCTTCATTCTAGACATAGCGCCGTCTGGCGCCTAGCTGCCCATGACCATTGCGAATTCCCCGTACCAAGCCTTTGCCACCCTGCTGACTGCCAGCGGCCACAACGTCTCGCCTGCCGAACTGCACGGCGTGCTGCTCGGGCGCAGTTGCGCCGGGGCCGGCTTCGATCACGAAGGCTGGCTGATCGACGCCGCCGAACTGCTCGAAGGCGATATCCAGGACAACGTCCGCAATGCCCTGATCGGCCTGCAAGAGATGGTCAAAGGCGAGCTGACCGGCGCCGACATCACCGTCGTGCTGCTGCTGCCGACCGACGATGCACCGCTGGCCGAGCGCGCCGCCGCACTGGGCGAGTGGTGCCAGGGCTTCCTCAGCGGTTTCGGTCTGACCCGCCGTGCTTATGCACTGAGTGACGAAGCCAACGAAGTGCTGCGGGATCTGGCCGCCATCGCTCAGGTGCAGGACGCGCTGGAAGAATCCGAAGACGGCGAATCCGACTACATGGAAGTCATGGAATACCTGCGCGTCGCGCCGTTGCTGCTGTTCTCGGAAACCAAAAAAGCCGATGTGTCGCCAGCCGCCAAGCCGTCGCTGCATTAATCGCGTGCCAGGGAAAGCCATCTGCCCATGACCCACATCCCCAAAGCGGAATACAGCCGTCGCCGCAAGGCCCTGATGGCGCAGATGGAACCCAACAGCATCGCGATCCTGCCCGCCGCCGCGGTGGCCATCCGCAACCGCGACGTCGAGCACGTCTACCGTCAGGACAGCGACTTCCAGTACCTCAGCGGTTTTCCCGAGCCACAAGCCGTCATCGTTCTGATGCCCGGTCGCGAGCACGGTGAGTACATCCTGTTCTGCCGAGAACGCAACGCCGAGCGCGAATTGTGGGATGGCCTGCGCGCCGGGCAGGAAGGCGCGATCCGCGAGTACGGCGCCGACGACGCCTTTCCGATTACTGACATCGACGACATTCTTCCCGGCCTGATCGAAGGCCGCGACCGGGTGTATTCGGCGATGGGCAGCAACCCCGAGTTTGACCGGCACCTGATGGACTGGATCAACGTGATCCGCTCCAAGGCGCACCTCGGCGCGCAGCCGCCGAATGAATTCGTTGCCCTGGATCATCTGCTGCATGACATGCGCCTGTATAAATCGGCGGCAGAAGTGAAGGTGATGCGCGAAGCCGCGAGGATTTCGGCGCAGGCGCATATCCGCGCGATGCAGGCCAGTCGTCCGGGGCTGTATGAATACAGCCTCGAAGCCGAACTGGATTACGAATTCCGCAAGGGCGGGGCGAAGATGCCGGCCTACGGTTCGATCGTCGCCGCCGGGCGCAACAGCTGCATCCTGCATTACCAGCAGAATGACGCGTTGCTCAAGGACGGCGATCTGGTGTTGATCGACGCCGGTTGCGAGATCGACTGCTACGCCAGCGACATAACCCGCACGTGGCCGGTGAATGGCAAGTTCTCGCCGGAGCAGAAGGCGATCTACGAGTTGGTGCTGGCTTCCCAGGAAGCGGCATTTGCCGAGATCGCCCCGGACAAGCACTGGAATCAGGCGCACGAAGCCACGGTTCGAGTGATTACCACAGGGCTGGTGAAACTCGGTTTGCTAAAAGGCGAGGTCGACGAGTTGATTGCGAGCGAAGCTTACAAAGCTTTCTACATGCACCGCGCCGGCCACTGGCTGGGCATGGATGTGCATGACGTCGGCGAGTACAAGGTCGGCGGCGAATGGCGCGTGCTGGAGATCGGCATGGCGCTGACCGTGGAGCCGGGCATCTACATCGCGGCGGACAATCAGAACGTGGCGAAGAAAT
This sequence comes from Pseudomonas sp. AC083, assembly GCF_979253165.1. Taxonomy (NCBI): domain Bacteria; kingdom Pseudomonadati; phylum Pseudomonadota; class Gammaproteobacteria; order Pseudomonadales; family Pseudomonadaceae; genus Pseudomonas; species Pseudomonas sp. AC083. Next base: position 15,761 of record NZ_CEEDDH010000009.1, read on the forward strand.
GGCGCGGCATTGGCGTGCGCATCGAGGATGACGTGGTCGTGACCCGATCCGGTTGTGAAATCCTCACCAGCGGCGTGCCGAAAACCGTCGCCGAGATCGAAGCGCTGATGGCACAAGCAAGGACACACGCAGCATGAGTCGAGTCAATCTGGCAATCATCGGTGGCGGTCTGGTCGGCGCCAGTCTGGCGTTGGCGTTGCAGGCCGGGGCCAAGGCGCAGGGCTGGAAAATCGTCCTGATCGAACCGTTCGCCCCCGGCGACAGCTGGCAACCGAGCTACGACGCCCGCTCCTCAGCCCTTTCGTTCGGCTCGCGGCAGATTTATCAGCGCCTGGGCGTGTGGCAGGAAATTTCCCGCCGCGCCGAGCCGATCAAACAGATTCACGTCTCCGACCGTGGCCGCTTCTCCACCGCGCGCTTGTCGGCGATGGAAGAGGGTGTGCCAGCGCTCGGTTACGTGGTGGAAAACGCCTGGCTCGGCCAGTGCCTGTGGCAACACCTCGACAAAGACGTGATCACGTGGCGCTGCCCGGCGGAAGTCACGCGCATGGAGCCGTTGGCCGATGGCTACCGCCTGACCCTCAACGATGAAACCACCCTTGAATGCGACCTCGCGGTGCTCGCCGATGGCGGCCGCTCCGGGTTGCGCGAACAGTTGGGCATCAACGTGCGCAAGCGCCCGTACAACCAGAGCGCGCTGATTGCCAACATCACCCCGAGCGAAGCTCACAACGGCATGGCCTTCGAGCGCTTTACCGATGAGGGGCCGATGGCCCTGCTGCCGCTGCCGGACAATCGCTGCGCACTGGTCTGGACGCGGCTGGGCATGGACGCGCAGCGTCTGACTGAATTGAGCGAGCGTGATTTTCTCAGCGAGCTGCAAGGCGTGTTCGGTTACCGCCTCGGCACTTTGAAACAGGTCGGCGCACGGCATCTTTATCCGCTGTCACTGATTGAAGCTGAAGAACAGGTGCGCTCGCATCTGGCCGTACTTGGCAACGCCGCACACAGCCTGCACCCGATCGCCGGCCAGGGCTTCAACCTGTCGCTGCGTGACGCCGATGCCTTGGCTGCCGCGCTTCTGGCCAGCGACAAGCCGCTGGGCGACTTCGCCACGTTGCAGGCCTATCGCGAACGGCAGCGCCTCGATCAGGACCTGACGGTGGGCTTCTCCGATCAGGTCACGCGCCTGTTCGGCAGCACCCAGCCGCTGGTGTCGCTGGGGCGCAATCTCGGCCTGCTCGGCCTCGACCTGCTGCCGCCAGCCAAACGCTGGTTCGCCCGGCAGGCGATGGGCCTGGGAACCCGTCCGGATGCTTGAGTGGCTGAGCAGAAAATTCGGCAAGGCACGATTGATGCGCTGGGTAATGACCTTCTACCCGCCGTATCTCGGCGCCGGAGTGCGCGTTCGGCACATCAGTGACGACTTTCGCGATGTGCAGGTGTCCATGGGTTTGGGCTGGTACAACCGCAACTACGTCGGCACCCAGTTTGGCGGCAGTCTGTATTCGATGGTCGACCCGTTCTTCATGTTGATGCTCATGGAAAACCTCGGCCCGAAATACATCGTCTGGGACAAGGCCGCCGACATCGATTTCATTGCGCCGGGCAAAGGCCCGGTGTTCGCCCGGTTCAACATCGACCAGACCCTGCTCGACGAGATCCGCCGGCAGACCGCCAACGGCGAGAAATACCTGCCGCAGTTGCAGGTCGACATACATGACGGCGCCGGCAACCTTGTGGCGCGGGTCGGTAAAACCCTTTACGTGCGGCTCAAGCCGCAAGCGAGACAGGCCTAAAGCATGGAAATGCGCGCAGATCTGCTGATTGTCGGAGCCGGAATGGTCGGCAGCGCCCTGGCGCTGGCGCTACAGGACAGTGGGCTGGAAGTGCTGCTGCTCGACGGCAGCCCGTTGAGCGTGAAACCGTTCGATGCCGAAGCGGCGTTCGAACCGCGCGTCAGTGCATTGTCGGCGGCGAGCCAGCGCATTCTCGAACGCCTTGGCGTCTGGGACGGCATCGCCCAGCGGCGCAGCAGCCCGTACACCGACATGCACGTGTGGGACGGCAGCGGCACCGGGCAGATTCATTTCTCGGCGAGCAGCGTACATGCCGATGTGCTCGGCCACATCGTCGAAAACCGCGTGGTGCAGGATGCGCTGCTCGAGCGTTTGCATGATTGCGACCTGGGCATGCTGGCCAATGCGCGGCTGGAGCAGATGCGTCGCTCCGGCGATGACTGGCTGCTGACCCTGGCCGATGGCCGCACCTTGCGCGCACCGCTGGTGATCGCGGCGGACGGCGCCAATTCAGCAGTGCGCCGTCTGACCGGCGTGGCGACCCGCGAGTGGGATTATCTGCATCACGCCATCGTCACCAGCGTGCACTGCAGCCAGCCGCACCGCAAAACCGCCTGGCAGCGCTTTACCGATCACGGGCCATTGGCGTTTCTGCCGCTGGAACGTGATGGTCAGCAGGACTGGTGCTCGATCGTCTGGTCGACCACACCGGCTGAAGCCGAGCGCTTGATGGCGCTGGAAGAGACTGCGTTTTGCGCTGAGCTGGAGCGAGCGTTCGAAGGGCGCCTCGGTGAAGTCATCAGCGCCGACCCGCGTCTGTGCGTGCCGTTGCGTCAGCGTCACGCCAAACGTTATGTCGCTGAAGGCCTGGCGTTGATCGGTGATGCGGCGCACACCATTCACCCGTTGGCGGGGCAGGGTGTGAACCTTGGTTTCCTCGATGCAGCGGTGCTGGCGGAAGTATTGCTGCAAGCGCATGAGCGCGGTGAGCGACTGGCAGACGTGAAGGTGCTGAGCCGCTACGAGCGTCGGCGTATGCCGCACAATCTGGCGCTGATGGCGGCGATGGAAGGCTTCGAGCGGTTGTTCCAGGCCGACCCGCTGCCACTGCGCTGGTTGCGCAATGCCGGGTTGAAACTGGTCGAGCAGATGCCCGAGGCGAAGGCGTTGTTTGTGCGCGAGGCGCTGGGGCTGACCGGGGATCTTCCAGCTCTGGCAAAGCCCTGACCGCCTCATTGAGGCTGATGGCCCCTTCGCGAGCAGGCTCGCTCCCACAGTTGAGATGCATTCCAATGTGGGAGCGAGCCTGCTCGCGAAAGCGTCCGCCCACTTACCGCAGTTTTGAGCCGTGCAACATCTGGTAACGCCTTCCCCCAGTGTTCGATTGTGGTGGTAAATGTGAGTCCTTATCATTTGGCCCACCTTTCCCGACCGTGAGACCACTCCCATGTTGGCACCCAAGCGTCTTCTGACCGCACTGGCCTTGACCCTGATCGGCAGCACCACTGCCCAGGCCGCCGATGAGGTGGTGGTTTACTCGTCGCGTATCGATGAGCTGATCAAACCGGTATTCGATGCCTACACCGCCAAGACCGGGGTGAAGATCAAGTTCATCACCGACAAGGAAGCGCCGCTGATGCAGCGCATCAAGGCCGAAGGTGAAAACGCCACCGCCGATCTGCTGCTTACCGTCGATGCCGGCAACCTGTGGCAGGCCGAGCAGATGGGCATCCTCCAGCCATTCACCTCGAAAACCATCGACACCAACATTCCCGCGCAATATCGCTCGTCCACCCACGCCTGGACCGGCCTGAGCCTGCGCGCGCGGACCATCGCCTATTCCACCGAGCGGGTGAAGCCGGGCGAACTGACCACCTATGAAGCGCTGGCCGACAAGAACTGGGAAGGCCGCCTGTGCCTGCGCACGGCGAAGAAGGTCTACAACCAGTCGCTGACCGCGACCATGATCGAAGTCCACGGCGCCGAGAAGACCGAGAAAATCCTCAAGGGCTGGGTCAACAACCTGTCCACCGACGTGTTCTCCGATGACGTTGCAGTACTGGAAGCGATCAACGCCGGGCAGTGCGATGTTGGCATCGTCAACACCTACTACTACGGTCGCCTGCATAAGCAGAAGCCTGAATTGCCGGTGAAGCTGTTCTGGCCGAACCAGGCTGATCGTGGTGTGCATGTGAACCTGTCGGGCATCGGCCTGACCAAACATGCGCCGCACCCGGAAGCCGCGAAGGCTTTGGTCGAATGGATGACCACGCCTGAGGCACAGAAGATTTTTGCCGACGTGAACCAGGAATTCCCGGCCAACCCGGCGGTGGCACCCTCGGAAGAAGTGGCGGCGTGGGGCAAGTTTGTTGCCGATACCTTGCCGGTAGAAGTGGCGGGCAAGCGTCAGGCCGAGGCGATCCGGATGATGGATCGGGCGGGGTGGAACTGAGGCGTTTCGTGTAACTGTTGATCTTTCAAGATCGCTCCCTCACCCCAGCCCTCTCCCGGAGGGAGAGGGAGCCAACTTGTGTTGCTTTCGAAACTTGAGTTCGACTCAATATCTCAGGTCGATGTAGTTTGCATGAGCACCTCACCCTAGCCCTCTCCCTCCGGGAGAGGGCTAGGGTGAGGGCAGCAATCCCAACCTGAAATACGCAATCCAAGAACACCCCAATCCCTCCAGAGACCCAAAAGTGGCCCACCCCGCCCAACGCCGCTGGTACCCCATCGTCTTCGCCATCGCCGCGCTGGTGTTGTTGCCGCTGAGCGTGTTGCTGCTGTCGTGGCAGACCATCGATCAGCAGATCTGGTCGCACCTGTGGCAAACCCAGATGCCGCGTCTGCTCGGCAACACCCTGACGCTGATCCTCGGCGTCGGTGTCGGCGTGACCCTGCTGGGTGTCAGCCTGGCGTGGCTGACCAGTCTCTGTGAATTCCCCGGTCGGCGCTGGCTCGACTGGGCGCTGATGCTGCCCTTCGCCATCCCTGCCTATGTACTGGCGTTCGTCTTCGTCGGCCTGCTCGATTTCGCCGGCCCCGTGCAAACCCTGCTGCGCGAATGGTTCGGCAGCGGCCTGCGCCTGCCGCGAGTGCGCTCCACCGGTGGGGTGATCGTGGTGCTGGTGCTGGTGTTTTATCCCTACGTTTATCTGCTGGCGCGTACCGCGTTCCTGGCGCAGGGCAAAGGTTTGATGGAAGCGGCGCGGGTGCTCGGGCAGTCGCCGTGGCAGGCGTTCTGGCGGGTTGCGCTGCCGATGGCGCGTCCGGCGATCGGCGCGGGCGTGGCGCTGGCGCTGATGGAAACCCTCGCCGATTTTGGTGCGGTCTCAGTGTTCAACTTCGACACCTTCACCACGGCCATCTACAAAACCTGGTACGGCTTCTTCAGCCTGCCTAGCGCTGCGCAACTGGCCAGTCTGTTGCTGCTGGTAGTGATGCTGGTGCTGTACGGCGAGCGCCGGGCACGCGGGGCGAATCGGGCCAGCAACGAGCGGCCACGGGTGAAAGCGCTGTATCACCTGCGCGGGCTCAAAGCGTTCGCGGCGACAGGCTGGTGTGGATTGGTGTTCGCCTGCGCCTTCGTCATCCCGGTGCTGCAACTGATCGTCTGGTTCTGGCAGCGCGGGCGCTTCGATCTGGATGAACGCTACGCCGGGCTGATCCTGCACACGCTGTATCTGGGCGCGATGGCCGCGCTGATCACCGTCAGCGTTGCGCTGTTGCTGGCGTTTGCCCGGCGCCTGGCACCGACCCCAGCCATCAACTCCGGCGTCGGTCTGGCCAATCTCGGCTACGCCTTGCCCGGGTCGGTGCTGGCGGTGTCGATCATGCTTGCCTTCAGTTATCTGGATCGTGAACTGGTGATTCCGCTCTCCGCCTGGCTCGGTGGTGCCGGCAAACCGTTGCTGCTCGGCAGCCTCGCGGCGTTGATGATGGCTTATCTGGTGCGCTTCATTGCCGTCGCCTATGGGCCGCTGGAAAGCAGTCTGGCGCGTATACGGCCCTCTTTGCCTGAAGCGGCACGTAGCCTGGGTGTCAGTGGGCCGCGACTGTTTTTCAAAGTGTATCTGCCGCTGCTGCTGCCCGGCACCTTGAGCGCCGCGTTGCTGGTGTTCGTCGATGTGCTCAAGGAAATGCCTGCGACCCTGCTGATGCGCCCGTTTGGCTGGGACACGCTGGCAGTGCGCATCTTTGAAATGACCAGTGAAGGCGAATGGGCGCGCGCCTCATTGCCGGCATTGACGCTGGTGCTGGTCGGGTTGGTGCCGGTGATCGGATTGATTCGACGTTCGGCGCACCGAAACACTTAGTCGTCAGTCCTACATCATGCGGCTACAATGCGCGGCATTCGGTGCGGTTCGTCTGACAGACCCGTGCGCTGGAATCGACTGCAAGCCTTATCCATCAAGGCTTTCAGCCGTATAGCGGCGGTCCGCACCCTCGCCACGCCCGGAAGGAGAAACCCATGGGACAGCGTACGCCTCTGTATGACCTGCACCTCGCGCTCGGCGCGAAGATGGTCGATTTTGGCGGTTGGGACATGCCACTGCATTACGGCTCGCAGGTCGAGGAGCACCACGAAGTGCGCCGCGATTGCGGGGTGTTCGATGTTTCCCATATGACCGTGATCGATGTCACCGGCGCCCAGGCCAAGGCCTGGCTCCAGCATTTGCTGGCCAACGACGTCGAACGTCTGCACCGCCCCGGCCGGGCGTTGTACAGCACCATGCTCAATGAGCGCGGTGGCATCGTCGACGACATGATCGTCTACCGCCTCGACGACGCTTACCGGCTGGTGTTCAACGCCTCGACCCGCGATCAGGATCTGGCCTGGATGAACGCCCAGCTCGGCGCCTACGACGTGCAACTGCACGAGCGCGCCGAGCTGGCGATGCTCGCCATCCAGGGCCCGCAGGCCCGGCACAAGATTGCCGAACTGGTCACCCAGTCCCGCGCCACGCTGATCCAGCAACTCAAACCTTTCGAAGGCGCCATCGACGGCGACTGGTTCATCGCGCGCACCGGTTACACCGGCGAGGATGGCCTGGAAATCTGCCTGCCCGCGAATCAGGCGCCGGGTTTCTTCAACGACCTCGTCGGCGCCGGCATTTCGCCGATTGGCCTCGGTGCCCGTGACACCTTGCGGGTCGAGGCCGGAATGAACCTGTACGGTCAGGACATTCATCAGGACGTTTCACCGCTGGCCTCGAACATGGCCTGGAGCATCGCCTGGGAGCCGGCCTCGCGGCAGTTCATCGGCCGCGCGGCGCTGGAGGCGGAAAAAGCCGCCGGTGTGGCGCACAAACTGGTCGGTCTGGTACTGGAAGAACGCGGGGTTTTGCGTGCTCACCAGGTGGTTCGCATCGCCGATGTTGGCGAAGGGGAGATCACCAGTGGTAGTTTCTCTCCTACGCTGAGCAAATCGATTGCCCTGGCGCGTGTTCCGATGGCAACCGCCGACCGCGCCGAAGTGGAAATCCGTGGCAAGTGGTATCCGGTGCGAGTGGTCAAACCGACCTTCGTGCGCCATGGCAAAACCTTGATCTAACCTTTTCTGGCGGGCATGACCGCTGACCAATTTCCGAGGAACCGAAGATGAGCGATATCCCTGCCGAACTGCGATTTGCCGAAAGTCATGAATGGGCGCGTCTGGAAGCTGACGGCACTGTCACCGTGGGCATCAGCGATCACGCGCAGGAAGCGCTGGGCGACGTGGTGTTCGTCGAGCTGACCGAAGTCGGCAAGGTGTTCGCCGCCGGTGATCAATCCGGCGTGGTCGAGTCGGTGAAAGCCGCCTCCGACATCTACGCCCCGGTCAGTGGCGAAGTCATCGCGATCAACGAAGAGCTGGGTGGCTCGCCTGAGCTGCTGAACTCCGACCCGTACGGCGCGTGGATCTTCAAGCTCAAGCCAAGCGACAAGGCCGAGCTGGACAAGCTGCTGGATGCGGCGGCTTACAAGGCTGCCATCGGCGAGTAACTTGCCGGTATGACCCAAAGCCCCGATTCGTCGGGGCTTTTTTATGGGCGACGAATATCCCTTTGTGGGAGTGAGCCTGCTCGCGAAAGCGCCATATCAGTCAATGCCAAGGTTTCTGAAACACCCCTTTCGCGAGCAGGCTCGCTCCCACAGGGGCGGCGTGATCTTGAAAATTCGCCTGCTATGCTGGTTTGACCGTGTCGATTGACGCCAAGCGCCAGCCAGGAGAGCCCGTCATGTCCCAGTCGCCGTCCCTGAGCCAGTTACGCGATCCCGAAGCCTTTCTGCGCCGCCACCTCGGCCCGGATGCCGCCGAGCAGCAGGCGATGCTCGACAGCCTGGGCCTGGGCAGTCGCGCCGAGCTGATCGAGCAGACCGTGCCGCCGGGCATTCGCTTCAATCGCGCACTGGATCTGCCGCCGGCCCTCGACGAACAGGCTGCACTGGCGAAGCTGCGCGGTTATGCCGAGCAGAATCAGCTGTTCACCAGCCTGATCGGCATGGGCTATCACGGCACTGTCACGCCGACCGTCATCTTGCGCAACGTGCTGGAAAATCCCGGTTGGTACACCGCGTACACCCCATATCAACCAGAGATCGCCCAGGGCCGGCTCGAAGCGTTGCTCAATTTTCAGCAACTGACCATCGACCTCACCGGCCTGGAACTGGCCAACGCCTCGCTGCTCGATGAGGCTACCGCAGCGGCCGAAGCCATGGCTTTGGCCAAGCGCGTGGCGAAGTCGAAGAGCAATCTGTTTTTTGTGGATGAAAATTGCCATCCGCAAACTCTCTCCGTGGTACAGACCCGCGCCGAAGGTTTCGGCTTCGAGCTGATCGTCGACGCGGTGGATAACCTGGCGCAGCACGAGGTGTTCGGCGCGCTGCTGCAATACCCCGACACCCACGGCGAAATCCGCGATCTCAAACCCTTGATCAACCACCTGCACGCACAACAGGCCCTGGCCTGCGTCGCCACCGATTTGCTCAGCCTGCTGGTGCTGACGCCGCCGGGTGAGTTGGGTGCCGATGTGGTGTTCGGTTCGTCCCAGCGTTTCGGTGTGCCGATGGGTTATGGCGGCCCGCACGCGGCGTTCTTCGCCAGCCGCGAGGAATACAAACGAGCGATTCCGGGGCGGATCATCGGTGTGTCGAAAGATGCTCGCGGCAACGTCGCGCTGCGCATGGCCCTGCAAACCCGCGAGCAACACATCCGCCGCGAGAAAGCCAATTCGAACATCTGCACCGCGCAGGTGCTGCTGGCCAATATCGCCAGTTGCTACGCGGTGTATCACGGCCCGGAGGGTTTGAAGCGTATCGCCCAGCGCGTGCATCGCCTGACCTGCATCCTCGCGGCGGGACTCGAGCGCAACGGCATCAAACGGCTCAACAGGCAGTTCTTCGACACGCTGACGCTGGAGGTCGGCGGTGCGCAAACGGCGATCATCGAAAGTGCTCAGGCAGCGCAGATCAACCTGCGCATTCTTGGGCGCGGCCGCGTCGGTCTGAGTCTGAACGAGACCTGTGATGAACACACCGTGGCGAAGCTGTTCGATGTGCTGCTCGGCGCCGATCACGGCCTGAGCGTCGACACGCTGGATGGCGAAGACATGGCCTCTGGAATCCCAGAGCATCTTCAGCGCAGCACACCGTACCTGCAACATCCGGTGTTCAACGCTCACCACAGCGAAACCGAGATGCTGCGTTACCTCAAACAGCTGGAAAACAAGGATCTGGCGCTCAACCAATCGATGATCCCGCTGGGCTCCTGCACGATGAAACTCAACGCCACCAGCGAGATGATCCCGATCACCTGGCCGCAGTTCGCCGATCTGCACCCGTTCGTGCCGAGGGAGCAGGCTGTCGGTTACACGCTGATGATCGAGGAGCTTGAGCGTTGGCTCTGTGCGATTACCGGTTTCGATGCGATCTGCATGCAGCCCAACTCCGGCGCCCAGGGCGAATACGCCGGGCTCCTGGCGATCCGTAAATATCACGAGAGCCGGGGGGAGGGCGCGCGGGATATCTGCCTGATTCCGTCGTCGGCCCACGGCACCAATCCAGCGTCGGCGCAGATGGCCGGGATGCGTGTGGTGATTGTCGAATGCGATGAGGCGGGCAACGTTGATCTGGATGATTTGCAGCTGAAAGCCGCGGAGGCCGGGAATAAGTTGTCGTGCCTGATGGCGACCTATCCGTCGACCCACGGGGTTTACGAGGAAGGCATCAGTGAAATCTGCGCAGTGATTCACCAGCATGGCGGCCAGGTGTATATGGATGGCGCCAATCTCAATGCCCAGGTCGGCCTGGCCAGGCCGGCGGACATCGGCGCCGACGTGTCGCACATGAACCTGCACAAGACCTTTTGCATTCCCCATGGCGGCGGCGGGCCGGGCATGGGCCCGATCGGCGTTCGTGCGCATCTGGCGCCGTTCGTCGCCAATCATCCGGTGGTGCCGATTGACGGGCCGCTGGCGCAGAACGGCGCAGTCAGCGCAGCGCCGTGGGGCAGTGCGAGCATTTTGCCGATCAGTTGGATGTACATCGTCATGATGGGGCCGCAACTGGCGGACGCCAGCGAGGTGGCGATTCTGGCGGCGAATTATCTGGCGCAGCATTTATCCGGCGCGTTCCCGGTGCTCTACACCGGGCGCAATGGCCGCGTGGCCCATGAATGCATTCTTGATCTGCGCCCATTGAAGGCGCAGACCGGCATCAGCGAGGAAGACGTCGCCAAGCGGCTGATGGATTACGGCTTCCACGCGCCGACCATGTCCTTCCCGGTACCGGGTACGTTGATGGTCGAGCCGACCGAGAGCGAGTCCAAGGCAGAGCTCGACCGCTTCATCGCGGCGATGCTGAGCATTCGCGCCGAGATCAATGAAGTGCAGAAGGGCAACTGGCCGGGCGAAGACAACCCGCTCAAACGCGCCCCGCATACCTTGGCCGATGTCACTGGAGTCTGGGAGCGACCCTACAGTGTCGAACAGGCCATCACCCCGGATGCGCACACACGCTTGCACAAATATTGGCCGGCGGTGAATCGGGTGGATAACGTTTATGGCGATCGCAATCTGTATTGCGCCTGTGTGCCGGTGGATGATTACCGCTGATCTCTAAATCCACCACCGCCCCTGTGGGAGCGAGCCTGCTCGCGAAAGCAATCGTCCAGCCGGCATTTGCGGTGACTGGCTCACCGCTTTCGCGAGCAGGCTCGCTCCCACAAGGCATGGTGGTGAGGCGGTAATCCGGGCAAAAAAATGCCGCTCGATCGAGCGGCATTTTTGAGGGTGCGAGGCTTACTCGGAAGCCACGGCGTTCTTCGCCAGAATCGCGTTCGCCAGTTCCATGTCCGAAGCCTGCAGGCCAGGGTTGTCGGCGCGGACTTTCTGCATCGCTGCTTCCAGGTACGGGCCACGGATGCCGCCGTCGCTGGCGACGAAGCTGCCGGCGTCGTCCTGGGCGGCGACGATCAGCTTGTGATCCTTGAAGGTCAGGTAGGTCGAGCCGGTGGTGGCACCGGAGGAGATGACGTTACGCCAAAAGCTGTCCGCCATGGCCGAACCAACGGGAAGCGACAGCAGGGCCAAGGTGGCGACAGCGAGTTTGAGACGCATGATGAGGTGACTCCTGGGATTGACTACGGCGTTGGATAGCCGATCCCCGATCCAGTTCCGTGCTGAATTATTTCAACTCACTTTGCGGTGTCACCCGCAGCACTTCCTCCACCGTGGTCAGCCCCGCCGCAACTTTCTGCGCACCGGACAGGCGCAGGCTGCGCATGCCTTCCTTGAAGGCCTGACGCCTGATCGCGGTGAGGTCGGTATCCGGGGTGATCAGCGCTTTGAGGCTGTCGCTCAGTTGCATGATTTCGTACACGCCGGCGCGGCCGCGATAGCCGGTGTCGCGGCATTCCAGGCAACCGATCGCCCGTTGCGCATTGCTCGGCAGCGGCGCCTGCCAGGGCCGGGTCAGGGTTTGCCAGTCTTCATCTTCGAGCGTCAGCGGCGCCTTGCAGTGCGGGCACAACGTGCGCACCAGACGCTGAGCCATAACGCCGAGCACGGTGGCTTTGATCAGGTAATGCGGCACACCCAGTTCGAGCAAACGGCTGATGGCGCTCGGCGCATCGTTGGTGTGCAGTGTGGACAGGACCAAGTGCCCGGTGAGCGCGGCCTGAATCGCCATTTCCGCAGTTTCAAGGTCGCGGATTTCGCCGATCATGATGATGTCCGGGTCCTGCCGCATCAGCGCGCGCACCCCGGCGGCGAAGGTCAGTTCGATGTTGTGCTGCACCTGCATCTGGTTGAAGGCCGGCTCGACCATTTCGATCGGGTCTTCGATGGTGCAGAGGTTGACCTCCGGCGTCGCCAGTTTTTTCAGCGTGGTGTACAGAGTGGTGGTCTTGCCCGAACCGGTCGGCCCGGTGACCAGAATGATGCCATTGGGCTGGCGGGTCATGTCCTGCCAGCGGCGCAGGTCGTCGGCGCTGAAACCCAACTGGTCGAAATTCTTCAGCAGCACTTCCGGGTCGAAAATCCGCATGACCATTTTTTCGCCGAACGCTGTCGGCAAGGTCGACAGCCGCAACTCCACTTCGCCGCCGTCCGGGGTCTTGGTCTTGACCCGGCCATCCTGGGGTTTGCGCTTTTCGGCGACGTTCATGCGGCCAAGGCTTTTCAGGCGGCTGACGATCGCCATCGTCACCTGCGGCGGGAACTGATAGACGTTGTGCAACACGCCGTCGATGCGAAAGCGCACGGTGCCGTGCTCGCGGCGCGGTTCGATATGGATATCGCTGGCGCGCTGCTGGAAGGCGTACTGGAACAGCCAGTCGACGATGTTGACGATGTGCGCGTCGTTGGCGTCCGGCTCCTGATCGCTGGCGCCGAGGTTCAGCAGTTGTTCGAAGTTGCCGAGATTGCCGCCCTGGGCGTCGGCATTGCTGGCACCGCTGACCGATTTGGCCAGCCGGAAAAACTCGACGCTAAAGCGCTGGATGTCGACCGGGTTGGCCACGACCCGTTTGATCGGCAGCTTCAATACGTGGGTCAGGTCAGCTTCCCAACCGCTGACGTAGGGCTGAGCGCTGGCCACGGTGACCGAGTCGCGGTCCACGGCGACGGCGAGAATCTTGTGCCGTTGCGCGAAGGCATAGGACATCAGCGGCGTGATCGCCGCGACATTGATTTTCAGCGGATCAATGCGCAAATACGGCTGACCGGCCTGTTGCGCCAGCCACAGGGTCAGGCTTTCCAGATCCAGATGTTTGCCCGGACGGCTGAGGTCGTCGAGTTGCTGGCTGGCGATGAATTCCAGCGGATGCATCTGCCCGTGAGCCGCATGGCGACGGCGGGCATTGAGCGCCTGTTCCGCCGCGTCCTGGCAGATGAAGCCTTGGGCGACCAGTTCTCGCAACACATCGTTGAGGTCCAGCCAGCGGTCCTGAGTGACAAATTGAACGGACATGCGGCTTTCCTTTTTAAGCGTCATGCGCAAAAGGATAGTCGTGGCCCCGCTGACCGTTGGGCCACTACCCGACGAAGCCGTTGCCGGATTTTTCAGCCGGCAGCCTGGGCGGGCGCCTGCCACGCCGCGTCGGCGTTGTGCAGGTCCACCGCGCAGACGCTGATCAGGTTGCGCAGTTTCTCCGCGATCACTTGCGCGCGATGCCAGCTCAGGCCGCTCATGAGCAGATCGATCGACAGCAGATCGTCCTGGCGCTGGACCTTGACCTGCTCCGGCGTCAGAAACTGCAAGGCGAACAGATTCAGCACCCGCACCAGCAGATCCGGCTCGGCCTCGGCGAGGATCCGGTACTGCGCCAGGCAGTGGGCGTTGTTGACGTTCCAGACATCGGCGCGGGCAGCGGGGCTGTTCACGGCTTCAAGGTGCGGCATGGCGAGTCTCCAAAATTACTGGAGAAATTTTTACATTCGGTGCAGGGTATTTCTTGGCTATGATCGGCGTCTGAACGGATTTATCGAAAGAGTTGATTCGTAAAAGCTGATCTTTGAGGATTTTTTATGCACAGCGAGCTGGACGCCTACGACCGCAAGATCCTCGCCTTGCTGCAGGAAGACGCTTCGCTGTCGAGCGCGCAGATCGCCGAGCAGGTCGGCCTGTCGCAATCGCCGTGCTGGCGGCGGATTCAGCGGATGAAGGAGGAGGGCATCATTCGCGGCCAGGTGACCTTGCTGGATCGCAAGAAGATCGGCCTGAACACGCAGATCTTTGCCGAGATCAAACTCAACGCTCACGGCCGCTCGAACTTCACCGAATTCACCGAGGCGATTCGCGGCTTTCCGGAAGTGCTGGAGTGTTATGTGCTGATGGGCGCGGTGGATTTCATGCTGCGCATTGTCGCGGCGGATATCGAGGCGTACGAGCGGTTCTTTTTCGAGAAGCTGTCGCTGGTGCCGGGGATACAGGAAGTGAATTCGATCGTGGCGTTGTCGGAGATCAAGTCCACCACCAGCCTGCCGGTCTAGTGCGGATGGCCTTCGTGGCGAGGGGATTTTACTGTGGCGGGGGTATTTACTGTGGCGAGGGGATTTATCCCCGATGGACTGCGCAGCAGTCCCCGCTTTTTCAAGAGCGGGGCCGCTTTGCGACCCAGCGGGGATGAATCCCCTCGCCACAGGGGCATCACATGCGCAGGAGGATTTTCCAGGCGCGATTCTGGTACACCGCAATCGCCTGATGCTTGCGTGCATCGAGCAGTTCGTCGGTGATGGTCGGCTCGTTGGCCAGTTGCGCCAGTTTGTTCAGCTCACCGTACAGGCGATCCATTTCCGGGATGTCCAGCACGTTGCGCGCATGGTGCAACCAGACCTGAATGCGCTCGATACGCGGCAGTTGTTCAGCAAGATCTTCCGGCTGCTGCTGATAGCGTTGCAGCTGCAGAGCAGTGGCTTCTTCGCCCAGCAGACGCGGCAACCAGCTGTGCAGTTGCGCGTCACCCTGACGGTTGCCACGGGTGTTGCGGTCGGCAGTCCAGGTGCGGGCCAGCAGCCAGCGTGAAGCGTGCAGCGAGAACTGGCCCCAGCGCGGGTCTTCCAGCTCTTCGAGGAACTGCTCAGGCGCGGCTTTGCGCACGTCTTCGTCTTCGATGCCGACCTGCACCAACGGTCGCCAGTCTTCGAGCAAGGCATCGAGGGCCACGCGCAGATCGTGGGTCGACTGACGCGGCGCCGCCTGGCCGAGGCTGCTGAGCAGGGCGCGCATTTCCGCGAGGTTCTCGACCCAGTCCTGCAGCAGACGCCAGTGGCCGTTGAAGCGATATTGTTCGGCCAGACGCTGGCTGCTGCCGAGCAGATGCCAGCTCAGCGCGGCGAAGGCGTCGTCGAGACGGGTTTCAGTGGTCAGCTGCGGCGCTGGCAGGCTCAGCGAGTAGCTGTTGGCATCGTGCAGGCGATAACCACGCTCGGCCTTGCTGATATCGCATGGCATCAGCGCCAGGGTTTCGGCCAGTTCGGCAGCCAGTTCCAGCAACGCGGCAGGCTCGCCTTCGCGCAGTTCCAGTTCCAGCTCGCAGATTTCTTCCTTCTGCTTGCCAACCACCACGTGACCGAGGTCCAGCGCGGCTTCGATGACCACTTTGGTCTTGCCACGGCCCCAGGCGATTTCGGCGCGCTCGCGGACGAAATCGGTGGTGAAGATCGGCTTGAGGGTTTTCTTGTCCAGCTCGGCCAGTGCCTCGGGCCAGCATTCGCCGTCGAGTTTCTTTACGTCGAGCTTGGCTTTCGGGAGTTTCCAGTCGTACTCGTTACGCTCGGACAGACCGGCGACGCTCTGGCCACGGGTCTTTAGGGTCTGAATCACTTCGTCACCGTCCTTGCGCAGGCGCAGGGCGACTTTGGCCTGGGCGAGGTCGCGCTCGGGGGTGTCGAAGTACTGGTTCATCAACTCACGGCGTTCCCAGCCACTTTTGTTGCGTTTCTTCAGCAGCGGGTGCTCGCGCAGGGCAGCGAGGGTTTCGCGGCTGACGCGGAGTTTGATTTCAGTTTCTTTTTGCATGGCCGGAACATCCAGAATCGGGAGCGCAGCCGGGGGAATGTGTGGCTGCCAAGGCCGTGCAGTGTACAGGAGTCAAACTTCCTACGCCCTGCGGCGGTTTATTCCGCGCGCCGGATGGTTCTATAGTGGGCCTCAATCCGGGACCTGGAGTCAGTGATGCCATTGCCGTCCATGCAAGACCAGTTCGCCGCGCTGATTGCCGCGCCATCGGTCAGCTGTACCCAACCGAACCTGGATCAGTCCAACCGCGCCGTCATCGATCTGCTGGCGGGCTGGCTCGGTGACCTGGGTTTCAGCTGCGATATCCAGCAGGTCAGCCCCGGCAAATTCAATCTGCTCGCCAGTTTCGGCAGCGGCCCCGGCGGCCTGGTGCTGGCCGGGCACAGCGACACCGTGCCGTACGACGATGCGTTGTGGCAGACCGATCCGCTGAAGCTCACCGAAGTCGACGGTCGCTGGGTCGGGCTGGGCAGTTGTGACATGAAGGGCTTCTTCGCGCTGATCATCGAAGCCGTGCAGCCGCTGCTCGATCAGCCGTTCAAACAGCCATTGCTGATCCTCGCCACCTGCGACGAAGAAAGCTCGATGTCCGGCGCCCGCGCGCTGGCCGAGGCCGGGCAACCGCTGGGCCGCGCTGCGGTGATCGGCGAGCCGACCGGGCTCAAGCCTATCCGCATGCACAAAGGCATCATGATGGAGCGCATCGACATCCTCGGGCAGAGCGGCCATTCGTCGGATCCGCGCCTGGGCCACAGCGCCCTTGAAGCGATGCACGATGCGATCGGCGAACTGCGCGGTCTGCGCCTGTTGTGGCAGCGTGAATTCAGCAATCCACAGTTCAGCGTGCCGCAACCGACGATGAACTTCGGCTGCATTCATGGCGGCGACAATCCCAATCGCATCTGCGGCCAGTGCTCGCTGGAATTCGACCTGCGCCCGCTGCCGGGCATGGACCCGAACCTGCTGCGCGCGGAAATCCTGCGCAAGCTCAACCCGGTGGCCGAGCGGCACAAAGTGAAGATCGACTACCGACCGCTGTTCCCGGAAGTACCGCCGTTCGAACAGTCAGAGGATGCCGAACTGGTGCGCATCGCCGAAAAGCTCACCGGCTATCGCGCCGAAGCAGTAGCGTTCGGCACCGAAGCGCCTTATCTTCAGCGCCTCGGCTGCGAAACCATCGTCCTCGGCCCCGGCGACATTGCCTGTGCGCACCAACCGGGGGAATACCTTGAAATGTCACGTTTGCAGCCTACCGTGCATCTGATTCGACAGTTGATTGAACATTACTGCCTGACGACAGACGAACGATGATGGCCCTGTGTGGGAGCGAGCCTGCTCGCGACAGCGTTTCGTCAGTCGCCATTGATGAACCTGATCCACCGTTTTCGTGAGCAGGCTCGTTGCCACAGGGTTAAATGTCTTGCATCAACCCGGTAAATTGCCTGCACCCCAACCCGTATTCATGAGGAGAGCGCGCGTGTCGCCAAGCCTGTTCCGACGATAACCATCAGCCCGCTGTGCGTTTTTCGTTTCGCCCCTTTTTTCGGCTGCTCTTTATTACAGGCCCAGGTTCATGCCCGAATACGTCAATTGGCTTCGCCACGCGTCTCCTTACATCAATGCCCACCGCGATTGCACCTTCGTTGTCATGCTGCCCGGCGACGGCGTCGAGCATCCAAACTTTGGCAACATCGTCCACGACCTGGTCCTGTTGCACAGTCTGGGCGTGCGTCTGGTGCTGGTGCACGGGTCGCGCCCGCAGATCGAAACCCGCCTCGCCGCCCGTGGCCTGACCCCGCATTACCATCACGGCATGCGCATCACCGATGCCGCGACGCTGGAGTGTGTGATCGATGCGGTCGGCCAGTTGCGCATCGCCATCGAAGCGCGGCTGTCGATGGACATGGCTTCGTCGCCGATGCAGGGCTCGCGCCTGCGCGTGGCCAGCGGCAACCTCGTCACCGCGCGGCCGATCGGTGTGCTGGAAGGTGTCGACTATCACCACACCGGTGAAGTGCGTCGGGTTGATCGCAAGGGCATCAACCGCCTTCTCGACGAGCGCTCGATCGTGCTGCTGTCGCCGCTGGGCTATTCGCCGACCGGCGAGATCTTCAACCTTGCCTGCGAAGACGTCGCCACCCGCGCCGCGATTGATCTGGGCGCGGACAAGCTGCTGTTGTTCGGCGCCGAGCTCGGCCTGATCGACGAGAACGGCAAACTGGTCCGCGAACTGCGCCCGCAACAAGTGCCGGCCCATTTGCAGCGCCTCGGCATGAGCAACTATCAAGCGGAGTTGCTCGATGCCGCCGCCGAAGCCTGCCGTGGCGGCGTGGCGCGCAGCCATATCGTCAGTTACGCCGAAGATGGCGCGCTGCTGACGGAGCTGTTCACCCGTGACGGTGGCGGTACGCTGGTAGCGCAGGAGCAGTTCGAACTGGTGCGCGAAGCGGCGATTGAAGACGTCGGCGGTTTGCTCGACCTGATCAGTCCGCTGGAAGAGCAGGGCATTCTGGTGCGCCGCTCGCGGGAAGTGCTGGAGCGCGAGATCGAGCAGTTCAGCGTGGTCGAGCGCGAAGGCATGATCATCGCCTGTGCGGCGCTGTATCAGATTGCCGATTCCGATGCCGGCGAACTGGCGTGTCTGGCGGTGAATCCCGAGTATCGCCACGGCGGACGCGGCGACGAATTGCTCGAACGCATCGAAACCCGCGCGCGGGCGCAGGGTTTGAAAACCCTGTTCGTACTCACCACGCGCACCGCGCACTGGTTCCGCGAGCGCGGGTTCGAGCCAAGCAGCGTCGAACGCCTGCCAGCGGCACGGGCGTCGCTGTACAACTATCAGCGTAATTCGAAGATCTTCGAAAAGACCCTCTGAACAACAGCGAGGTGTCCTGTGGCGAGGGGATTCATCCCCGCTGGACTGCGCAGCAGTCCCCTTGCGTTTCCAAGTGAAAACATAGGTGGTCGCTACGCGACCCAGCGGGGATAAATCCCCTCACCACAGGGTTCTGCATTCAGTCAGTGATGAATTTGGCGCTGACGTACGGCGAATAATCAGGCAGCACCGTCTCGACCTTGCCTTGTTCCTTCAGGAATTTCGCCGTTTCGGCAATGGCCTTCGCGGTGCCACCGTCCAGCAGCGCGGTGCTTTCCTGTGCCTTGGCATCCGGGAACGCCGAACCGGCCAGCAGTTCCGGTACATCTGCTGCGTTGGCACCGGTCAATTTGGCGATTTTCTGCACAGGCACCGAGTCGGCCGTCCAGCTGTCTTTGTGTGCGGCGTAATCAGCGAACGAGTCCAGGGTGACCTTGGCAAACTTGGCCACGACCTCGGGATGCTTCTCGGCAAAGTCCTTGCGCGTCACCCACACCTCGAAGGTAGGCGCACCCCACTGGCCGACCTGGGCGGCGTCGGTCAGGGTCTTGCCGGTCTTGCGGATCTCGCCCAGCGCCGGCGACCAGACAAAGGCCCCGTCAATGTCGCCACGCTTCCACGCGGCGGCGATTTCCGCCGGTTGCAGGTTGACCACTTTGACTTGCGAGGTATTCAGGCCCCAGTGCTTCAGCGCCCCAAGCAGACTGTAGTGCGAGGTGGACACGAACGGTGTGGCGATGGTTTTACCGATCAGGTCCTGCGGTTTGTCGATGCCGCTGCCGTTGCGCACCACCAATGCTTCGGCGGCATTGATCTGTGCCGAAACGATGAACGCCACGATCGGCAGATTGCGTGAAGCAGCTGCTGCCAGTGGGCTTGAGCCAAGGTTGCCGATCTGCACGTCGCCAGAAGCGATGGCAGTGACGACTTCCGGGCCGCTATTGAAACGACGCCAGTCGATCTTCTCGCCGATGGTTTTTTCATAGACACCATCGGCCTGCGGCACTTTGCTCGGATCGATCCCGGTCTGGTAGCCGACCGTCAGACCGGCGGCCTGTGCGGAAAAAGAAAACAGTGCCGACACACAAACTGTAACAAATTGACTTGATAGTGCGCGTTTCGCCATGATGCGTCGCCTTTTCGATGAGATTTGCCGTGTTGGGAGTACGGCAAAGCTAATCGATCTAAAAAAAGGTCAACAAATACCATTTAGGAATGAGCTTAGGCGCCGATACGCTGTTTCCCGGCGAAGAGGGCCATTAATGGGCCATATACCAGAATGGTATGAAAAAGAATGAATAAATTCTTTTTGGGATTATCAGGAAGTCTTTACGCTGCAGGGACCCAATCACTTGCGATTAGACGATGGTCGTAGACACACAAGGTTACGATTGACTTGGCAGTCACGGTCTGGCGCTAATCGCGCATCTTAGGATTCAGGGCAAATCGACCCCGAACCAGGAACACAAGAATTAGAACGAGAGGAGCGATACATGAACAAGTCCACCTTGGCCCTGGCTGTGGCCGTTGGGGTTATGGCGCAGCAGGCAGGCGCCGCCGGTTTCATCGAAGACAGCAAGGCTACTCTGGGTCTGCGTAACTTCTATATCAACACTGACAACCGTGACGGCGCTGGCGCCAACAAAAACGAAGAGTGGGGCCAAGGCTTCGATCTGCGTTTCATCTCCGGTTACACCCAAGGCACCGTAGGTTTCGGTCTCGACGCCATCGGCCTGCTCGGCATCCGTCTTGATTCGGGCGGCGGCACCAACGGCAACAGCGGCACCGCTTACGGCGGCACCGTGTTCCCGAGCGAGTCCAACGGTAAAGCCGTGGACAACTTCTCCAGCCTGGGTCTGACTGCCAAAGCCAAGATCTCCCAGACTGAATTGAAGCTCGGCACCCTGCAGCCAAAATTGCCGGTAATCGTCACCAACGACGGTCGCCTGCTGCCACAAACCTGGCAGGGCGGTCAGATCACTTCCGGCGAGATCAAGGACCTGACCCTGGTCGGTGGTCAGATCGAAGCGGTAAAAGGTCGTAACTCCAGCAACAACGAAAACCTCTCGATCGGTGGTGCCAACTCCCGTGGCACGGCTTTCCGCGACAGCAACAAATTCATCTACGCCGGTGGCGACTACAAGATCACCAAAGACCTGACCGCCCAGTACTACTACGGCAACCTGGAAGATTTCTACAAGCAGCATTTCCTCGGTCTGGTACATAACTGGTCGATCGGCCCGGGTGTGTTGAAGTCTGACCTGCGTTACTTCAACAGCTCCGACGACGGCAAGAACGGCACTGACTCGGCTTACTACAGCTCGGGTAACTACACCGGTTTCCGTAACGGCCGTGGTGAAGTCGACAACAACCTGTACAGCGGCCTGTTCCTGTACACCGTTGCCGGTCACACCTTCGGTGGCGGTTACCAGGTTTCCAACGGCAGCAGCGACTTCCCTTGGCTGAACCAGGGTGACGGTTCGTCGAACTACACCATTACCGACATGCAGATCCAGAAGTTCGGCCGCGCCGGCGAGAAAACCTGGCAGGCTCGTTACTCCTATGACTTCGCCAAGGTCGGCGTACCTGGCCTGACCGCCGGTGTGGTTTACCTGAAAGGTGACAGCATCGACACCGTGGGCACAAATGGTCGTGAGAGCGCGTCTAACCGCTCCGAGTGGGAACGCGACTTCACCATCGGTTACGTAGTACCGGAAGGCCCTTTCAAGAACGTCGGCCTGATGTGGAAAAACGCTGTATGGCGCACCGACCTGCCGAACACCCGTTCGCAGGACGAAAACCGTCTGATCGTCAGCTACTCGATCCCGCTGCTGTAATAGCGCTCGAGCAACTGAAGCAAAAAAAGCCCCGTCCGGCATCGCGCCGGACGGGGCTTTTGCGTTTCGAGTCAGGCTCACCCCCGTAAGCCCTTCTCGATTTCCCTCTTTGCTGCAACTCAAGGCCTTCTCGAACCTTGCAACCGATGTTCGTCGCGATGCGGATCGGTGTCCAATGAACAGATGTTTAATATTCACTAATGATCTAGATCTCTAGTTATTTATTCTTTTTCACGCTGATTGATCCCGAGCTACAGTTGTTGTCTCCCATCCCTCATCAGGAGCAGCACCATGAGCCTCAGACTCGGCGACATCGCCCCCGATTTCGAACAGGACTCCAGCGCAGGCAAGATTCGTTTTCACGAATGGCTGGGCGATAGCTGGGGCGTGCTGTTCTCCCACCCGGCGGACTTCACCCCGGTGTGCACCACCGAGCTGGGCTTCACCGCCAAGCTC
Source organism: Pseudomonas sp. AC083 (assembly GCF_979253165.1). Taxonomy (NCBI): domain Bacteria; kingdom Pseudomonadati; phylum Pseudomonadota; class Gammaproteobacteria; order Pseudomonadales; family Pseudomonadaceae; genus Pseudomonas; species Pseudomonas sp. AC083. Next base: position 37,726 of record NZ_CEEDDH010000009.1, read on the forward strand.
AAGGATGAGTTCAGCAAACGCGGCGTCAAAGCCATCGCGCTGTCGGTCGACCCGGTGGACTCGCACCACAAGTGGATCGAGGACATCAACGAAACCCAGAACACTATCGTCAACTTCCCGATCCTGGCCGATGCCGATCGCAAGGTCTCCGATCTCTACGACCTGATCCACCCGAACGCCAATGACACGCTGACCGTGCGTTCGCTGTTCGTCATCGATCCGAACAAGAAGATCCGCCTGACCATCACCTACCCGGCGAGCACCGGGCGTAATTTCCACGAGATTCTGCGGGTGATCGACTCGCTGCAGCTCACCGACAACTACAAAGTCGCCACCCCGGCCAACTGGCAGGACGGTGAAGAGGTGGTGATCGTGCCGTCGCTCAAGGATGAGGACGAGATCAAGCAGCGTTTCCCGAAAGGCTATCGCGCGGTGAAGCCGTACCTGCGCCTGACGCCGCAGCCGAACAAATAAGATTTGCGGTGTAGTCACCGCCGCTTTCGCGAGCAAGCTCGCTCCCACATTTGCAATGCATTCCCCTGTGGGAGCGAGCCTGCTCGCGACGGCGTCAGCTTAGGCACTTGAGAATCCAGAATGACAACGCAGGGGAATTTCGGCCGTTTCGACGGCCTTTTTTTCGCCTGGATTTTGCTCGGTGGTATATCTCTAAAACGCATAACCAAATGAATAAATATGATTTATGGATATATAAATCAGCTGGTAAGGTCACTGCCATTGAAGCGAGATCGCAGCCTGCGAATCGCCCGTAACGCTTAAAGGAATCTGCAATGCTGGTCGTCTCACTCGGTGGCAGCCCCAGCCTGCGCTCCCGTTCCGGGGTGCTGCTGGAGCGTTCGCAACGCTGGTTGCAACAGCAAGGGGTGGAAGTGGTGAGTTATCAGGTGCGGGACTTCCCGGCCGAGGATCTGCTCCACGCGCGCTTCGACAGCCCGAAGGTCCTCGACCTGCTGCAACAGATCGCAAACGCCGATGGCCTGCTGATCGCCACGCCGGTGTACAAGGCCTCGTTTTCCGGTGCGCTGAAGACCCTGCTGGATCTGCTGCCGGAGCGTGCCTTGAATCACAAGGTAGTCTTGCCGATGGCTACCGGCGGCAGCATCGCCCACATGCTGGTGGTCGATTACGCCCTCAAGCCTGTGCTGTCGGCACTCAAGGCCCAGGAAATGCTTCAGGGCATTTTCGCCGAGGACAGCCAGATCGCTTATGGCGAAGGCAGTGCCGCCGCGCAACTGGCGCCGGCCCTGGAGCAGCGCTTGCACGAGGCCCTGGACCAGTTCATCGGCGCCATGGTGCGCCGGCCGAAACCGCTGGAGCCAGGCCTGCTGAACGAACGTTTGTTGAGTGCTCGCTGGAGCATTTAAGCCTTATCGAAATTTGAAGTACTGGCCTTACTCGCCCGCCAACGGGCAAGCAGGTGCAGCCACAACCCAACAGCAAAAAGGAGAGCGCTATGCGCACTGTATTTTTGCGTCGTGGTCTGGTCGCTCTGTTTGCTGCGGCTGTCACCTTCGGCGCCATCACCCAAGCTCAAGCCGAGACATTGCGGATCGGTTATCAGAAGTACGGCACGCTGGTGCTGCTCAAAGCCAAAGGCACGCTGGAAAAGCGTCTGGCGGCGCAAGGCGTCGACGTGCAATGGACGGAATTCCCTGGCGGCCCGCAGTTGCTCGAAGGCCTCAACGTCGGCTCGATCGATTTCGGCGTGACCGGCGAAACCCCGTCGGTTTTCGCCCAGGCCGCTGGCGCGGATCTGCTCTACGTCGCCTATGAACCGCCAGCGCCGAACAGCGAAGCGATCCTCGTGCCGAAGGACTCGCCGATCAAATCGGTGGCCGATCTCAAAGGCAAGAAAGTCGCCCTGAACAAAGGCTCCAACGTGCACTACCTGCTGGTGCGTGCACTGGAAGACGCCGGCCTCAAGTACAGCGATATTCAGACCGTGTTCCTGCCGCCGGCCGATGCCCGCGCTGCGTTCGAACGTGGCAGCGTTGACGCCTGGGTCATCTGGGATCCGTATCAGGCCGCTGCCGAGAAACAACTGCAAGCGCACACCCTGCGTGACGGCAAAGGCATCGTCGACAACCACCAGTTCTATCTCGCGACCAAACCTTACGCGCAGAAAAATCCCGAGGTAATCAAGACCCTCGTCGAGGAAGTCCGCGCGGTGGGTGAATGGTCGAAAGCCAATCCCGAAGACGTGACGCAACAGGTCGCGCCGCTGCTGGGCCTGCCGGCGGACATCACCCTGACCTCGGTGAAACGCCAGGGCTACGGCGCGCTGTTCCTGACCCCGGAAGTGGTTGCCGCGCAACAGAAAATCGCCGACACGTTCTTCCAGCTCAAGCTGATTCCCAAGCCGTTGAGCATCAAGGATGTGATCTGGACCCCGCCGGCCGCTGTGGCCCAAAGCTCCCAAGCCCAGTAATTTGAATCCACAAGGAGACCACTCCATGAGCCTCAACATCTTCTGGTTCCTGCCAACCCACGGCGACGGCCATTACCTTGGCACCGCCGAAGGCGCCCGCGCGGTTGATCACGGTTACCTGCAACAGGTCGCGCAAGCGGCGGATCGTCTGGGTTTTGGCGGGGTGCTGATTCCCACCGGGCGTTCCTGCGAAGACTCGTGGCTGGTGGCGGCCTCGCTGATTCCGGTGACCCAGCGTTTGAAATTCCTCGTAGCCCTGCGCCCCGGGATCATTTCCCCGACGGTCGCGGCGCGCCAGGCAGCAACGCTGGATCGCTTGTCCGGCGGGCGTGCGCTGTTCAATCTGGTCACCGGTGGCGATCCGGAAGAATTGGCCGGTGACGGACTGTTCCTCAATCACGAAGAACGCTATCAGGCCTCGGTGGAGTTCACCCGCATCTGGCGCCGTGTGCTGGAAGGCGAAACCGTCGATTACGATGGCGAGCACATCAGCGTCAAGGGTGCCAAGTTGCTCTATCCGCCGATCCAGCAACCGCGTCCGCCGCTGTATTTCGGTGGCTCTTCGGAAGCGGCGCAGGATCTGGCGGCCGAGCAGGTCGAGATGGTTCTCACATGGGGCGAGCCGCCGGCCGCGGTGGCCGAGAAGATCGCACAAGTCCGGGCCAAAGCCGCCAAACTCGGCCGTACCGTGCGCTTCGGCATTCGTCTGCATGTGATCGTGCGTGAAACCAACGCCGAAGCCTGGCAGGCTGCGGACCGGCTGATCTCGCATCTGGACGACGACACCATCCAACGTGCCCAGGCTTCGCTGGCGCGCTTCGATTCGGTCGGCCAGCAACGCATGGCCGCGCTGCACGGCGGCAGCCGCGATAACCTTGAAGTCAGCCCCAACCTCTGGGCCGGCGTCGGTCTGGTACGTGGCGGTGCCGGTACTGCGCTGGTCGGCGATGGCCCGACCGTGGCCGCGCGGGTCAAGGAATATGCGGATCTTGGTATCGACACCTTCATCTTCTCCGGTTATCCACACCTCGAAGAATCGTATCGCGTGGCCGAGCTGCTGTTCCCGCACCTCGACGTCGAACGCCCGGAACTGCCGAAGAGCGCCGGTTACGTCAGCCCGTTCGGCGAAATGGTCGCCAATGACATCCTGCCCAAAGCCGCGTCGCAGAGCTGAGGCGCAGCCATGAAGAAATTTATCCACAGCCTCGCGCCCTGGGCGTTGCCGGTGTTGCTGCTGGCGGTGTGGCAGTTGTCGGTGTCGGCGGGCTGGTTGTCGACGCGGATTCTGCCGGCACCGGTGGCGGTGATCGAAGCCGGCGTCAGTCTGGTACGCAGCGGCGAGATCTGGACGCACCTGGCGATCAGCGGCTGGCGCGCAGCACTCGGTTTCACCATCGGCGGCAGCATCGGCCTGGTGCTGGGCTTCATCACCGGCCTGTCGAAATGGGGCGAGCGCCTGCTCGACAGCTCGGTGCAGATGATCCGCAACGTGCCCCATCTGGCGCTGATTCCGCTGGTGATCCTGTGGTTCGGCATCGACGAGTCAGCGAAGATTTTTCTGGTGGCGCTGGGCACCTTGTTTCCGATTTACCTGAACACGTATCACGGCATCCGCAACGTCGACCCGGCGCTGGTGGAGATGGCGCGCAGTTATGGTCTGAGCGGTTTCAGCCTGTTCTGGCAAGTGATTCTGCCGGGTGCGTTGCCGTCGATTCTGGTCGGCGTGCGCTTCGCCCTGGGCTTCATGTGGCTGACGCTGATCGTCGCTGAAACCATCTCGGCCAGCTCCGGCATCGGCTATCTGGCGATGAACGCTCGAGAGTTCTTGCAGACCGACGTGGTGGTGCTGGCGATCCTGCTTTACGCGGTGCTCGGCAAACTCGCCGACCTCGCCGCCCGTGGACTTGAACGTGTGTGGCTGCGCTGGCACCCGGCCTATCAGGTTGCCAAGGGAGGTGCGGCATGACCGCTCAACAACCTCCACGCCTGTTGCGCGGGATTCCGCTGGCGGTGCGCAACCTGCAGAAAACCTTCGGCGCGCGCCAGGTGCTGCGCGACATCGATCTGCACATTCCGGCGGGCCAGTTTGTCGCCGTGGTCGGGCGCAGTGGTTGTGGCAAGAGCACGTTCTTGCGCTTGCTCGCCGGCCTCGATCAACCCACTGGCGGCGAGCTGCTGGCCGGCTCCGCGCCGCTCAGCCAGGCACGCGACGATACGCGGCTGATGTTCCAGGAAGCGCGGCTGCTGCCGTGGAAGAAGATCATCGACAACGTCGGTCTCGGCCTCAAGGGCAACTGGCGCCAGCAAGCGCTGGATGCACTGGAAGCCGTGGGTCTGGCTGATCGCGCCAATGAGTGGCCGGCGGCATTGTCCGGTGGCCAGAAGCAACGCGTGGCGCTGGCCCGGGCGCTGATTCACCAGCCGCGTCTGCTGCTGCTCGACGAACCGCTCGGCGCACTGGATGCCCTGACCCGCATCGAGATGCAGCAACTGATCGAACGGCTGTGGCAGCAACACGGTTTTACCGTGCTGCTGGTGACCCATGACGTCAGTGAAGCGGTGGCGATCGCCGATCGGGTGATTCTGATCGAGGACGGCGAAGTTGGCCTCGACCTGCACGTCGAATTGCCGCGCCCCAGGGTGCGTGGCTCGCATCGCCTCGCCGCACTGGAAACCGAAGTGCTCAACCGTGTTCTGTCCCTGCCCGGCGAACCGCCGGCGCCGGAACCCGTTTCACCCCTGCCTACGCAATTGCGTTGGGCGCAATGAAGCAGCTGCAAGCTTCAAGCTACAAGCCGCAAGAACAAGCCTGGTGCTTTTACTTGCAGCTTATAGCTTGCCGCTTGCAGCTCATTTCGATCCTAGGAGAAATGCCATGACTATCAAAGCCATCAACGTGCGCAACCAGTTCAAAGGCTCGATCAAGGAAATCGTCCTCGGCGACGTGCTGTCGGAAATCGACGTGCAGACCGCTTCGGGCATCGTCACTTCGGTGATCACTACCCGCTCTGTGAAAGAGCTGGAGCTGGTGGTCGGCAGTGAGGTAATCGCCTTTGTGAAATCCACCGAGGTGTCGATCGCCAAGTTGTAAGTCGGTGAGCAAAAAACAACCCCGGAGGGTGTGAGCCCTTCGGGGTTTATTTTTTGAAGATCAAAAGATCGCAGCCTTCGGCAGCTCCTACATTTGGAACGCATTCCCATGTAGGAGCTGCCGAAGGCTGCGATCTTTTAGCGTTTAGGTAAATACGGCGGTAGATAGAGGCTGATATAGGCATCAAACACGCGCATCCCTTCCTCGGCCATGCGCGGGGTGATCTGCCCGTGCTGCTGCACCGAACGGGCATACACCCGGTCGCCCAGTTCCATCGCCAAGGCAAACACATCGACATCGTCCGGCAGCCTCGGCAATTCGAAATGCTGGTCGAACAGCTTGTGCATCAGGTCGCCCAGTTCCAGATCGTGCTGGCGGTCGGCCTGGGTCACTTCGGTCAGGCCGTGTTGCGCCAGGATCAATTGCCGCGCGGCTGCGTCTTCGTCGTAGATCTCCAGCATGCGCTGTTCGACCAGTCGCGACAGATCACGCCAGTCACGCAAAGCATCGTGATCGATCGGCGCTTGCAGGCAAGCGCGGAAGGCTGCGTGGACATCGGCGGTCAGCGCTTCGAGCAGCGCCGGTACGCTGGCGAAGAAGTGATACACGGAGGAGGGCGGAATCTGCGCGCGCTCGGCGACGCTGTAGATCGACAGACTGGCCACGCCCTCGGCCGCCAGCAGCGTGCGCGCGGCGTCGAGTATCGAATCGATCCGCGCCTGACTGCGGGCACGGGGTTTGCGAACGGTGGCGGGACGCGTCATGGAAGTCTCCTGCGGGGCAGCGGGCATTGTACGAGGCGGTTCAGGTGTTGTCTGCCAGTACCCTGTGGCGAGGGGATTTAGCGAAACGTCGCACCGCCCCGTTCGGCTGCGCAGCAGTCGTAAACCCTGAGAGCCGGGTATTCCTGACACACCGAGTGGGATGGATTTGGGGCTGCTTCGCAACCCAACGGGGATAAATCCCCTCGCCACAGGTTTTGTGTTCGGCCATAAAAAAACGCCGCTGGCTGAATCAGCCAACGGCGTTTTTTTGAAGCTGCAAACCATTTAAACAGTATGCAGATACCAGTTGTACTCAAGGTCGGAGATGGAGTGTTCGAACTCCTCCAGCTCGCTTTCCTTGCAGGCGACGAAGATATCGATGTACTTCGGATCGATGTACTTGGCCATCACCTCGCTGTCGTCCAGCTCGCGCAGGGCATCGCGCAAGTTGTTCGGCAGGCTCTGTTCGTTCTGCTCGTAGCTGTTGCCTTCGACAGGCGCGCCCGGTTCGATCTTGTTGACCAGACCGTGGTGCACGCCGGCCAGTACCGAAGCCATCAGCAGGTACGGGTTGGCGTCGGCGCCGGCCACGCGGTGCTCGATACGTACGGCATCGGCAGAGCCGGTCGGTACGCGAATCGCCACGGTGCGGTTGTCCAGGCCCCAGCACGGCGAGTTCGGTACGTAGAACTGCGCGCCGAAGCGACGGTAGGAGTTGACGTTCGGGCAGAGGAAAGCCATCTGCGCCGGCAGGGTCTCGAGCACACCGCCGATCGCGTGACGCAGCGCGGCGTTCTGCTCGGGATCCTCGCTGGCAAAAATGTTTTTGCCGGCTTTGTCCAGAATCGAAATGTGCACGTGCAGACCGTTGCCCGCCTGGCCCGGATACGGCTTGGCCATGAAGGTGGTGTCCATTTCATGGTCGTAGGCGATGTTCTTGATCAGACGCTTGAGCAGGACCGCGTAGTCGCAGGCCTTGATCGGGTCGGCGACGTGGTGCAGGTTCACTTCGAACTGCGCCGGGGCACTTTCCTTGACGATCGCATCGGCCGGGATGCCTTGCTCTTTGGCACCTTCCAGAATGTCCTGGAGGCAGTCGACGTATTCGTCGAGGTCGTCGATCAGGTAGACCTGCGTCGAGTGCGGGCGTTTGCCGGAGATCGGCGAGCGTGGCGGCTGTGGACGGCCGTTCACGTTTTCCTGGTCGATCAGGTAAAACTCGAGTTCGAAGGCGGCGCAGATGGTCAGGCCGAGCTCGTCGAACTTGGTCACCACCTGGCGCAGCACTTCACGGGGATCGGCGAAGAACGGATCGCCTTCGAGTTCGTGCATGGTCATCAACAGCTGCGCGGTCGGGCGCTTCTGCCATGGCTCGTTGCACAGGGTATCGGGGATCGGATAGCAGATGCGATCGGCGTCGCCGATGTCCAGGCCCAGACCGGTGCTTTCCACCGTGGAGCCATTGATATCCAGGGCAAATAGAGAGGCCGGCAGGTTGATGCCTTTCTCGTAAACCTTGTGGAGGCTGGTGCGTTCGATGCGCTTGCCGCGCACCACACCATTCATATCCGCAATCAGAAGGTCAACGTACAGAACCTCAGGATGTTCCTTAAGGAACGCGTTCGCTTCGTTAAGCTGAACGGCACGCGGGGGTACCGACATGATGCAACACCTTTGTTGTTAAAAATATCAATCATTGATCTTTTCTGGTTTCAGTCAACCCGAACGGCCTGCCGAAGTCAAGCGAGGCCTTTTTTGCCCCGAAAAAGCGCTTGGAGGGCATTTATGGGGCACTTTGGGGCATTTTTTTCAACCTTGAACGTTGCTCAGCTGCGGGCTTGAGCAGGCCGTGTTGTATTTTTTACGGGGGTGTTGTGTAAAAAAATGAACAAGGCTAAGCTCCGGTCAAACCCATAACAGCAATAATACCGGGGTGCTTCATGTCTCGCCTGCCGTTAATCGGCATCACCGACTGCTCGCAACAGTCCGGTCTGCATGCTCATCACATCAGTGGCGATCAAACCGTCCGTAGCGCAGCCAGCAAGGCGCGCAGCCTGTCGACGACACGCTCGTCAACATCCGGCAAAACGGCAGCGTCCGATATTCTGGACGTCGGGCACAGCATCCGCTTTATGGCGTCTCCTTTCACTATAGAACTCTTTCTTTCCCAAAGCCCGTGCCGCACTCAGCGTCATGCTTGTGATTCTGCACGTTTGCAAAGTGCACGGGAAATGCAACGCCAGCGTCAAGGGCAGGTAAGCTCCTCTTTCATTGTCTATGCGCGGTGCCAGGCGTAAGCCGGCACTGCGCGAGCAAGCCCCCTTTAACGCGACGCCGCAAGCGTCAAAATTGCCTGACATCGCGTCAGGAGACTCAGCCCAGAGGCATTTATGAGTAACAACCTCGACCAGCTCACCGATTGGTTGAAAGACCGCAAGATCACAGAAGTCGAATGCATGATCGGCGACTTGACCGGTATTACCCGGGGCAAGATTTCGCCGACCAACAAGTTCATCGCCGAGAAAGGCATGCGTCTGCCGGAGAGCGTGCTGCTGCAGACCGTGACCGGCGACTACGTCGAAGACGACATCTATTACGAACTGCTCGACCCGGCCGACATCGACATGATCTGCCGTCCCGACCAGAACGCCGTGTACCTGGTGCCGTGGGCCATCGAACCGACCGCGCAGGTGATCCACGACACCTACGACAAGCAAGGCAACCCGATCGAGCTGTCGCCGCGCAACGTCCTCAAGAAAGTCTTGAAGCTGTATGCCGACAAGGGCTGGCAGCCGATCGTGGCGCCGGAAATGGAGTTCTACCTGACCAAGCGCAGCGACGACCCCGACTATCCGTTGCAGCCGCCGATCGGCCGCTCGGGCCGTCCGGAAATCGGCCGGCAGTCGTTCTCCATTGAAGCGGCCAACGAATTCGACCCGCTGTTCGAAGACGTCTACGACTGGTGCGAATTGCAGGAGCTGGACCTCGACACGCTGATCCACGAGGACGGCACGGCGCAGATGGAAATCAACTTCCGTCACGGTGACGCCCTGTCGCTGGCCGATCAGATTCTGGTGTTCAAGCGCACCATGCGTGAAGCCGCGCTCAAGCACGACGTGGCAGCGACATTCATGGCCAAGCCGATGACCGGCGAGCCGGGCAGCGCGATGCACCTGCACCAGAGCATCATCGACATTCAGACCGGCAAGAACGTCTTCTCCAACGAAGACGGGACCATGAGCCAGTTGTTCCTGCACCACATCGGTGGTCTGCAGAAACTGATTCCCGAGCTGTTGCCGCTGTTCGCGCCGAACGTCAACTCGTTCCGCCGCTTCCTCCCGGACACTTCGGCACCGGTAAACGTCGAGTGGGGCGAAGAGAACCGTACCGTCGGCCTGCGCGTACCGGATGCCGGCCCGCAGAACCGCCGCGTGGAAAACCGCCTGCCGGGCGCCGACGCCAACCCATACCTGGCGATTGCCGCGAGCCTGCTCTGCGGTTACATCGGCATGGTCGAGGGCCTGAACCCGAGCGCGCCTGTGGTCGGCCGTGGATACGAGCGCCGCAACCTGCGCCTGCCGCTGACCATCGAGGACGCGCTGGAGCGCATGGAAAACAGCGCGACCATCGAGAAGTACCTCGGCAAGACCTTCATCACCGGCTACGTCGCGGTCAAGCGGGCCGAGCATGAAAACTTCAAGCGCGTGATCAGTTCCTGGGAGCGTGAGTACCTGCTCTTCGCCGTCTGATACGCCGGGCGCGGCGGCCAGCCGTCGCGCCTTCACCGATAACAAGGAGAATTGGCATGACCAGCAACAACCCGCAAACCCGTGAGTGGCAAGCGCTGAGCAGCGATCACCACCTGGCCCCGTTCAGCGACTTCAAGCAACTGAAAGAGAAGGGCCCGCGGATCATCACCAACGCCAAGGGCGTTTATCTGTGGGACAGCGAAGGCAACAAGATCCTCGACGGCATGGCCGGCCTCTGGTGCGTGGCGATCGGTTACGGTCGCGATGAACTGGCCGATGCCGCCGCCAAACAGATGCGCGAACTGCCGTACTACAACCTGTTCTTCCAGACCGCACACCCGCCGGCACTGGAACTGGCCAAGTCGATTGCCGACGTGGCGCCAGAAGGCATGAACCACGTGTTCTTCACTGGCTCCGGCTCCGAAGGCAACGACACCATGTTGCGCATGGTCCGCCACTACTGGGCGATCAAAGGCCAGCCGAACAAGAAAGTCATCATCAGCCGCAAGAACGGTTATCACGGTTCTACCGTGGCCGGCGCGAGCCTCGGCGGCATGACTTATATGCACGAGCAGGGCGACCTGCCGATTCCGGGCATTGTCCACATCGCGCAGCCGTACTGGTTCGCCGAAGGCGGTGACATGTCGCCGGAAGAGTTCGGCATCTGGGCGGCCAATCAGCTCGAAGAGAAGATTCTCGAAGTCGGCGTCGACAACGTCGGTGCCTTTATTGCCGAGCCGATCCAGGGTGCCGGCGGCGTGATCATTCCGCCCGAGACCTACTGGCCGCGCATCAAGGAAATCCTCGCCAAGTACGACATTCTCTTTGTTGCCGACGAAGTGATCTGCGGTTTCGGCCGTACCGGTGAGTGGTTCGGTAGCGATTTCTACGACCTTGCGCCTGACATGATGACCATCGCCAAAGGCCTGACCTCCGGCTACATCCCGATGGGCGGGTTGATCGTGCGTGATTCGGTGGTGGCCGTGCTCAATGAAGGCGGCGATTTCAACCACGGCTTCACTTACTCCGGCCACCCGGTGGCAGCCGCGGTGGGCCTGGAAAACATCCGTATCCTGCGCGATGAAAAAATTATCGAGAACGCCCACAACGAAACGGCACCGTATTTGCAGAAACGTCTGCGCGAGCTGAACGATCACCCGTTGGTGGGTGAAGTTCGCGGCGTCGGTCTGCTGGGGGCGATCGAGCTGGTGCAGGACAAGGCCACGCGCAAGCGTTACAAAGGCAAGGGTGTGGGCATGATCTGCCGGCAGTTCTGCTTCGACAACGGCCTGATCATGCGCGCGGTGGGCGACACCATGATCATCGCGCCGCCGCTGGTGATCAGCAAAGCGGAGATCGATGAGCTGGTTACAAAAGCACGCAAGTGTCTGGACCTGACCCTCGGTGCGCTACAGGCCTAGGTGCTAGGCTTTGGGCGGGGGAGCTGCGGCGCACTCGCTCAAAGCTGTCAGAAAGGCTGGTCTTTTGTTGAAAGACCGCCTCGGATCTTGCCAGACTAGCCGCGGTTCCAGTTGTCCGGGTTCGGCCGCTGAACAAAGTGGTTCAAAAAAGAAAAATTTGGAGCATGACGCATGAAGGCATTAGGTAAAAAGCTAGCTGGCAAGACTCTGCTCGCGCTGTCCATGGCGGGCATGATGGCGGGTGCGGTGCACGCGGACGACAAGGTACTGCACGTCTACAACTGGTCCGACTACATCGCGCCGGACACCGTGGCCAACTTCGAAAAAGCCACCGGGATCAAAGTCGTCTACGACGTCTTCGACAGTAACGAAACCCTGGAAGCCAAGCTGCTGGCCGGCAAGTCCGGTTACGACATCGTGGTGCCTTCCAACAATTTCCTCGCCAAGCAGATCAAGGCCGGCGTTTACCAGGAGCTGGACAAGTCCAAGCTGCCGAACTGGAAAAACCTCGACGAAGATCTGCTCAAGGCCGTTGGCGATGCCAGCGACCAGGGCAACAAACACGCCTTCCCGTACATGTGGGGCTCGATCGGCATCGGCTACAACCCGGCCAAGGTCAAGGCTGCGCTGGGCATCGACAAGATCGATTCGTGGGACGTGGTGTTCAAGCCTGAAAACATCGAGAAACTCAAAAGCTGCGGCGTGAGCTTCCTCGATGCCCCGACCGAAATGATTCCGGCGGCATTGCACTATCTGGGCAAGCCGACCAACAGCAAGGACAAGGCTGACCTGAAAGCCGCCGAAGACCTGTTCCTGAAGATCCGTCCTTCGGTCGCCTACTTCCACTCGTCCAAGTACATCTCGGACCTGGCCAACGGCAACATCTGTGTTGCTGTCGGTTACTCGGGTGACCTTGAGCAATCCAAGACCCGCGCTCAGGAAGCCGGTGACAAGGTCAAACTGGCCTACACCATTCCAAAAGAAGGCGCCGGTACTTTCTACGACATGGTCGCCATTCCCAAGGATGCCGAAAACGTCGAAGCCGCCTACAAGTTCATGAACTACCTGCTCGAGCCGCAAGTGATGGCCGGCATCACCAACGCCGTGCGTTTCCCGAATGGCAACAAGGCGGCGACGCCTCTGGTGGACAAGGACATCACCAGCGACCCGAGCATCTATCCTTCGGCTGAAGTGAAGAAGCAGCTCTATGCGATCAGCGATCTGGACGCCGCCACACTGCGTCTGATCACCCGCAGCTGGACCAAGATCAAATCGGGCAAATAAGCCGGTTTGTCGCCACAACCACTGGCCGTCGTCGTCGCGACGGCGGCCAGCGGATAATTAAATGACAGAAAGTTTTGCTGGATCGGTTTTTCGAGGGTAAGTTGCGCGCCGGTTTTGTTGTCGGGCAGCCATGGCTGTCATGCAGCGCGGGGCAACTTGGGCCCAATCAATTTAGAGGACCTCCACTTGCCTGTATTTTCTTCTTTGCGCAAAGCCCTGCTGGCCGCTGCCGGCCTGACAATCGCTGTCGGAGCCCAGGCCGCCGGTACGGTGCATATTTATAACTGGTCCGATTACATCGGCGAGTCGACCCTGGCCGACTTCGAGAAAGAGACCGGGATCAAACCGGTCTACGACGTTTTCGACTCCAACGAAACCCTGGAAGGCAAGCTGCTCGCCGGGCGTACCGGTTACGACGTGGTCGTGCCGTCGAACCACTTCCTCGGCAAGCAGATCAAGGCGGGCGCGTTCCAGAAGCTCGACAAGGCGCAGTTGCCGAATTATTCCAACCTCGACCCGGTGCTGCTCAAGCGCCTGGAGCAGAACGATCCCGGCAACCTCTACGCCGTGCCGTATCTGTGGGGCACCAACGGCATCGGCTACAACGTCGACAAAGTCAAAGCCGTGCTCGGTATCGACAAGATCGATTCCTGGGCCGTGCTGTTCGAGCCGGAAAACATCAAGAAGCTGCACAGCTGCGGTGTCGCGTTCCTCGATTCGGCTGATGAAATGATGCCGACCATGCTCAATTACCTGGGCCTGAACGCCAACAGCACCAACACCAAAGACTACGAAAAGGCCACCGCCAAGTTGCTCGCGGTGCGTCCATACGTGACCTATTTCCATTCCTCGAAGTACATCGGCGATCTGGCCAACGGCGACATCTGCGTGGCCATCGGTTTCTCCGGCGACATCTTCCAGGCGAAGAACCGTGCCGAGGAAGCCAAGAAGGGCGTCAACATCGCCTATTCGATCCCGAAAGAGGGCGGCGCGCTGTGGTTCGACATGCTGGCGATCCCCAAGGATTCGTCCAACGTCAAGGAAGCCCACGCCTTCATCAATTATTTGCTGAAACCTGAGGTGATCGCCCAGGTCAGTGATTACGTCGGTTACGCCAACCCCAACCCGGGTTCGGACAAGCTGATGGAACAATCCATTCGCACCGATGAAGCGGTTTACCCACCGCAAGCAGTCCTCGACAAGACCTACGTGTCGACCGAGTTGCCAGCCAATATTCAGCGTTTGATGACCCGTAGCTGGACCAAGGTCAAGTCGGGCAAATAACGCACAAACTATCCAGGGTTCGTCTTGCGGGGCGAACTGCTGCTTCTGTTGGGAGTTTCGTAAATGGCAGTTGCCTCCGGCGCCTACAAGAAAGCCCTCGAGGGCGACCAGACACCAAAACAGGTGCTGGTCAAAATCGACCGGGTCACGAAGAAGTTCGACGAGACGATTGCCGTGGACGACGTGTCCCTGGAAATCAAGAAGGGCGAAATTTTTGCTCTGCTCGGCGGTTCGGGATCGGGCAAATCCACCTTGCTACGGATGCTTGCAGGCTTCGAACGGCCCACGGAAGGGCGGATTTTCCTCGACGGCGTCGACATCACCGACATGCCGCCGTACGACCGTCCGATCAACATGATGTTTCAGTCCTACGCACTGTTCCCGCACATGACTGTGGCGCAGAACATTGCCTTCGGCCTGCAGCAGGACAAGATTCCCAAGGCTGAAATCGACGCCCGCGTGGCCGAGATGCTCAAGCTGGTGCAGATGAGCCAGTACGCCAAGCGCAAGCCGCATCAACTGTCCGGCGGTCAGCGTCAGCGCGTGGCCCTGGCCCGCTCGCTGGCCAAGCGCCCGAAGCTGTTGCTGCTCGACGAACCGATGGGTGCACTGGACAAGAAACTGCGTTCGCAGATGCAACTGGAACTGGTGGAAATCATCGAGCGCGTCGGCGTGACCTGCGTGATGGTGACCCACGACCAGGAAGAGGCCATGACCATGGCCGAGCGCATCGCGATCATGCACCTGGGTTGGATCGCGCAAATCGGCAGTCCGATCGACATCTACGAAACCCCGACCAGCCGTCTGGTCTGCGAATTCATCGGCAACGTCAACATCTTCGAAGGCGAAGTGATCGACGACGCCGAAGGCCACGCGACCATCACCTGCAAGGACCTCGACCGGCAGATCTACGTCGGCCACGGCATCAGCACCTCGGTGCAGGACAAGTCGGTCACCTACGCGATTCGCCCGGAAAAACTGCTGGTCACCGCCGACATGCCGACCTGCGAGTACAACTGGTCGAGCGGCAAGGTCCACGACATCGCTTATCTGGGCGGGCACTCGGTGTTCTACGTCGAATTGCCAAGCGGCAAACTGGTGCAGTCGTTCGTCGCCAACGCCGAACGTCGCGGCGCGCGTCCGACCTGGGGCGATCAGGTCTACGTGTGGTGGGAAGACGATAGCGGCGTGGTACTTCGCTCATGAACATGCGCAAATTCAAACGCCGCATGAACCGAATCATCCCCAATGGCCGGCAGATGGTCATCGGGGTGCCGTTCATCTGGCTGTTCCTGTTCTTCATGCTGCCGTTCTTCATCGTCCTGAAGATCAGCTTCGCCGAAGCCGACGTGGCGATCCCGCCGTACACCGAGATCTACACCTACGCCGAGCAGAAGCTGCAAGTGCTGCTGAACCTGGGCAACTACGCGTTGCTTGGTGACGACGAGCTGTACATCGCTGCCTATCTCGGCTCGCTGAAAATGGCCTTTATCAGCACCTTGCTCTGCCTGCTGATCGGCTATCCGATGGCCTACGCCATCGCCAGCGCGCGCAAAGAGCTGCAAACGGTGCTGGTGTTGTTGATCATGATGCCGACCTGGACGGCGATCCTGATCCGCGTCTACGCGTGGATGGGCATCCTCAGCAACAACGGCCTGCTCAACGGCTTCCTGATGAGCATGGGCCTGATCGACGAGCCGCTGCAGATTCTCAATACCAACCTGGCGGTGTACATCGGGATTGTCTATTCGTACCTGCCGTTCATGATCCTGCCGCTGTACGCCAACCTGGTCAAACACGATCAGAGTCTGCTGGAAGCCGCATCCGATCTGGGTTCGAGCACGTTCAACAGCTTCTGGAAGATCACCATTCCACTTTCCAAGAACGGCATCATCGCCGGCTGCATGCTGGTGTTCATTCCGGTGGTCGGCGAGTTCGTGATCCCGGAACTGCTCGGCGGCCCGGAAACCCTGATGATCGGTAAGGTGCTGTGGCAAGAATTCTTCAACAACCGCGACTGGCCGGTGGCGTCCGCCCTGGCGGTGGTGATGCTGGCGATCCTGATTGTGCCGATCATTCTGTTCAACCGCAGTCAGGCCAAGGAAATGGAGGGTAAAGAATGAAGCGCTTCCGTTTCTCCAGCCTGATGCTGGTACTGGGTCTGCTGTTCATCTATCTGCCGATGCTGATCCTGGTCATCTACTCGTTCAACGCCTCGAAACTGGTGACGGTGTGGGGCGGCTGGTCGATCAAGTGGTACGTCGGCCTGCTCGACAACTCGCAACTGATGGGCTCGGTGCTGCGCTCGCTGGAAATCGCCTGCTACACCGCGGTTGCTGCGGTGGCGCTGGGTACCCTGGCCGCCTTCGTGCTGACGCGCATCACCCACTTCAAGGGCCGCACGCTGTTCGGCGGCCTGGTGACTGCGCCGCTGGTGATGCCGGAAGTGATCACCGGTCTGTCGCTGTTGCTGCTGTTCGTGGCCATGGCGCAGATGATCGGCTGGCCACAGGAACGCGGCATCGTCACCATCTGGATTGCGCACACTACGTTCTGCGCGGCGTATGTGGCGGTGGTGGTGTCGGCGCGTTTGCGTGAGCTGGACCTGTCGATCGAAGAAGCGGCGATGGATTTGGGTGCACGGCCGTGGAAGGTGTTCTTCCTGATCACCATCCCGATGATCGCGCCGTCGCTGGCGGCGGGCGGCATGATGTCGTTCGCGCTGTCGCTGGATGACCTGGTGCTGGCGAGCTTCGTGTCCGGCCCGGGTTCGACGACCCTGCCGATGGAAGTGTTCTCGGCGGTGCGCCTGGGCGTGAAGCCGGAAATCAACGCCGTGGCCAGTCTGATTCTGCTGGCGGTGTCGCTGGTGACCTTCCTCGTCTGGTTCTTCAGCCGCCGCGCCGAAGAAGCACGCAAGAAAGCCATCCAGCAAGCCATCGAAGAAAGCGCTGCCGATTCATGGAAACAACCGGACGCACGCCGCGCGCCTGCGCCACAATCGACTTGAGCAATATCAGGTTGGCCTCAACCCTGCGGCCAACCCGGTTGTAAATGTGGGAGCGAGCCTGCTCGCGAAGACGGAGTGTCAGTCGACTCGGATGTCGGCTGACAAAGCGCTTTCGCGAGCAGGCTCGCTCCCACATTTGGAATGCAATCTCCTGTGGGAGCGAGCTTGCTCGCGAAGGGCCCGGTGCAGATTGCATTACTCTATTGCGCAGCCCGCGCAGGCAACAGCTTCAACGTACTGCGCGTATTCGCCAGCACCTCTTCCTCGCTGAGATGCGCCTGCACATAAATCCCCTCCACATACGCCTCGGCCTGATCGTCATAGTGCCTGTCCAGTGGCACGCCACTCTGGCCGACCGGGTTGATCGTCAAGCCATGAACCGGATCGGCGAAATCCACCAGACGTCGCGTCGACGGTCCATAGGTCACCGGCCATGGCGCCGGGCCGATCTTCGCCGAGAGGTTGTTCGGCACTTCGTGGCTGCCCGGCGCTGCGAACGGGCCGACGTTGAACAGGCGATCCAGCGGCTTCTGCTGCCCCAGCGGATGGCCGTGGGTGAGGGTGTGCGCCGCGCCCCACTGCCAACCGGCCACGTTATCGCCGAGGGTCAGTTTCAGATGCGCCATGCTTGCCGCCCACGCCGTGCGCACGACATCGGCGCGGGTTTCCTTGGCTGGCGTGCTGCGATTGTCCCACCACGGTGAATCCGCCTTGGCCGCCAAGCGTGGCAACGCCGAATCGATCACCCGCGTCGACAGCAGTGTTTCGAAGAAGTCGTTGCCCAACTCATCGCGCATCGCCGCATCGGCAAGGTCGTAGAGGAATTGGTTGAACACCGTCGCGCTGATCGAATTCAGCGGATAGTCGCCGGGCCACTGCGCCAGTTGCTCGACCAGTTTCAGCTGCGCCGGATCACTGACCACCTCACGCAACACCGGCAACAGTGGCGCCAACAGACGCGGGCCGTAACCGGTCGCCGTGCCCAGTTGCAGTTGCTGGTTGGCCTCGTTGCTCCACTTCATCCGGTTGTCGCTGAGCTGACGGTCAAGCTGCTGACCGCGATCGGCAAGATTGTAATAACCGGGAATCTCCATGCCGGTCGGCGACACGGGCTGGAAGTTGGCCGAGACGATATAGCCGCGCGCCGGGTTCTCTTCCTGCGGGTTGGCGCTGAACGGATAGTAGCCGTCCTTGTCCGCCTCGGGCGTGCTGCCGTCGAGGATGAAGCCCGGTTTCACCCCGGCCGGACGTTTGGGCAGCAGGGCCGAGGCCCACCAGGCGATATCGCCCTTGGCATTGGCGTACACCAGATTCAGGCCCGGCGCCTGCACCTTGGCCGCTGCCGCGCGGGCCTTGGCCAAGGTGTCGGCGCGGTTGAGCTGGTAGAAGCCTTCGAGGATCGGGTTCGGCGTTTCGAGGAAGGCCCACCACATCGCAATTGGCGTTTTGCCGGCAGCGCTGCCGAGGGCATCGTTGACGATTGGCCCGTGCGGAGACTGGCGCAAGGTGAGGGTCACCGGGGCCTGACCCTTCACATTGATCTGTTGTTCGCTGACGAGCATCTCGGTCCACTGACCGCGATACCAGACCTGATTGGGGTTGGCCGGGTTGACCTTTTCGGCGATCAGGTCGACATCGTCGTTCTGGAACATGGTCAGGCTCCAGCCGAAATCGAGGTTGTGCCCCAGAAACGCGAACGGCACCAGCGCCTGATGATGACCGTACAACTCAAAGCCCGGCGCCGACAGCTGCGCCTCGTACCACACCGACGGCACCGAAAAGCGAATATGCGGATCGCCGGCCAGCAACGGTTTGCCACTCTGGCTGCGGCTGCCGGCAATCACCCAGGCGTTGCTGCCTTCGAACTGCGGCAGGCCGTTGTCGATCAGTGCCTGTTCGCTGAGGCGGGCGAGGGCGGTGAGGTCTTTCCAGTCGCCAGCGGCAAGTGTCGGCGCTTGTTTGGCGTAACTGTTGACCAGCACGCCTTTGGCCTGCCAGTCGAGATCAAACACATTGAGGTAATCGGCGCCGAGCTGATCGCGCACGTAGGTCAGCAGCGGCTCGGTGCGAAACGCGGCAGCAAAGCTGTAGGCCATGTAGCCGGCGACGCTGATGCTGTCCTCGGCAGTGAACGGCCGCTTGGGGATGCCCAGCACATCGAACTCGATCGGCGCGGCGTGGCTGTCCTGATACTGGTTGATGCCGTCCAGATAAGCTTGCAGGCCCTTCCACGCCGGCGACTGCCTGTCGAGGCTGGCGACGTAACTGGCGGCGCGCTCGCGAATGCGCAGGCTGCGGAACAGCTTGTCGGTGTCGAGCAGTTTCGGCCCGAGCACTTCGGCCAGCTCGCCCCGGGCGAGGCGGCGCATGGCTTCCATCTGGAACAGGCGATCCTGTGCGTGGACATAACCGAGGGCGCGATAGAGGTCGGTTTCGTTCTCGGCGCGGATATGCGGCACACCGCGCTCGTCGTAGCGCACGGTCACCGAGCCTTGCAGATTGCGCAACTCGACTTGGCCCTGGCGCGTCGGCTGCTTGCTGTAGATATAGCCGCCGGCGGCGACGGAAATCAAAATAATGAGCAATACAAGTAAAGTCAGGCCTCGTTTCATAAAAATCTGCTTCCCGTCATTTATTTATATCAAAGTATTGATTGCATTGATGTTATTGCGGTGCCGTCGAGAAATTCATAATACACAATTTTTCAACAGGAAATTTCCTTCATGGTTATGGGAGTTTCACTACAAAAGTGTTGTTGCAGTGTTTAACGAAGTCCGTCTATAAAAAGCACGTCAGCAGGAGCTGTTCGAAGCAGTAAACAGTGTCAACCAGTTTTACGGGGTTGCTACATGGAATAACTGACATGGAGAAGTCGTATGAACGATATTGGAAAGTATTTGGGGCCTCACAGACAGCTCGGGCCAGGTAGATATGAGCTGGCTCCGGTCCCTGTTCGAGGAACAAGACCAACTCAATTGGGTCAAGGCGGATATTTCTCGGGAAGTTGGGGGCTCAATGATGATGCCCCAAGAGGGACAGGCCAAGGCCCGGGAAAACTCGATCCGTTAACCCCATTCATTTGGGACGACTTGATGGGTGAGTCGCGTAGCTCTCAGGGATATATTGATCTTGAGTACGCTGCAGTGTTTAACAGCATCGGTGAAACTTCCAACAGTGAAGCAGAGCGAGCGAGGCAGGTAGCAGGCGCGGGACTTTCCGCGGCGCAAAAATTAAAGTCAGATCAAGATGTGACCATTCAAGTTATTCACTCAAAATTATTGGAGTATCGCGCCCATACCGATGCAGCTTATTCGCTGTATGGACATGACCCCTTCTTCCTGATGAAGGATTTGTCTTTCAGGAAAATAAGGGACAGTCTGGATTCAGTTCCTCCGAATGTTTTAGTTGCCTATACCGCCATAGACAAGGCGTATCGCGCGGCAATGGAGTTGCGGCGCCTTTCGTGGGTGATCGCCATCATTGCCAATCAGCTTCCGGAACTGGCGGCAAGACGAAGTCAGATCGAAGCTGCGAATCCAGCCGACAGCGAAACCCGGAAGTTGCTTTCCAGTGAAAGGTTATCCGTCGTCAATCTTGAAACGAATATCCTCTTCCAGTCTTTGTCTGATTTTCTCGTTGAAAGAGTTGCCGCTGCAGCGGGTTCGACTGCAGGCAGCCTTTCTCAGACACTCATCAATTACAAGATTGCTGCAGACAACATCACCTCCACCGAGCAGGCGGCCGTTCGGCCCTATGCATTCGCCAACCCAGACATCAACGCCCCGTTGAGCAAGCCTGAGCTCGAAGCACTTAACAATCTGGTGTATCTGCAGGCCAACTCGCAATTGGGCAAGCGCTGGCAGGACTATCACGCCTCACTTCTGCACTCGGAAAACGCCCGGCATATGGCAGCGGCGGCAAACGTTCTGGCTGGCCTGATCAGTCGTGCTCATGAGGAAGAGCGACTACAAGAGCAAATACGTATTGCACAGGAGCTCGAAGCCTGGAAGTTGCTGGAGGAGGCTCGCGCGCAGGAACAGGCTCGTATTGCCGCAGAGGCGGAGGCAGAAGCCCGGCGCCTTGCCGATGAGCAGGCGCGAATAGCGGCAGAGGCCGTTCGCTCCGCCAATACTTTCCGCGTGCCAGGTGCCGCGTCGGCCGCAGGACCAGTGTTCATGACGTCGGCTGGAGTCGTGGCGGTTGCCGAGGCGGCGTCAGTAGGTCTGCAAGCGGCGGTTCGCAGCGCAGTCGCGGCATTGAGCAGCCTCGCGGCGAGTGTCGGCGCTGGCGCGGTGGTCGGGGTGTCCGCGTTGGTCTATTCCTCGAAACTGGGTAATGGTGAATTGCCCGATCGGTATGCGTTCAGCATGCCGCTCTCGGATATTGCGAATAATAACGCGCCAGAGCTACACGCAATCGCGGCGGCTGGTGGGAGCGTCGATCTCGCTTACCGTTTCAGTTCAAAAACTGACGCGCACGGACATTCAGAAGTTTTTGTCGTCAGGACGGATGGCTTGAATGTTCCCTCGACCGTCAGGGTATTGGCGACCTCCTACGACACGGGACAAAATGTTTACACTGCGACTACCTCGGATGTACCGCCACGCCATCTGACGTGGACGCCGATCATAAATCCAGGAAACAGCTCGACAACCTCGCCGGCCGGGCAACCGGATGTGCCTGTCTATACCGGTGCCACAGTGATTCCGGTAGAAGGACGCCTCGATTCATTCCCCGCCGTTTCGGAAGCCGGTTTCGATGACTATATTCTGGTGTTCCCGGTGGAATCCGGTCTGCCGCCGATCTACACAATGTTCCGCGACCGGCGGGAGGACCCGGGCGTCGCGACAGGAGTGGGGCTACCGGTATTCGGGAACTGGCTCGGCAGTGCAGCGCAGGGCGATGGCGCGCCGGTACCTTCACAGATCGCCGATCAGTTGCGGGGCAGGGAATTCAGGAATTTTCGGGCGTTTCGAGAGGCGTTCTGGAAAGCAGTGGCAGGGGATCCGGAGTTGGTAGTTCTGTTTGAGCCCAATGTAGTAGCTATGATGAAAAGAGGACGAGCCCCTGTTGCCAGAGAAGCGGAGCAAGTCGGTAGGCGTGTCAAGTTTGAGTTACACCATAAAATCTTCATATCAGAAGGTGGCGGAGTTTATGAGATGGACAATATTGGCATGATGACTCCTAAAAATCATATTGAAACCCATAAAAGGTCTGGCGATGAATAAGTTGATCACCGAGATTTCAGAGTCGGAATTTTTGACGTTTGTTACGCGAGTTTATAACGATGATTACGAGACTGAAGAGGAACATATTGAAGCGGTTTTAGAGTTTAAATCGTTGAGTGAGCATCCATCTGGCTCAGATCTGATTTTTTATCCAGAGCCTGGCAAGGCCGGTCCGGTAGCCGTGGTCGCAGAAATTAAGGCATGGCGAGCGGCTAACGGAAGACCTGGGTTTAAAATTAGTTGATTGGTTATTGACTATGCTCCTGGCAAGTTCGATTTGTCAGGGGCATAGTTGATAAAAATCATGATCTGGTACCACTGTTGTCGCGCCGAATCGACATAAGTCAATCCACAGAGGACAGTAGTCAATGAGCGAAAAAACGATTTCCGATTACACAGAGAAAGAGTTTTTAGAGTTCATCTCAACAATTTTCGATCCCAGTAAGCGAACGGAAGAGCAGGGTGTGGCATTAGTTACTGAATTCAGACGATTGACGGAGCATCCCGGTGGTTCAGATTTGATCTACTACCCGAGTGATAATAGGGAGGATAGCCCGGAGGGGGTTTTAAAAGAAATAAAAGAGTGGAGGGCTGCCAAAGGCAAGCTAGGATTTAAGCCAGAGTGAGTCATAGGTGGCGCCCTTATATGTAATATAACCGGGGCGCTCTTTAGACCTTCAGTAATTCGAATGCCGACGTTGCAGTTATTCCCCGACTTCACCCACCCACGGGCAATAACAACCCACCGCCAAGGTATGCGTGGCATTCACCGGCCGATCTTCCGTCAGCGCATGCAGGATCGGTTCGATAAAGCTGTTGCTGGAGTTGCAGGTCAGGCCTTCGCTGTACGGGCCGAAATAGGCGAGTTTGCCGCTACGATCCCAGATCGCCACGGCGGGGCTGGCGGGGATCTGTTCGGCGCCTGGCAGGACGATGATGGTTTTCAGACTGGCGAGGGTGGCCGGTAGCTGGCCGTGGCTGCCGGGCTTTTGCACGGCGAAGAACTCCACGCCGCGAGGGCCGAACTGTTCGACCATCTCGCTCAGGTGCTGTTGATTGCCGACGTTGCACGGACAGGCCGGGTCCCAGAAGTGCACAAGACGAATATTGCCCGGCCCGGCGAGGTTGTCCGGCAGGCGCAGCGGGTCGCCGGAAAATACTGCCGTATGTTCGCTGAACGCGCGCAGATAGCGGCCCTGAAACCAGTCATATGCCGTCCACAGCACCCCGGCGCAGATCAGCGCGAGCAGGCTGGCGAACAGTGCGGTGCGGTAGGGCGAACGCATGATTTCGGAATCTGAAAAGGTTGGCTAGCTTGCCATGCTTGCTCCGACAGATGAATATCGCAGGCCGATAAAGTCCGTTTACCGCTTTGGAATGTGCGCATGCCTGATACTTTCGACCCCGATCATTTACGCGCGAGCCTCAAGCCATTGGCCGAGTGGCAGCCGTTATCGGATGAGGCGAAGGCTTATCAGCGCTTCTACAAGACCGACTTCGCCGAGCGCGATGTCTGGCGCGGCATGGGTCGTTTCGAAGTCGATGGCTACGAGCTGGTCAGCCATTGCTGGTGGCCGGAGAAGGTCAAGGCGACGTTGTTTCTGCTGCACGGTTACTACGATCACATCGGCCTGTACCGGCATGTGATCGAGTGGGCGCTGGATCAGGATTTCGCCGTGATTGCCTGCGACTTGCCGGGCCATGGTCTGTCGAGCGGGCCACGGGCGAGCATTCGTGATTTCTCTGAATACCAGGATGTGTTGCAGGCGCTGTTTGCTGAAGCGAACTCGATCGCGCTGCCGCAGCCTTGGCATTTGTGCGGGCAAAGCACCGGTGGCGCGATTGTCGTCGATCATCTGCTCAACCATGGTGAGAACAGCCCGGCGCAGGGGCAAGTGATTTTGCTGGCGCCGTTGGTGCGGCCGAGGGCGTGGGGCTGGTCGCAGTTGAGTTATTACCTGCTGCGGCCGTTTGTACGCGGGGTCGCGCGACGCTTCAGCGAGAATTCCAACGATCCGGATTTCCTGCCGTTTCTGCAGGCCGATCCGTTACAGCCAAGGCGCCTGCCGACCAAATGGGTGGGCGCGCTGTCGCGCTGGATCATCCGCGTCGAGCACGCGAAAAAAAGTCCGCGACGGCCGTTGATCATTCAGGGGCAGGCGGACATGACTGTCGACTGGCAGCACAATCTGCAGGTGTTGAAATGGAAGTTCGACCGGCCGCAGATTCTGCTGCTGGCCGAGGCACGGCATCACCTGGCCAATGAAACGGCGGAGATGCGTGAGGAGTATTTCGAATTCTTGAGCAAGCGGATCAGGGGGCGGAATCTCTAGTGCCTGGGAGGGCCTCTTCGCGAGCAGGCTCGCTCCCACAGGGGAATGCGTTACAACTGTGGGAGCGAGCCTGCTCGCGAATGCGATCTTTCAGGTAACGAACATCACTGGCCGACCGCCAACCCCGCCCGAATCGCCGCCAGTGCCGCCTGATAATAAGCCTTGCCCTCGGTCGACTCGGCAAACGTCGCAAACTCTTCCAGCTCTTCATCCGACAAGTCGCGATAGACGTAGAGCAACGTGTTGTTCAGATCGGCGCCGATCTGATCCATCAGCCGCTGGCGCTGACCGTTCAACATGCCCTGTGCCTGTCCACCGCCGAGCAATCCCGGGATCATCGAACTCAAGCTGTCCGCCGCTACGCCGGCAATCGCCAGACTGACCTCGGCGCCAGCCTCACGGGCCGGCAAGGCTTGCGCCAAGTGGCCGATGATCAGCAAGCGACTGTCGCTGGCCTGCATCTTCGGCAGACCCTGGGCGTTTTTTGCCAATTGATCGCGGCGGGTCGCCAGCAGTTCGGCGGCGACGATTTTCTTGCCCAGCGGTGACTGGAAGAAGGTCAGCGCCGGTTTAGGGTCGGCGAGTTTCTGCCGCAGTTGCGCTTCGGCACGCTCATCCATGGCCTGCGCGGCAAAGCGTTGATTGCTGTTGTTGACCAGCGCCTGAAATACCGCAGGCGGCAGGCTGTTCTGATAGCGCTGCTGGGCGGCGCTCAGGGCATCATTGAAATGCGCGCGTTGTTCTGGCCAGCCGGCGACCTTGTACAACTGATCAAAGCCGTCCGCCCAGGCGGGCAATACGCAGAACATCAACAGTGAAAAAAGCAAACGGCGCATAGGGACTCCTGTCAGCAGCGGACTATTGTCCGTGCGGTGCCGGTACTTGTCGAGAATTCGTAGCAAGGCGCTGCGTGGCTCTGTCGGATTTGTTGCCATCGGCATACTATGCGCGCCATGCCGATATCCTCTGAACACCCGCTGCTGTTACGCATTGTCGACGACCTGGCCGAACACGGCTGGTCGCAGCAGAACATCTTCCTGCCCGCCGATCTGACCCGGGCGCTGGCGGCCGAGTGCCGTAAACGTGAAGCCGAAGGTGAGCTGGCGCCGGCGGCGGTCGGACGCGGGCCGTTTTCGGAGATTCGCGAGGGTATTCGCGGCGATCACATCCAGTGGATCGACCCGGGTCAGGCCGACGCCACTGACCGCTATCTGAGCCTGATGGACAGTCTGCGCGAGGCACTTAATCGTGGCTTGTTTCTGGGGCTTGAGGATTTCGAATGCCATTTCGCCCTGTACCCGCCCGGCGCGTTTTACCTCAAGCACGTTGATCGCTTTCGCGATGATGACCGGCGCATGGTCTCGGCCGTCATCTACCTCAACGAGGCCTGGTTGCCGGAGGACGGTGGCCAGTTGCGCATGTACCTGGGTGATGAGCGCGTGCATGACGTACAGCCGACCGGCGGCTGTCTGGTGGTGTTTCTCTCCGGCGAAGTGCCCCACGAAGTGATGCCGGCCCATCGCGAGCGGCTGTCGCTGACCGGCTGGTTCCGTCGGCGTGGCAACGAGCCGTTCTGAACATGGAAAAGATCCTGGTCAGTCGCTGCCTGCTGGGCCATCGCGTGCGCTATGACGGTGGCGCGAGCGGGCCGTTTGATCTGCTTGAGCAATGGATCGAAGAAGGGCGCGTAGTGCCGTTGTGTCCGGAGGTGGCCGGTGGATTGCCGACGCCGCGGGCGGCGGCTGAGATTCCTGGCGGGCAGGGCGGTGAGGTGCTGGATGGCACTGCTGCTGTAATCACTACCGATGGCGAGGATGTCAGCGCGCAGTTTCTCGAGGGGGCGCGGCAAGCGCTGGAACTAGTGCAAAAGCACGGCATTCGGGTGGCGGTGCTCAAGGCCAACAGTCCGTCTTGCGGGAGCCTGCTGACGTATGACGGCACGTTCAGCGGGGTCAAGGTCAATGGCGAAGGGGTGACGGCGGCGTTGCTCAAGCGTCATGGGGTTCGGGTTTTCAGTGAGCTTGAGCTGGCTGAGGCGGCGGTGACTCTGGCGGCTTTGGACTGATCCGCCATTGTTGCCCTCACCCCAGCCCTCTCCCGGGGGGAGAGGGGGCCGACCGAGGTGTCTGGCGCTGTCCATCGACCTGAAAGACCTTGGCGACCAGGGATTCGACAAAGCCATGATCAGTCGATTTCGGATTCGGTATAGCAATCCCAAGTCGGCGTACCTCAAAAGCATCCCCGGATCAGTTCCCTCTCCCTCCGGGAGAGGGTTAGGGTGAGGGTGAGGGGCTCTTACGGTTTCAACCACTTCTCGGACAGCGCCGCCAACCGCCCATCCGCCTTGATCCGTTCCAGCGCGCTCTTGAGGCTGGCCTGAAACGCCGGATTACCCTTCTGAAACGGTATCGCCAATTCTACCGGCGCCGCCGCTTTCGGCTTCTCTTCGGTCAATGCCTGCACCAGCACCATCGGCCGCGGCGTCTCGTCCTTCTTCGCCAACAACTGCCCATCAACCTCGCCGTACGGCTCGCTGAAGTCGAAACGATCCTTGAGTTCGGGTGTCAGTGCTATGTGGTTGAGCGCGACGTCGTACTTGCCGCTTTCAACGCCCTGGAGCAGGTCGCCCTCGTCGGTGACGATGAAGTCGGCGCGTACATCCAGTTCGTTGGCGATCAGTTGCCCAAGCTCGACCTCGAACCCCGTGAGGGTGTCGCCCTCCTTGTAATTGAAGGGCGGTGTATTAGCCTCAAGGGCTATGCGCAGCTCGCCACGGTCGTTGACGTCATCAATCAGTTCGGCGTGAGCCAGCGGGCTCAGAAGGGGTAGCAGGCAGATCAGGCCAGGCAGCAGGCGCATGGTCACTCCTTTGAAATCATTATCGCGACGCTCTGATTCAGGCTCGCTTTGCTATGGTTGTCGAGTGCCTTCGACAACGAATGGTCATGAAGTTGTCATGACCGTGCGGATTTTACGGAAAAACTGGAGAAGAAAATGAAAAGCTTTTTGTCACGTGCAGCGTTGGCCGGTGTGCTGATGGGTGTTTCGGTGCTGGCCAGTGCGGCGACACCGGCGCCGAAGGATGCTGAAGTGTTCATCGTTTCTCCCGAGGACGGCGCTACCGTCTCGCAGGAATTCAAGGTCAAGTTCGGCGTCAAGAACATCGCGCTGGCCCCGGCGGGTGACACCACCAAGAACACCGGCCACCATCACCTGCTGATCGACGTCGACGACCTGCCGGCCGAAGGCGCGCCGATCCCGACTGACGCCCATCACATGCATTTCGGCAAGGCGCAGACCGAAGCCACGATCAAACTGGCCCCGGGCAAACACACCTTGCAACTGATCCTCGGCGACAGCGGCCACATGCCGTTCGACCCATCGATCGTTTCGGAAAAAATCACGGTCAACGTGAAATAAAAAAAGGGAGCCCTTCGGGGCTCCCTTTTTTTATTCAGCTTCAAGTGGCTAGCTGCAAGCGGCAAGTAAAGGCAAAAGCGCTTTTCACTTGCCGCTTGTGGCTTGAAGCTCGCAGCTGCTGTTAGAACAGCACCCGGCTACGGATAGTACCGTTGACGTGTTGCAGCTTCTCTTGCGCCAGCTCCGAGTATTCGGCGTCGACGTCGATTACCACGTAGCCAACCTTCTCGTTGGTCTGCAGGAACTGACCGGAGATGTTGATGCCGTTTTCGGCGAAGACCTTGTTGATCTCGCTCATCACACCCGGGATGTTCTCGTGGATGTGCAGCAGGCGGTGCTTGCCAGGGTGAGCCGGCAGGGCCACTTCCGGGAAGTTGACCGACGACACCGAAGTACCGTTGTCGCTGTACTTGACCAGTTTTTCTGCCACTTCCAGACCGATGTTGGCTTGCGCTTCGGCGGTCGAGCCACCGATGTGCGGGGTCAGGATCACGTTGTCGAGGCCACGCAGCGGGCTTTCGAACTCTTCGTCGTTGGAGCGTGGTTCCACCGGGAACACGTCGATGGCCGCGCCGATCAGGTGCTTGTCCTTGATCGCGTCCGCCAGGGCGTCGAGTTCGACCACGGTGCCGCGTGCGGCGTTGATCAGAATGCCGCCCTTCTTGATGGCACGGATTTCCTTCTCGCCGATCATCCACTGGGTGGCCGCAGTTTCCGGGACGTGCAGGGTCACGATGTCGGACATGCCCAGCAGCTCGTGCAGGTTGTTGACCTGTGTGGCGTTGCCCAGCGGCAGCTTGGTCACGGTGTCATAGAAGAACACCTGCATGCCCAGGCCTTCAGCCAGCACCGACAGCTGCGTGCCGATCGAGCCGTAGCCGACGATGCCCAGCTTCTTGCCACGGATCTCGAACGAGTTGGCGGCGGACTTGATCCAGCCGCCACGGTGGCAGGATGCATTCTTCTCAGGGATGCCGCGCAGCAGCAGGATCGCTTCGGCCAGTACTAGCTCGGCTACGGAACGGGTGTTGGAGTACGGCGCGTTGAACACGGCAATACCGCGCTCGCGGGCCGCACTGAGGTCAACCTGGTTGGTGCCGATGCAGAAACAGCCGACCGCGACCAGTTTCTTCGCGTGATCGAAGATCTCTTCGGTCAGTTGCGTGCGCGAGCGGATGCCGATGAAGTGAGCGTCAGCGATCTTTTCCTTGAGCTGGGCTTCCGGCAAGGAACCAGTCAGGTATTCGATGCTGGTGTAGCCCGCCGCCTTGAGGACGTCGACAGCCGATTGGTGGACGCCTTCGAGAAGAAGGAACTTGATCTTGCTCTTATCGAGAGAAGTCTTGCTCATCTGCGTAAACCTGTATCCCGGAGAAAAATGGCAGGGAGGGAGCAGCCTGGAGCTGACCCGCACGGCAACAAAGCCGTCACCGCGGATCTGGCCTTGGGCACTGTCCTGCGGGGTCGGTATGCTAGCATAGCCACCCCGCTAAACACTCATTCCTGCGACGTGAAGCGTTCTCAGGATGACCATGAATTGTTCGAGAGTTCTGTCGATGACCAATCCTGCGCTGATTGATGAACTGAAGACCCTGGTTGAGCCTGGCAAAGTCCTCACCGACGCCGACTCCCTGAACACTTACGGCAAGGATTGGACCAAGCATTTCGCGCCGGCACCGAGCGCCATCGTGTTTCCCAAGACCATCGAGCAAGTGCAGGCCGTGGTGCGTTGGGCCAACACCCACAAGGTCGCACTGGTCCCGTCCGGCGGGCGCACCGGGTTGTCCGCCGCTGCGGTGGCGGCCAAGGGCGAAGTGGTGGTTTCGTTCGATTACATGAACCAGATTCTCGACGTCAACCTCACCGACCGCACCGCCGTGTGCCAGCCGGGTGTGGTCACTGAGCATCTGCAGAACGTCGCCGAGGAAAACGGCCTGTACTATCCGGTCGACTTCGCCTCGGCGGGTTCCAGCCAGATTGGCGGCAATATCGGCACCAATGCCGGCGGGATCAAAGTGATTCGCTACGGCATGACCCGCAACTGGGTGGCCGGCATGAAAGTCGTCACCGGCAAGGGCGACGTGCTCGAGCTGAACAAGGACCTGATCAAGAACGCTACCGGTTACGACCTGCGTCAGCTATTCATCGGCGCCGAAGGCACCCTCGGTTTCGTTGTCGAAGCGACCATGCGCCTCGATCGCGCGCCGAAAAACCTCACCGCCATGGTCCTCGGCACCGCCGATTTCGATTCGATCATGCCGGTGCTGCATGCCTTCCAGGGCAAACTTGACCTGACCGCGTTCGAATTCTTCTCCGACAAGGCCCTTGCCAAGATCATGGGCCGTGGTGACGTGCCGGCGCCGTTCGAGACCCAGTGCCCGTTCTACGCCCTGCTGGAATTCGAAGCGACCACCGAAGAAGTGGCCAACAGCGCGCTGGAGACCTTCGAGCACTGCGTAGAACAGGGCTGGGTGCTCGACGGCGTGATGAGCCAGAGCGAAACCCAGCTGCACAATCTGTGGAAGCTGCGCGAGTACATCTCCGAAACCATTTCCCACTGGACGCCGTACAAGAACGACATCTCGGTTACCGTCTCGAAAGTGCCGGCGTTCCTGCGCGAAATCGACGCGATCGTTGGCGAGCACTACCCGGATTTCGAAATCGTCTGGTTCGGCCATATCGGCGACGGCAACCTGCACCTGAACATCCTCAAGCCGGAAAACCTGAGCAAGGACGAGTTCTTCGCCAAGTGCGCCACAGTCAACAAGTGGGTGTTCGAAACCGTCGAGAAGTACAACGGCTCGATCTCGGCCGAGCACGGCGTCGGTATGACCAAGCGTGATTACCTGACCTACAGCCGTTCGCCGGCCGAGATCGAGTACATGAAAGCGGTCAAGGCAGTGTTCGACCCGAACGGCATCATGAACCCGGGCAAGATTTTCCCGGTTTGATCGGTAATCTCTGTTGAATCAATAAAGGCAGGAGTCGGTAAATGAGCTATCAGCACCAGTACGTCGACGGCACGCGCATCCACTTCCCGATCGGGAAAGTCGTGTGCATTGGCCGCAATTACGCCGAGCACGCCAAGGAACTGGACAACCCGGTGCCGACCGAGCCGCTGCTGTTCATCAAGCCGGGCAGTTGCGTGGTGCCGCTGGAAGGCGGGTTCAGCATTCCGACCGAGCGCGGTTCGGTGCACTACGAAGCGGAAATCGCCGTGTTGATCGGCAAGCCGTTGTCAACCAAGCCGAGCCGTGAAGAAGTCCTTGATGCGATCTCCGGTTTCGCCCCGGCGCTGGACCTGACCCTGCGCGACAAGCAGGCCGAACTGAAAGCCAAGGGCCTGCCGTGGGAAATCGCCAAATCGTTCGATGGTGCAGCGGTGATCGCGCCGTTCGTGGTCGGCAGCACCTTCGCTGACCTGACCGACATCGGCATCCGCCTGACCATCAACGGCGAAGTGCGCCAGGACGGCAACAGCAGCGCGATGCTCAACCCGATCGTGCCGATGATCCAGCACATGGCCGGCTGCTTCTCGTTGCAGGCCGGCGACGTGATCCTCACCGGCACCCCAGTGGGCGTCGGCCCGCTGAACGTCGGCGACGAAATCGTCCTCGAACTGCCGGGGGCGAGCCGCTTCAGCAGCAGCGTGCGCTAACCGCAGAACCCCTTTTGGGGGGTGAGCTTTTTGGTGAGGGGATTTAGCGAAACGTCGCACCGCCCCGTTGGCGCGCGAAGCGGGCCCCTCTTGATCTTAAAGAGGGGCCTGCTGCGCAGTCCAACGGGGATGAATCCCCTCGCCACAAGGGCCATTCCATATCTGTAATGTGTTGCTGCTGGCAAATGCACACGCCAATCCCGCCATTTCCCGTTTTTTTCACATCCTCTCTGGATAATTTCCGCGATTCTGACGTCTCAGCCGGCCTCTTTGTGCTATTACCCTTGGCCTGAATTTTCGGAACGCGTCCTTTGATGTCATCTCAAACTCAGCAAAAAACTACCCATCGTTCCCGCTTCGCTCTGCGCTGGTATGTCTGGCTGTTGCTGGTCATCGCGGCAGCCTATGGACTGGCGTTCGCCATGCACTGGGATGATCGCGGTGTGCTGTGGGTGCTGGAGCGCTTCGAGAGCAAGGCCGAGCAGAAGGAGAGTGTCTGGCTGCCGGATTATCAGGTGGTGATCGATGCCAAGCCGCTGCCGGGCATGGAAAAGGACGAAGCTTCGGATCTGGCCTATAACCCGCAGACCAAGACCCTGTTCGCGGTCATGGGCAAAAATCCGTTCCTGGCTGAGCTGACGTTGCAAGGCGACGTGCTGCGCAAGATGCCGCTGGTGGGCTGGAGCAATCCGGAAGGCCTGACGGTCATGGAAAACGGCCTGCTGGCGATTGTCGATGAACGTCAACACACGCTGTCGATCGTCAAGGTCGAAGCCGGTACCCGTGAGCTGAACATTGCCGACTTCCCGAAATACGACCTTGGGCCGTCGAAAGATCAGAACAAAGCTTTCGAAGCCATCACCTGGGATCCGCGCAACGAGCAACTTGTGCTGGGTGAAGAGCGCCCGCCGGCGCTGTTCACCTGGAAAAGCGACGGCAGCCAGACCCTGATCGGCGACAAGCAGAAGCTGGCCAGTGATGAGCTCGATATTCGCAACCTGTCGGCGCTGGCCGTCGATCCGCGCACTGGCCATCTGCTGGTGTTGTCCGCCGATTCGCACCTTTTGCTGGAACTGGACGAGAGGGGCGAGCAAGTCAGCTTCATGACGTTGCTTGGGAATTTCAATGGTCTGAAAGACACCATTCCCCGCGCCGAAGGCATGACCATGGACGAGGACGGCACGTTGTACATGGTCAGCGAACCGAACCTGTTCTACCGCTTCGAAAAACACCGGTAATTTTCCCTACGACAATCGCGGAATTGTGCGGTTGTCGTGGCAGGCAAGTGGCCATTAAGCTTCAGTTCAGACAGGCGTGATATTTCATCCGCCTGCCTTGAACCCGAGCCTGCCTGAATGCGTCGACTTGCCCGTCCCAAACCGCTGGTTATCCTTTTTTTGATGATTGCCCTGATCGCGTTGCTCGCGATCGGCCAATACCTGCGCCTGTTCGAGCGCGCCTGGTTCAACCTGCACACGCTGTGGCAACCGGTGAGCAGCGAGGCGATCGGCCTGGATCAATATCGGGTGGCCATCGAAGCGCGACCGATCGACGGGCTCGACGATGACGTCTCGGCGCTGACCTACGATCCGGTGCGCAAAAGCCTGTTCACCGTGACCAACAAGAATTCCGAACTGATCGAACTGTCGCTGGAAGGCAAGATTTTGCGGCGCATTGCCTTGGTCGGGTTCGGCGATCCGGAAGCGGTCGAGTACATCAGCGCCGACACTTACGTGATCACCGACGAGCGCCAGCAACGCCTGATCAAGATCCACCTTGAAGCCGACACCACTTTTCTCGATGCCGAAGATGCCGAGCAAATGACCTTGGGCGTGCACATGGCCAGCAACAAGGGTTTCGAGGGGCTGGCTTACGACTCGGTGGGCAAGCGGCTGTTCGTGGCCAAAGAACGCGACCCGATGCTGATCTACGAAGTCCACGGTTTTCCGCACTTCAAACCGGACAAGACCTACGCGGTGCACGTGATCAACAACCCCAAGCGCGATGCCGGGATGTTCGTGCGTGATCTGTCGAGTCTGCAGTACGACGAACGCAGCGGGCACTTGCTGGCACTGTCGGACGAGTCGCGGTTGATTATCGAGCTGGATGTCGACGGGCGCCCCTTGAGCACCATGTCGATCAGCGGCGGGCGTCAGGGTTTGCAGAAAACCGTGCCGCAGGCGGAGGGAATTGCGATGGATGATGACGGCACGTTGTACCTGGTGAGCGAGCCGAATCTGTTTTACGTCTTCAAGAAGCCCACACAAAACTGACCAACACCACAAAACACTGTGGGAGCGAGCCTGCTCGCGAATGCGGTTGGCCAGTCAATGAAGATGTTGGCTGAACAGGCGCATTCGCGAGCAGGCTCGCTCCCACAGGTTTATTTGTCTGGCCACGATTCGGGCAGTCTGTTACTCAGCCTTCAGGGTTTTCACGCCTTCACTGGTGCCCAGCAACAACAGATCCGCCGGGCGCGCGGCGAACAGGCCGTTGGTGACCACGCCGACGATGGCGTTGATCTGCGCTTCCAGCTCCACCGGGTTGGTGATCTGCAGGTTGAACACATCGAGGATGATGTTGCCGTTGTCGGTCAACACGCCTTCGCGGTACACCGGGTCGCCACCGAGTTTGACCAGTTGGCGGGCTACGTGGCTGCGGGCCATCGGGATTACTTCCACCGGCAGCGGGAACTCGCCGAGCACCGGCACCAGTTTGCTGGCGTCGGCGATGCAGATGAAGGTCTTGGCCACGGCGGCGACAATCTTCTCGCGGGTCAGGGCTGCGCCGCCGCCCTTGATCAGGTTCAGGTGCGCATCGCTTTCATCGGCGCCGTCGACGTAGAACTCCAGATCGCTGACGGTATTCAGCTCATACACCGGAATCCCATGGCCCTTGAGGCGCGCGGCGGTGGCTTCGGAGCTGGCAACGGCGCCATCGAACGCGCCCTTGTGCTGGGCCAGTGCATCGATGAAGCAGTTGGCGGTGGAGCCGGTGCCGACGCCGACGATGCTCTTGTCGTCGAGTTTCGGCAGGATGAAGTCGACAGCGGCCTGGGCCACGGCCTGTTTGAGTTGATCCTGGGTCATGCGGGCTCCGGAAGCAGGCAAGGGTTGGGCAGAAAGGCCGGCATTATAGGCCTCGCGGTGGTAGAGGGGGAAACAAGCTGTGGCGAGGGGATTTATCCCCGTTCGGCGACGCAGTCGTCGTAAGATCTTGGAACGCGGTGTAACTGAAAAAATGCAGGGGAGCGCTTCGCACTCCAGCGGGGATAAATCCCCTCGCCACAACGGTGCTCACTCAAGAATGGGTTTCCAGACCCTAAAACCACCTGTTTAGTGTGGTCGCCTCGGCAAAAGGCGGGTTAGACTCGCTGGTCCCGCCCAATCGCCAGTGATGCTTTCCGATGCTCGAACAGTACGTCAAAAAGATCCTCACCTCGCGCGTTTATGACGTTGCCGTAGAAACCCCGCTGCAGAACGCCCGCCAGCTCTCCGAGCGGCTGGGCAACGACATCTGGCTCAAGCGTGAAGACTTGCAGCCGGTGTTCTCGTTCAAGATTCGCGGCGCCTACAACAAGCTGACCCAGCTCAGCGACGAAGAGCGCGCTCGTGGCGTGGTCACCGCGTCGGCGGGCAATCATGCGCAGGGTCTGGCGCTGGCGGCGAAAGTGTTGGGCGTCAAAGCCACCATCGTCATGCCCAAGACCACCCCGGAAATCAAGGTCGAAGGCGTGCGCTCGCGCGGCGGCAAAGTGGTGCTGCACGGCGACTCGTTCCCGGAAGCGCTGGCCTACTCGCTAAAACTGGTCGATGAAAAAGGCTACGTCTACATCCACCCGTACGACGATCCGCACACCATCGCCGGGCAGGGCACCGTGGCGATGGAAATCCTGCGTCAGCACCCGCAGCCGCTGGATGCGATTTTCGTCCCGGTCGGCGGTGGCGGCCTGATCGCCGGTATCGCGGCCTACGTGAAATACCTGCGTCCGGACATCAAGGTGATTGGCGTCGAACCGGACGATTCCAACTGCCTGCAAGCCGCGATGGCAGCGGGCGAGCGCGTGGTTCTGCCGACCGTAGGTATCTTCGCCGACGGCGTGGCGGTGGCGCAGATCGGCCAGTACACCTTTGAGATCTGCAAGGATTACGTCGATGAAGTGATTACTGTCAGCACCGACGAGATCTGCGCGGCGATCAAGGATATCTACGACGATACCCGCTCGATCACCGAGCCTGCCGGCGCGCTGGGCGTGGCCGGGATCAAGAAGTATGTTGAGCAGCGTGGCGCCAGCGGCCAGACTTTCGTCGCCATCGACTCCGGCGCCAACGTCAATTTTGACCGCCTGCGCCACGTCGCCGAACGCGCCGAACTGGGCGAAGGTCGCGAGGCGATCATCGCCGTGACCATCCCGGAAAAGGCCGGCAGCTTCAAGGCGTTCTGCGAAGCCATCGGCAAGCGCCAGATCACTGAATTCAATTACCGCTACAACACCGGCAGCGAAGCGCACATCTTTGTTGGCGTGCAGACTCACCCGGACAACGATCCGCGCAGCGCCTTGCTGGCGAGCCTGACAGAACAGGGGTTTCCGGTGCTCGACCTGACCGACAACGAGCTGGCCAAGCTGCACATCCGCCACATGGTAGGTGGCCGCGCCGCGCAGGTGGTCGATGAAGTGGTGCTGCGTTTCGAATTCCCGGAGCGTCCGGGAGCCTTGTTCAACTTCCTCAACAAGCTCGGCGGGCGCTGGAATATCTCGATGTTCCACTACCGCAACCACGGCGCAGCGGACGGCCGCGTGGTCGCCGGCCTGCAAGTGCCCCATGACGAGCGTCATCTGGTGCCGGCGGCACTGGCGGAAATCGGCTACCCGTATTGGGATGAAAGCGACAACCCGGCCTATCAGCTGTTTCTTGGCTGAGCGGCTACGCTGATGGGCATGGATCTACGGAAGAGAACGACATGGAAACCCTGACCACCCTGAAAGTCCTTCACGTCGCGGCGACCGTGGTCATCCTCGCGAGCGGGCTGGGGCTCGCCGCCCTGACCTGGCGAAATCGCAGCGAAGGCCCGGCCAGTACGATGCGCCGTCCGTGGCTGTTCATCTGGTGTCTGATGCTGATCGGCATGCTCAGCATGCCTTTCACCGGCTGGTGGCTGGTGCATCTGGTTGGCTGGCCATTGGGCCAATTGTGGATTCTGGGGTCCAGCGTGATCTATGCCGTGGCCACGTTCAGTGCGGTCTGGCTGCTGGTCCGGCTGGATCGGCTGTGGACAAGCGGGGTGGGCAACCGCACATTCAATCTGGCCCTGGCGATTGTCAGCGGCGTCGGGTTTGTCGCCATAGCGGCGTTGATGGGGGCCAAGCCGGTTTAAGGCTTGAGACCGAGTCGATCCCATTCGCGAGCAAGCTCGCTCCCACAGGAGATTTGTGAATGACACAGATCCAATGTGGGAGCGAGCCTGCTCGCGAAGGCGATATCAGTCGCGCAACGAAATCACCGGCCAGCCACGCTTCTCGGCCTCGGCCCGCAGATTCGGATCCGGGTCTACCGCCACCGGATTCGCCACCTGCTCCAGCAGCGGCAGATCATTCATCGAATCGCTATAGAAATAGCTGTCCTCAAGCGAATGCCCGGTCTCTTCCAGCCAGCGATTGAGGCGCGTGACCTTGCCTTCACGGAAACACGGAATGTCGGTGCTGCGCCCGCTGTAGCGGCCGTCGATCATTTCGCATTCGGTGGCAATCAGGGTTTCCACGCCCAGGCGCACGGCGATCGGTGCCGTCACGAAACGGTTGGTGGCGGTGATGATCACCAGTTTGTCGCCAGCGTCGCGGTGCTTTTTCAGCAGCTCCAGTGCCTTGGGCAGCACGATCGGCTCGATGCAGTCGCGCATGTAATCGCTGTGCCAGGCGTCGAGTACGGCCATTTCGGTGCGGCCGAGAATTTCCAGGCAGAAGTTCAGGTAGGCGGCGTTGTCCAGCTTGCCGGCCAGGTAATCCTGATAGAACTCGTCGTTGCGCGCCTTGTAGGCGATCGGGTCGAGGAAGCCGCGCTCGCACAGATAATCGCCCCAAGCGTGATCGCTGTCGCCGCCCAGAAGGGTGTTGTCCAAATCGAATAAAGCCAGGCGCATTGCAGTTACCCGCTGAAAAGTCAGTAAAAAGGCGACAAGAATACGGTCTTTTCACAAGAGTGCACATAAGGTAGGAACCTTCGTTGCCGCCTCATCAAGCTTTGTGGAACAATGCGGCGACATGCGTTTGCGAGGTTGTTGCCGTGATCGACCCCGATGGTTTCCGCCCCAATGTCGGGATCATTCTGACGAATGACGCCGGCCAGGTGCTATGGGCTCGCCGTATCAATCAGGACGCCTGGCAGTTTCCGCAAGGGGGGATCAACC
The DNA here is from genome assembly GCF_979253165.1 of Pseudomonas sp. AC083. Taxonomy (NCBI): domain Bacteria; kingdom Pseudomonadati; phylum Pseudomonadota; class Gammaproteobacteria; order Pseudomonadales; family Pseudomonadaceae; genus Pseudomonas; species Pseudomonas sp. AC083. The sequence goes on from NZ_CEEDDH010000009.1 coordinate 75,819, forward strand.
CCGAGGAGACGCCGGAAGACGCCTTGTACCGCGAGCTGAACGAAGAAGTTGGCCTGGAACGTGAAGATGTTGAAATACTGGCCTGTACCCGAGGCTGGTTGCGCTATCGTTTGCCGCAACGCCTGGTGCGTACCCACAGCCAACCGCTGTGCATCGGCCAGAAACAGAAATGGTTTCTCCTGCGCCTGATCTCCAACGAGCAGCGGGTGCGGATGGATCTGACCGGTAAACCGGAGTTCGATGGCTGGCGCTGGGTCAGCTATTGGTATCCGTTGGGCCAGGTGGTGACATTCAAGCGCGAGGTTTATCGACGCGCTCTCAAAGAGCTTGCCCCGCGCCTTTTAGCGCGCGACTGACGACGGAGTTCGACCCCGAGCCATGCTCAATACGCTGCGCAAGATCGTCCAGGAAGTTAACTCCGCCAAGGATCTCAAGGCGGCGTTGGGGATTATTGTGTTGCGCGTCAAAGAGGCCATGGGCAGCCAGGTCTGCTCGGTCTACCTGCTTGATCCGGAAACCAATCGCTTCGTCCTGATGGCCACCGAGGGCTTGAACAAGCGCTCGATCGGCAAGGTCAGCATGGCCCCCAACGAGGGTCTGGTCGGTCTGGTCGGCACGCGTGAAGAACCCCTGAACCTGGAAAACGCTTCGGTTCACCCGCGCTATCGCTACTTCGCCGAAACCGGTGAAGAGCGTTACGCCTCGTTCCTCGGTGCACCGATCATTCACCACCGCCGCGTCGTCGGCGTGTTGGTCATCCAGCAGAAAGAACGCCGCCAGTTCGACGAAGGTGAAGAAGCCTTCCTCGTGACCATGAGCGCGCAGCTTGCCGGCGTAATCGCCCACGCCGAGGCCACCGGTTCGATCCGTGGTCTGGGCCGGCAGGGCAAGGGCATTCAGGAAGCCAAGTTCGTCGGCGTACCGGGTTCGCCGGGTGCTGCCGTCGGTACCGCCGTGGTCATGCTGCCGCCGGCGGACCTGGACGTGGTGCCGGACAAGACCATCACCGACATCAACGCCGAGCTGGCGCTGTTCAAGACCGCCATCGAAGGCGTGCGCGCCGACATGCGCGCCTTGTCCGCCAAACTGGCGACCCAGTTGCGCCCGGAAGAGCGCGCGCTGTTCGACGTCTACCTGATGATGCTCGACGATGCCTCGCTGGGCAGCGAAATCACCACGGTGATCAAGACGGGGCAGTGGGCTCAGGGCGCGCTGCGTCAGGTGGTCACTGAGCACGTCAACCGTTTCGAACTGATGGACGACGCCTACCTGCGCGAGCGCGCCTCGGACGTCAAAGACCTTGGCCGCCGTCTGCTCGCCTATCTGCAGGAAGAGCGTCAGCAGAACCTGGTCTACCCAGAAAAAACCATTCTGGTCAGCGAAGAGCTGACGCCGGCGATGCTCGGCGAGGTGCCGGAAGGCACGCTGGTCGGTCTGGTCTCGGTACTCGGTTCGGGTAACTCCCACGTCGCGATTCTGGCCCGGGCCATGGGCATTCCGACGGTGATGGGCCTGGTCGATCTGCCGTACGCCAAGGTCGACGGCATCGAAATGATCGTCGACGGCACCCGTGGCGAGGTCTACACCAACCCCAGCGAAGTGCTGCGCAAGCAGTTCGCCGAGGTCGTCGAGGAAGAGAAACAACTGGCGCTGGGCCTCGACACCCTGCGCGACCTGCCGTGCGTGACCCTCGATGGCCACCGCATGCCGCTGTGGGTCAACACCGGCCTGCTCGCCGATGTGGCGCGGGCGCAGAAGCGTGGCGCTGAAGGGGTCGGCCTGTACCGCACCGAAGTGCCGTTCATGATCAACCAGCGCTTCCCGAGCGAGAAGGAACAGCTGGCGATCTACCGCGAACAGCTTGCCGCGTTCCACCCGCAACCGGTGACCATGCGCAGCCTCGACATCGGCGGTGACAAGTCGCTGTCGTACTTCCCGATCAAGGAAGACAACCCGTTCCTCGGCTGGCGCGGTATCCGCGTCACCCTCGACCACCCGGAAATCTTCCTCGTGCAGACCCGCGCGATGCTCAAGGCCAGCGAAGGCCTGAACAACCTGCGGATTCTGCTGCCGATGATCTCCGGCACTCACGAACTCGAAGAAGCCCTGCACCTGATCCACCGTGCCTGGGGCGAAGTGCGCGACGAAGGCACCGACGTGCCGATGCCGCCGATCGGCGTGATGATCGAAATCCCGGCAGCGGTGTACCAGACCAAGGAACTGGCGCGGATGGTCGACTTCCTCTCGGTCGGCTCCAACGACCTGACCCAGTATCTGCTGGCGGTAGACCGCAACAACCCGCGCGTCGCCGACCTCTACGACTACCTGCACCCGGCGGTGCTGCAAGCCCTGCAAACCGTCGTTACTGACGCCCACGCCGAAGGCAAACCGGTGAGCATCTGCGGCGAGATGGCCGGTGATCCGGCGGCGGCGGTGCTGTTGATGGCGATGGGTTTCGACAGCCTGTCGATGAACGCCACCAACCTGCCGAAGGTGAAGTGGATGTTGCGTCAGGTGAACCTGAGCAAGGCGCAGGAGATGCTGGCGGAACTGATGAAGATCGATAACCCGCAGGTTATCCACAGCTCGCTGCAACTGGCGCTGAAGAATCTCGGGTTGGCGAAGATGAATTCGCCGGTGGTGACCAAGGCTCTCTAAAGATCAAAAGCCCCTCACCCTAGCCCTCCCGAAACGTCGGACCGCCCAGAGGGAGAGGGGACTGATTGGGGGATGCTGCAGAACTCCGTCGACCTGTAAGTGCTTTGCTGAATCCATAATCGACTCGATCTTTCAGGTCGATGTATACCGCAAGACACCTCGGTCGGCCCCCTCTCCCTCCGGGAGAGGGCTGGGGTGAGGGGCTGCTGTTAGACACAAACCTCAACTTCCCCGAGATGCCCGCCATACGGCCCAAAACTGCGCTCGACCATCTGCCGCGTCCCGTCTGCCTGCACGATCAACGCTGTACTCGCCCGCGTGCCATAACTCTGGCTGGCAATAAACACGCTCGACAACAACGACTCCGTCGCCATGCCTACCCCGGTATCCGGCAACTCCGCCTCGGGTGCGGTCTGCGCATCGCTCAGCAAGGCCAGCAACCGCTCAGGCTGCGGATCATTCAGCACCGCGCTCAACGCCGCCTTGGCCTTGAGCACTTTCGGCCACGGCGTATCCAGCCCCGCGTTGGATAACCCATAAACTCCAGGCTGCAACATCACCGGCTCTGACGCTCGTGCATTGAAGTGCCACAACTCATGGGCATTGCCCAGCAGCAGATTGAACCCGGCATATTCGGCGGCACGACCCACCACATCGCTCAAATAATCATCAATCGACAGATCAGCCGTGAGAAAGCGCGCCACCAGTTCGCCTCGGGATTTGGTCGCGGGCGGCTGTTGCGGATCGCGGATATTGGTCAGCGCGGCGAAGCGTCCGTTGCTGCCGATCCCCAGCCAGGTGCCGCCAGCCTCAAGATCACGCCCGGCATGCACATGCGGCGCCTCGGGCCACGGCGCCAATGGCAGGCTGGGGCGGGCGTAGAACTCGTCGCGGTTGGCCGCGACGATCAGCGGCTGGGCATGGCCCGGGCGCCAGGCGAAAACAATCAGGCACATAAGGTGGTCCTTGTGTGTTTTTTGCCCACTCTACGCATCCGGCGTCCGTGCATCCATCGCCAGTGGAGCAGAAGGCTGCGCATCCGTTAACATGCCGCCCCTGTTTTGCCGATGCGTGCTGGAGACGGTCATGGAATTTCTGCTCTACCTGGCGCTCGGCGCCTGTGCGGGCGTGCTCGCCGGGCTGTTTGGCGTCGGCGGCGGGATCATCATCGTCCCGGTGCTGGTGTTCAGCTTCACCCTGCAGGGTTTCGATCAGTCGATTCTTACGCCCCTGGCGGTGGGCACGTCGCTGGCGACGATCATCTTCACCTCGGTGAATGCCGTGCGTGAGCATCACCGTCGGGGCGCGGTGCGCTGGGCGATTTTTCGCTGGATGACCGTGGGCATTCTGCTCGGCGCCGGTTTCGGTGCGCTGACCGCAGAAGCCATCTCCGGGCCGAACCTGCAAAAGATTATCGGCGTGTTCGCTCTGGTGATCGCCGTGCAACTGGCGCTGGATGTCAAACCCAAGGCCAGCCGAACGGTGCCGGGCAAACTCGGTCTGACCGCTGCCGGTACGGTGATTGGCTGGGCCTCGGCGATTTTCGGTATTGGCGGCGGCTCGCTGACCGTGCCGTTTCTGACCTGGCGCAGCGTGCCGATGCAGCAGGCGGTGGCGACCTCGTCGGCCTGTGGCCTGCCGATCGCTCTGGCCAGTGCAGCAAGTTTCATGATTCTGGGGTGGCACGATCCGTTGTTGCCGGCCCATAGTCTCGGTTTTGTGTATTTGCCGGCATTGTTGGGCATCGCCCTGACCAGCATGGTCTTCGCTCGGCTCGGCGCGCGTCTGGCGCACAGGTTGTCGCCGCGCTTGCTGAAAAGGCTGTTCGCCGCTTTGCTGTTCTGCGTGGGTTTGAGCTTTCTGCTCTGACCGCGTGGCAATCCTGGCTTAATCCTGAGGTGGCAGCGTCACCCGGGAATTTTGCTTTCAACTCTAACAAGGAGTCGCAATGCTGCCTTACCCGCAGATCGACCCGGTGGCCCTGGCCATCGGTCCGCTGAAAATCCACTGGTACGGTCTGATGTACCTGATCGGCATCGGCGGCGCGTGGCTGTTGGCGTCGCGCCGGCTCAACCGCTTCGACCCGACCTGGACCAAGGAGAAACTCTCCGATCTGGTGTTCTGGCTATCGATGGGCGTGATCGTCGGCGGCCGTCTGGGCTATGTGCTGTTCTATGATCTGAGCGCATACCTGGCCAACCCGACACTGATTTTCGAAGTGTGGAAGGGCGGCATGTCGTTCCACGGCGGATTTATTGGCGTGATGCTCGCGGCCTTGTGGTTCGGCAAGCGCAATGGCAAGTCGTTCTTCCAGTTGATGGACTTTGTCGCGCCGATGGTGCCGATCGGCTTGGGCGCCGGGCGCATCGGCAACTTCATCAACGCTGAGTTGTGGGGCAAGGCCACCGACGTGCCATGGGCCATGGTGTTTCCGCCGTTCAGCGATCCGGCGCAGTTGCCGCGCCACCCGTCGCAGCTGTATCAGTTCGCCCTCGAAGGCGTGGCGCTGTTCCTGATCCTGTGGATCTTCTCGCGCAAACCGCGCCCGACCATGGCGGTCTCCGGCATGTTCGCGCTGTTCTACGGCATCTTCCGTTTCATCGTCGAGTTCGTCCGCGTGCCTGATGCGCAGTTGGGCTATCTGGCGTGGAACTGGCTGACCATGGGCCAGGTGCTCTGCGTGCCGATGATTGTCGGCGGGCTGTTGCTGATCTGGCTGGCCTATCGTCGCGCCCCGGCAGCGCCGCTCGCGCCGACGGCTTAAACTACGAACCCCGGCGCGCGACGCCGGGGCTCCAAGGACACAGGTAACTCATGAAGCAATATCTCGAACTGGTCTCGCACGTCATTCAGAACGGCACCAAGCAGGCCAACCGCACCGGCATCAACACCATCAGTTTTCCGGGAGCGATGCTGCGTTTCGATCTGCAGGAAGGTTTCCCGGCGATCACCACGCGCAAAATGGCTTTCAAATCGGCCATCGGCGAGATGTGCGGGTTTCTGCGTGGCGTCAACAACGCCGCTGAATTCCGCGCGCTGGGCTGCAAGGTCTGGGACCAGAACGCCAACGAAAACGCGCAATGGCTGGCCAACCCGTTCCGTCAGGGCGACGACGATCTCGGTGAAATCTACGGCGTGCAATGGCGCAAGTGGCCGGCGTACAAGCAGATCCCGCTGAGCAACACTGCTGCCATCGAACAGACCCTGAGCAACGGCTACAAGCAGATCGCTCAGGGCGAAGAAGACGGCCAGGCCTACGTCGTGCTGTACAAGGCGATCGATCAGGTACGCCAGTGCGTCGACACGATCATCAAGGATCCGGGCAGCCGCCGCATTCTGTTCCACGGCTGGAACGTCGCCCAGCTCGATGAAATGGCCCTGCCGCCATGCCATCTGCTGTACCAGTTCCACCCGAACGTCGAGACCAAAGAGATTTCTCTAACTCTCTACATCCGCTCCAACGATCTAGGGCTGGGCACGCCGTTCAACCTCACCGAGGGCGCCGCGCTGCTGAGCCTGATCGGGCGCCTGACCGGCTACACGCCGCGCTGGTTCACCTATTTCATCGGCGATGCGCACGTCTACGAGAACCACCTGGACATGCTCAACGAACAGCTCAAGCGCGAGCCGTTTGCCATGCCGAAACTGAAGATCTCCGATCGCGTGCCGGAGTTTGCCAAAACTGGCGTATATCAGCCGGAGTGGCTGGAATTGGTCGAGCCGAGCGATTTCTCGCTGGAAGGCTATGAGCACCATCCACCGATGACCGCGCCGATGGCGGTCTAAACCACACCGCAATATTCCTGTGGGAGCGAGCCTGCTCGCGAAGAGGGCGTGTCAGTCGCAGATGTGTCGACTGATACACCGCTTTCGCGAGCAGGCTCGCTCCCACATTTGGTTGTGTGTTGGGCTCAGTGGCCGTGGCTACGGCCAACGTGGGAATGCTCAACTTCGGTTGCAACAACCCCGCCGCTCACTTCCAGCCGCTGCAAGATCCCGCATTGATCCGCCTCCGGCCCTTCGCCACAGCGTTGGCGCAGGTCGAGCAGTTGTGTCTGCAACGCCAATAACCCATCAATTCGCGCCTTCACGTGCTGAATATGTTCGTCGATCAGCGCATTGACGCTCTCGCACTGATCCTGCGGGCTGTCGCGCAGGGCGAGGAGGCTGCGGATTTCTTCGAGGGTCATGTCGAGGGTGCGGCAGTTGCGGATGAAGGTCAGGCGCTCGGCGTGGGCCTGGGTGTAGACGCGGTAGTTGCCGTCGCTGCGCGCCGGTTCCGGCAGGAGGTTTTCGCGCTCGTAGTAGCGGATGGTTTCCACCGCACAGTCGGTGAGTTTCGCCAGTTCGCCGATCTTCATGACGGCCATCTCCAAAAGGGTGCTTGACCCTATAGTGGCTACAGGGTCTTTACTTGGCAACAGGCACATTCATGGACGCGACCAATGAGCGATTCCCTGCACACCCACAAGCCCGGCGACGGTCACGATCACAGTCATAAATTGCAGCCCGTGCATAAACATGCGCATGGCGGCGATGCCTGCTGCTCGTCAAAAGCCGCCGCACCTGCGCGAGTGCAATTGAGCGAAAAGACCAGCGCCGACGCGCGCCTGAGCAGCTTCCGCATCGAGGCGATGGACTGCCCGACCGAGCAGACGCTGATCCAGAACAAGCTCGGCAAACTGGCCGGCGTGCAGCAGCTGGAATTCAATCTGATCAATCGCGTGCTTGGCGTGACCCACAATCTGCCGGGCACCGAGCCGATCACCGAGGCGATCAAATCCCTCGGCATGCACGCCGAGCCGCTGGAGGCGGGTGTCGATGCGCCGACACCGGCTGCGGTGAAAAAACACTGGTGGCCACTGGCGCTGTCCGGTGTGACCGCGCTGGGCGCCGAAGTCATCCACTTCACCAGCGCTGCCCCCGACTGGGTGGTGGCGATTGTTGCGCTGGTGTCGATCCTCAGCGGCGGCCTCGGCACTTATAAAAAGGGCTGGATCGCCCTGAAGAACCGCAATCTCAACATCAACGCGCTGATGAGCATTGCGGTGACGGGCGCGATCCTCATCGGTCAGTGGCCGGAAGCGGCGATGGTGATGTTCCTCTTCACCGTCGCCGAGCTGATCGAAGCACGCTCGCTGGACCGCGCGCGCAATGCGATCAGTGGCTTGATGCAGATGACTCCGGAGCAGGCGACAGTCTTGCAGGCTGACGGCGACTGGCGCCAACAAGAGGTCAAAAGCGTCGAACTGGGCGCCCGCGTGCGGGTGAAACCCGGCGAACGCATCGCCCTGGACGGCGCGGTGGTCAGCGGCAGCTCGACCATTGATCAGGCACCGATCACCGGTGAAAGCCTGCCGGTGGAAAAAACTGTCGGCGATAAAGTCTTCGCTGGCACCATCAATCAGGCCGGCTCGCTGGAATACACGGTCACCGCTGCGGCGAACAACTCGACGCTGGCGCGGATCATTCACGCCGTCGAACAGGCCCAGGGCGCGCGGGCACCGACGCAGCGTTTCGTTGACCAATTCTCGAAAATCTACACCCCGGCGGTATTCGTCTTCGCCTTGGCCGTGGCGATCATCCCGCCGTTGTTCATGGGCGCGGCGTGGTTCGATTGGATCTACCGCGCGCTGGTGCTGCTGGTGGTGGCCTGTCCGTGCGCATTGGTGATTTCCACCCCGGTGACCATCGTCAGCGGCCTCGCGGCGGCGGCGCGCAAGGGCATTCTGGTCAAGGGCGGCGTGTATCTGGAAGGCGGCTTCAAGCTCGATTATCTGGCGCTGGACAAGACCGGCACGATCACCCACGGCAAACCGGTGCAGACCGATTACCTGTCGCTCGAGCCGACCGCAGACGCCACGGCACCGGCCATCGCCGCCGCGCTGGCCGGGCGCTCCGATCACCCGGTGTCGCTGGCGATTGCCAGTGCCGCTGTGGATAAAAACTTCGCCGCGCTGACTGTGGATAACTTCGCCGCGCTAGGCGGGAGGGGCGTCAAAGGTGATATCAACGGCAAGACCTATCACCTGGGCAATCATCGTCTGGTCGAAGATTTGGGCCTGTGCTCGCCGCAGCTGGAAGAAAAGCTGTTCGCGCTGGAAAAACAGGGCAAATCCGTGGTGCTGCTGCTCGACAGCGCAGGCCCGCTGGCGCTGTTCGCCGTGGCCGACACGGTCAAGGAAACCAGCCGCGAAGCGATTCGTCAGTTGCATGAACTCGGGGTGAAAACCCTGATGCTGACCGGCGACAACGTCCACACCGCGCAAGCGATTGCCGCCCAGGTCGGCATCGACGAGGCGCGCGGCGACTTGCTGCCGACCGACAAGCTGCAAGCCATTGAAGATCTGTACAAGCAGGGCCACCGGGTCGGTATGGTCGGCGATGGCATCAACGACGCCCCGGCACTGGCCCGCGCCGAGATCGGTTTCGCCATGGCCGCCGCCGGCACCGACACCGCGATCGAAACCGCCGATGTCGCCCTGATGGACGACGATCTGCGCAAGATCCCTGCGTTCATCAGCCTGTCGCGCAACACCGCGAGTATCCTCAAACAGAACATCGCACTGGCGCTGGTGATCAAGGCGATCTTTCTTGCGGTAACCTTCGCCGGGCTGGCCACCATGTGGATGGCGGTGTTTGCCGATATGGGCGTGAGCCTGCTGGTGGTGTTCAACGGTTTGCGCCTGCTGCGTAAATAAACGTGAGGGATGGTTGTGCTGAGTGCCGAGCTGAAAGCGTTTTACATGGTCGCCCGCCTGGGCAGCATCACGCTGGCGGCGAAAAAACTCGGCCTCAGCCAACCGACCGTGACCACGCAGATTCGTAACCTGGAAAGCCAGTATTCGGTGGAGTTGTTCTACCGTGGCGGGCGCCGTTTAAGCGTCAGTGACGAAGGCGCGCGGCTGCTGCCGATGGTCAAGACCCTGTTGCAGCAAGAGGCGGACATCGAGTTTTTCCTGCGCAACAGCGGTCAGGTGCAGGGCACGCTGCGTATTGCCGCCACCGCGCCGTATTACATTCTCGATCTGGTAAAAACCTTCCGCGAGCGTTTGCCGCAGGTGGAAGTGTCGGTGGAAATCGGCAACTCGCAGCAGGTGCTTGAGGCTCTGGAGGATTACCGCGTGGATGTCGCGGCCTCGTCGCAGTTGCTCGACGATGCGCGGTTGATTCGCCGGGTACTCGGCACCGATCCGCTGGTGCTGGCGGTGCATCGCAATCATCCGTTGGCGGCGCAGGAACATGTGACGCTGAACGCGCTGGCCGGGCATACGTTGTTGATGCGCGAGCCGGGTTCGACTACTCGGCGCTTGACCGAAGAGTTGCTGGCCAGCGCCGGAGTAAGCTTCGGGCCGTTGCTGGAGATCGGCAGCCGCGAGTCAATTCGCGAGGCGGTGCTGCGCAATATCGGCATCAGCATCATCGCGCGGCAGGAAGTGCCGCATGATCCGCAACTGCGCGTGCTGACCATCGAGAATGCACCGCAGATTCCGGAGTATCTGTATTGCCTCAAAGAGCGCAAGGGTGCGCGTCTGCCGGCGGCGTTCCTCGGCTTGGCAAAAGAGATGTCTCCTGCGTAATGATCGTTCCCACGCTCCGCGTGGGAATGCAGCCCGGGACGCTCTGCGTCCCAAAAGCCGAACGCGGAGCGTCCGATGAGGCATTCCCACGCAGAGCGTGGGAACGATCTGCAGTGAACCAAAATCCCCAAATACCACTATCAGCCGTTTTTGCCTCGCTGCCACATGACGGACGCATTACAACTCTAGGATTGGCCTCATCCGTTTGCTGAGGTCCGTCCATGAATCCTGCCATCGCAACTGCCCTGACCAACCCCGGCGCGCCGATGAAAGTGCGCGGCGTGCACAAGCGTTTCGGTGCGTTCACTGCGCTGGATAACGTCTCCCTCGATGTCGCCGCCGGCGAACTGGTGTGCCTGCTCGGTCCGTCGGGCTGTGGCAAGACCACATTGTTGCGCTGCATTGCCGGGCTGGAGCAGCAGGACAGCGGCGAGCTGTATCTGGGCGATCGCGATGTCTCGCATCTTGCCCCGCAAGCGCGGGATTACGGGATTCTGTTCCAGTCCTACGCGCTGTTCCCCAATCTGACCGTCGAAGCGAACATTGCCTACGGCCTCGCCGGCAGCGGGCGCGATGAAGTGCGCCGGCGTGTCGGTCAGATGCTGGAACTGGTGGGCCTCAGCGGCAGTGAGAAAAAGTACCCAGGCCAATTGTCCGGCGGTCAGCAACAGCGAGTAGCGCTCGCTCGCGCATTGGCGCCGGCGCCGTCACTGCTGTTGCTCGACGAACCAATGTCGGCCCTCGACGCGCGGGTGCGCGAGCATCTGTGCACCGAGCTGCGTCAGCTGCAACGCAACCTCGGCATCACTACGCTGATGGTCACGCACAATCAGGACGAAGCGATGTTGATGGCCGACCGCATCGCGGTAATGAACAACGGCCGGGTCGAGCAGTACGCCACGCCGCAGGAAATCTACAACCGCCCCGCCACGCCGTTCGTGGCCGAGTTTGTCGGCCAGGGCAACTGGCTGCCGTTTCAGCGCAGCAGCGACAGTCACGCCCAGGTCGGCGGGATGAATCTGCGTCTGGCCGATGGCAGCGTGCACGGCGCTTCGGGTCGACTGTTCTGCCGCCCGGAGGCGATCAACGTCAATCCGCTGGTGCACGAAGAGAACCTGTTCCCGGCCAAGGTTCGCGAAATCACTTTCCTCGGCAACCGCTGCCGCATGAGCTTCGAACTCGATCAACTGCCGGGCCATGCGCTGCTCGCCGAACTCGCACCAGAAGCCATGCCGCGCCTCGGCGCCCAGCAAATCATGGTCGCCTTGCCGCCGCGCAGTTTGCAGGTGTTCGCCTGATGAACAGCAACCTTGCGCTGCCGCTACCGCACAAGCAGGTGCGACAGCCCTCGAAAGCCGAGATCGGTGATCGCCTGTTCGTGGTCGGCGGCAAAGTCCTCCTGCTGGTGTTGCTCGGCCTCGCGGTGCTGTTGCCGTTGCTGGCGATCTTCTGGCGCGGTTTCGGCAATGACGCCGGGCAGGGCGGTGGCTGGCTCGCGGCGAAGGAGTTGGTGACCAGCGCCAATTTCCACTGGTTGCTCGGCAACAGCCTGAAAGTGTCCCTCAGCGTGGCGGCCATTGTCGTACCGCTGGCCTACCTGTTTGCCTACGCGCTGCAACGCACGCTGATTCCGGGCAAAGGCATCTGGCGCGGGATCTCCCTGCTGCCGCTGATGGCGCCGTCGATGCTGCCGGGAATTGCGCTGGTCTATCTGTTCGGCAATCAGGGCATGTTGCGTGGGCTGCTCTCGGACAATATCTATGGCTTCTGGGGCATTGTGCTGGGCGAGGTGATCTACACCTTCCCCCATGCGCTGATGATTTTGCTCTCGGCATTGTCGCTGGCCGATGCGCGGCTGTTCGACGCCGCATCGAGCATGGGCGCCAGTCCGGCCAAAGCGTTTCGCAGCATCACCTGGCCGGCGACCCGCCAGGCGGTATTCGCTGCGTTCTGTCTGGTGTTCACCCTGACCATCACCGATTTCGGTGTGCCGGTGGTGGTCGGTGGCGACTATCAAGTGTTGGCGCTGGAAGCCTACAAAGCCGTGGTCGGCCAGCAGCAATTCGGTCGTGGCGCGTTGATCGGTATGGTGCTGTTGCTGCCGGCGCTGTTCAGTTTCGGTGTCGATGCATGGTTGCGTCGGCGTCACGGCGATTCCATGAGCGGGCGCGCGCAAGTGTTCAAACCGCTGCCGTCGAAAATGCGCGACGGCTGCTATCTGGCGATCGTTTTGCTGATTTGCGCCGCGCTGCTGCTGGTGTTCGGCATGGCGGTGTTCTCGTCGCTGGTGAAGTTCTGGCCGTACAACCTGTCGCTGTCGCTCAACCACTATCAGTTCAACGAGACCGCCGGCGGTGGCTGGCTCGCCTACGGCAACAGTCTGAAAATGGCGCTGGGCACCGCGCTGATTGGCAGCGTGCTGATTTTCACTGGCGCCTATCTGATGGAGAAAACCCGCACCCAGCGCGGCTTGAACCTGGCTTTGCGCATGCTCAGCTTCGTGCCGATGGCGGTGCCGGGGCTGGTGCTTGGCCTGGGTTACGTTTTCTTCTTCAACCTCAGCGGCAATCCGCTGCATGTGCTCTACGGGACGATGACGCTGCTGATCGTCTGCACCATCGCGCACTATCTGACCACCGCACAAATGACCGCGACCACCGCGCTGCGCCAGCTCGACGCCGAGTTCGAAGCGGCGGCGCTGTCGCTGAAGGCGCCGCTGTACCGGCATTACCTGCGCGTCACCGTGCCGATCTGCCTGCCGGCGCTGCTGGACATCGTGCGCTACCTGTTCGTCTCGGCGATGACCACGGTTTCCGCCGCGATCTTCCTCTACAGCCCCGACACCATCCTCGCGGCGGTGGCGGTGCTGAACATGGATGACGCCGGCAACGTCGGCGGTGCGGCGGCGATGTCGACCCTGATTCTGTTCACCTCGGCCGGCGTGTCGCTGCTGCTGGCGTGGGCTTCGCGCGGCCTGTTGCGCCGCTCCCAGGCCTGGCGGCAAACCGCGCCCGGTCACTGATTGCAAACCCGATCAACTCATCTACAGGAAAACGCTCATGTTCAAGCCTATGGCCCTGGCCGCTGCTGTGCTCGCGACTTTCAGCCTGAATGCCTTCGCGGCAAAAACCGAGTTGACGGTGTACACCGCCCTCGAAGCCGAACAACTGAAGTCCTACAAGGAGGCCTTTGAAAAGGCCAACCCGGACGTCGAGATAAAATGGGTGCGCGATTCCACCGGGATCATCACCGCCAAACTGCTCGCCGAAAAGGCTCGACCGCAGGCTGACGCGGTGTGGGGCCTGGCCGCGTCGAGCCTGGCGATTCTCGACCAGCAAGGCATGCTGCAAAGCTATGCACCGAAGGATCTCGGCAAGATCGGCGCGAACTACCGCGACGCCGCCAACCCGCCAGCCTGGGTCGGCATGGACGTGTGGGCCGCGACCATTTGCTTCAACACCGTCGAGGCTGAGAAGCAGGGTCTGAGCAAACCGGTCAGTTGGCAGGACCTGACCAAGCCTGAGTACAAGGGCAAGATCGTCATGCCCAACCCGGCGTCGTCCGGCACCGGTTTCCTCGACGTCAGCGCCTGGCTGCAGACCTTCGGCGAGAAGCAAGGCTGGGCGTATATGGACGGCTTGCACCAGAACATCGGCCAGTACGTTCACTCCGGTTCCAAGCCATGCAAACTGGCGGCGGCGGGGGAGTTTCCGATCGGGATTTCCTTTGAATACCCGGCGGTGCAGCTGAAGCGCCAGGGCGCGCCGCTGGACATCATCCTGCCGAAGGAAGGTCTGGGCTGGGAGATCGAAGCGACGGCGGTGATCAAAGGCACGCCGCATGAAGAGGCAGCGAAAAAACTCGCCGACTTCTCCGCCAGCGCCGAGGCGATGGATCTGTACAAAGAGAACTTCGCCGTGCTCGCGCAGCCGGGGATCGCCAAGCCGCAGACCGAATTGCCAGCCGACTATGAGCAGCGTCTGATCAAGAACGACTTTGCCTGGGCCTCGAAGAATCGCGACGAGATCCTGGCTGAATGGCGCAAGCGGTATGACGGCAAGTCCGAAAAAGTTGTCGCCAAGTAAGATCTTTATCGACTGACAAGGCCCCTTCGCGAGCAGGCTCGCTCCCACAGTTGCAATGCTGTCCCCTGTGGGAGCGAGCCTGCTCGCGAAAGCGGTTTCTCATTCAGAGCACCTCTACATGACACAACCCAAAGACTTGCTCATCATCGGCGCTGGCATCCTCGGTCTGTCCCACGCCTATGCCGCTGCCAAACGCGGCCTGAAAGTCGCGGTATTCGAACGCACCGCCACGCCCCTTGGCGCTTCGGTGCGCAACTTCGGCCAGGCGCTGGTGACCGGTCAGCCGCCCGGCATCATGCTCGAACTGGCCAAGGCCAGCCGCGAGATCTGGGGCGACTGGGCGCAACTTGCCGGCCTGCAGGTCAAGCGCAACGGCTCATACCTGTTCGCCCGCAGCGAGGCCGAAGAACACCTGCTCGAAGTCTTCTGCGCCGGCCGCGCGATCGAGCACGGCTACAACGTTGAGCTGCTGCGCGGCGCGGCGTTGCGTGATCTCTACGGCGGCCAGTTCAGCCATCACCGTGCTGTGTTGCACGGTGTCGATGATCAGCAGTTGTACTCGCGCGAAGCGATTCCGGCACTGATCGACTACTTGCGCCGCGACCTCGGCGTCGAGTTTCACTTTTCCACGCTGGTGCGCGACGTCGAGCCGGGGCGTCTGCACAGCACCGCCGGCAGTTTTACCGGCAAGCAGATCATCGTCTGCTCCGGCCACGATTATCAGACCCTGCTGGCCGAGCCGATTGCCGTGCTCAATCCGCAGATCTGTCGTTTGCAAATGCTCCGCGCCAGACCGCAGGTCGATCTCAATCTGCAACACGCCGTGCTCACCGGCCTGAGCTGCGTGCACTACGGCGCCTTCGCCGATTTGCCGCAAGCCGCAGCGGTGCAGGCGCAGATCCTCCGTGAGCAACCGCACCTGCACGCCAACGGCATTCACCTGCTGATCAGCCCGACGCCGTATGGCGAGCTGATCATCGGCGATTCGCATCATTACGGCAGCGATGCGTCACCGTTCAACGCCGAACAGGTCGATAACTGGATGCTCGAACTTGCCGAGCAGACGCTGGGCTGCCAGGTGCAAGTGGTCGAACGCTGGCAGGGCGTCTATGGTGCTCGTGGGCCGGGGCCGTTTTCATTCCTGCGCCCGGCACCGGGCCTGAGCGTGGCGCTGATGCACACCGGCGTCGGCATGAGCGTCGGCCCGGCGCTGGCCGAACGCAACATCGCGCAGTTACTGGAGGAAGCATGAATCACGAACAGGTGATCGCCCGGGTGTTCGGCCTGTATGAACGCTTCGGCGCCAGCGATTACATCGGCGAACCGGTGTCGCAACTCGAGCACATGTCCCAGGCCGCAGAACTGGCCATGGCTGAAGGCTGTGACGATGAAGTGGTGCTGGCGGCGTTCTTTCATGACATCGGCCATTTGTGTGCCGAGGGCGCGGAAAACATGGGCGGTTATGGCGTGGTCAGCCATGAACGGCTCGGTGCGGATTATCTGCGTGAGGCAGGTTTCAGCGAGCGGCTGGCTCGACTGGTGGAATATCACGTCCAGGCCAAACGCTATCTGACCTTGCGCGAGCCGGGCTATTACGCGCGGTTGAGTGAGGCGAGTCGCAGGACGCTGGACTATCAGGGCGGGGTGATGAGCGCGGCTGAGGCGGATGCGTTCGAGGCTGATCCGTTGTGTGTGCTGAGTTTGCGCATGCGGCGCTGGGATGAGTTGGCGAAGGAGATGGCGGTGCCGGTGATGGATCTCGGTTTGCTGAAGGAGAAGGCGGCGCGGCTGCTGGCGGTGTAATCCAAGTAACCGAGTCGCGCCATTCGCGAGCAAGCTCGCTCCCACTGGGTTTTGTGTTGTGACCACGATCCAATGTGGGAGCGAGCTTGCTCGCGAAGAGGCCGGCTAAGACGCTACAAATCTGCTGCCAGCAAATCAATCTGCTCCTGCCGCTCCGCCTGATTCAACTTCGCCTGCGGATTGAGCGACGACCACTGCGGATGCGCGCGCGCCTTGTTCAGCGCTTCCGGCAATTTGCCTTCGCGCCAGGTTTTATCCACAGGTGTGGCCACCTGAATGCTGTCCATCGCCGCATGCCCACGCTGATCCAGCGCCAGCAACAACTGGCGCTGGCGCAACGCCAACAGGCGCAGCACGGCGTCATCCACCGTCAATTCCCGCTGGCCTTTGATCTTGCCGAGCAAACGGCTGCCATAACTGCGCGCCGTTTGCAGTGCGCCACCGGCAATCGCGCCGGCCAGTGCCGCTGCGCCGAGGGTAATCCCGCCGACCAGCAAATCCATGCCAGCCCCGGCCGCTGCACCGGCAGCAATGCCGCCGCCGACGCGCACGCCGAGTTGCTTCAGGGTTTCCGGGTTGAACAGATCATCGCCCCAGCGCCCGTCGAGCAACGGCAAGTCACTGGCCGCCGCGTCCTGCGGGCGAAACGCGTAGAGCTTGAGCAGCGCCTCCACGCACTTCTGCTCACGCTGGCGCACGGCTTTGCGCAGCTCGCTGATCGCCTGCTGCTCCTGCTCGGCTTCGCTGACCACACTGCGCCGGCACGCAGCGCAGTCGATCAGCAATTCGGCAATCAAGCGCGCGGCGCTTTGCTGACGGGCGAGGCGCTGCGCCTGCTGGTCGGCGATCAACCGCTCCAGTTGCGGCCGGGCGTTTTCCAATAGCAGGGCGAGGCTCTCGTACAAGCGCCGCTCGCCATCTTCGGGCGGTGCGACGCTGTCGAAACGTACCAGCGCATGCAGCCCCAACCGCGCCAGCGCTTCGCGCCAATCGGGTTCGCGATGGTTGGCGCTGCTGACGAAATTCAGCACCGGCAGCAGCGGTTTGCCACAACTGGCGAGCACTTCCAGTTCGTCGCGATACTTGGCCAGCACCGGTTCGCGGGCGTCGATCACATACAGACCGGCATCGGAGGCCAGCAGTTGCCGCAGCACCTTGGCTTCCTGTTCGAACCGCTGGCGCGCCTCGCTGCCGTCGAGAAACCGCGCCAGCCGCGCCGGGCCGTCGAGGCGTTCGCCGGGGCGTTCCAGACGTTCGAGAAAATCCAGCAGGGCGATCGCATCTTCCAGCCCCGGCGTGTCGTACAGATCGAGCAACGGCTCGCCATCCACCGACAACCGCGCGCCTTCAACATGTCGGGTGGTGCTCGGCCGGTGCGAGACTTCGCCGAAGCCGACGTCACGGGTCAGCGTGCGCAGCAGCGAGGTCTTGCCGACGTTGGTGTGGCCGACCACCGCCAGTTTCAGCGGGGCCTTGCGTGCATCAGTCATGTCCGCTCTCCAGCCAGTTCATCGGCGCGCAATCGGCGAATGGCAGGTCCAGTTGTTGCAGCGCCGCGTGCCAGTCACCCAGACGTTGCCCGTCCAGCGCTTCGCCAGGCGGCGCTTGCAGCAGCCAGATGCGAGTGGCGCCGGCATTGCGTGCGAGTTCGGCGATCAATGCGAGGCTGCCGCGATCCGGCGAGCGTCGCGGATCGCAGGCGATGGCCAGCCGCGCCGGCGGGAAGCGACTGAGTTGTTCGAGCAGTTTGTGCCGCGATTCGCGACTGTCGAGGATGCCCGCGTTGCTGACGTTTTTCGGCAGCACGGGTGGCCACGGACGCTGTTCGTCCAACTCGATCGCCACCAGCAGCGCGCCTTCACTGGCCAGTTCGCCGACGTTGCTTTCGACGCGATGCAGTTGCGCCGGCTCCGGGTCGTTGACACCAAGGCGCTCGCTGGTCGGCATCAGCCTTTCGCGCAGTTGCGCGTAGCCGGGCAGGTTCAGATCCAGGCGCAGCGCGGCTTTGCCGCGGTTCCAGCGCCACAGGCAGAACAGCGCGAGCAGCAGGCGCGGCAGCACGCCGAAGACCACCAGCACGCCGACCAGCCAGGTCGCCCAGGCCTGTCGTGCGCTTTCAATATCCAGTGCGCCGTCGCCGCTGGCGCGGATCATTTCCTCGGTCGGCACGTTGAAGCCAAGCAGTGACGGCAGATAGCCAAGGGCCTGGGTGACGTGGATGAAAGTATCGGCGCCGAGGATCGTGGTTTCCCAGACAAAGCCGTAGCGCCGCGTGGCCATCAGCGTCAGCAGCAGAATCAGCGCGCTGAGCATCGCCAGCAGCCACAGACCATTGATCAACGCGCCGAGCGCCCAGCGGTTGAGTTTCTTGCGTTGCAGCAGCAACAGCAAGGCCGGCGCCAGTTGCGCGGCTTTGGCGTCGCGAGCGAATTTTTCGCTGAGCCACAGCCACAAGCGCCCGAGGGTGGCGCCGTGTTCGCCAGCGAAAATCAAGCCCAGCGCCCAGCTCAGCAGCAATATCAGATTGATCCCGAGCAGACTGCCCAGCGCCCAGAACACATTCACCGGCGTTTGGCCAAGTGCGGCGAAAGCCAGGCCGGCGCCGCTGAGCATGGCGAAAATCATCAACAGCACCAGCGCCAGGCGCGCGCCTTGCAGCCAGTGCTTGAGGGCGGCGGTGAGCCCGTCACGCTCGGCCAGCCATAGCGCCCGGCGCGCAATGCGGCTCGGCAGATCGCCGCCAGCGGCGCGGGCCAGACGATTGGCTTCCAGATCGTCCAGCGGCCCCGCGTGTTCTTCGCGCAGGCGGATGGTTTCGGTGAGCCAGAGGTTTTGCAGTGGAGTCAGTTCAGTCACGCGGCGTCCCGTCGCTAAATCGAGCGCTGAGCATAACCGCTGTGGCGCTTATCGGGGTAAGCGCGGCTCTGGTATCCTCGCCGCCATGACTAAATCACTGCCCCTCAGCCTGATCGCAGCCCTCGGTGAAAACCGCGTGATCGGCGTCGACAACAGCATGCCCTGGCACCTGCCGGGGGACTTCAAATACTTCAAGGCGACCACGCTCGGCAAGCCGATCATCATGGGTCGCAAGACTTGGGATTCGCTCGGCCGGCCGCTGCCGGGGCGCTTGAACATCGTGGTCAGCCGCCAGTCCGATCTGCAGCTCGAAGGCGCCGAGGTCTATCCGTCGCTGGAAGCCGCCGTGGCCCGCGCCGAGGAATGGGCGAAGGCCCAGGGCGTTGATGAACTGATGCTGATTGGCGGCGCGCAGTTGTATGCGCAGGGACTGGCGCAGGCCGATCGGCTGTACCTGACCCGCGTGGCGCTGAGCCCGGAAGGGGATGCGTGGTTTCCGGAGTTTGATCTGAGCGAATGGAAGCTGGTGTCGGATGTACCGAATCCGGCAGAGGGCGATAAACCTGCATATAGCTTTGAGGTTTGGGAGAAAGCCTAACAGCTTCGCGAGCAGGCTCGCTCCCACAGGGGAACGCATTTCAGTGTGGGAGCGAGCCTGCTCGCGAAGAGGCTCGCTCAGTCGCTGAGAAGCTTAAGCCTGGGCCAACTCTGCGTGCTCATCGGCATCCAGCAGCGCTTTATCCGTCTGCTGCATGACCTGACTGGTAATCGCCCCAGCGGTAATCGAGCCACTCACGTTCAATGCGGTGCGGCCCATATCGATCAGCGGCTCGACCGAAATCAGCAACGCCACCAGTGACACCGGCAGGCCCATCGCCGGCAGCACGATCAGGGCGGCGAACGTCGCGCCGCCACCGACTCCGGCCACGCCGGCCGAACTCAACGTGACAATCGCCACCAGCGTCGCGATCCACAACGGATCCAGCGGGTTGATGCCGACAGTTGGCGCGACCATCACGGCCAACATCGCCGGGTACAGGCCGGCACACCCGTTCTGGCCGATGGTCGCACCGAACGAGGCAGCGAAACTGGCGACTGACGACGGAATGCCCAGGCGACGGGTCTGCGCTTCGATGCTCAACGGAATGGTCGCTGCGCTGGAGCGGCTGGTGAAGGCGAAGGTCAGCACCGGCCAGATCTTGCGGAAGAAGCGCAGCGGGTTGATCCCGGCGGCCGACACCAGCACGCCGTGCACGACGAACATCAGGCCCAGGCCGATATACGAGACCACGACGAAACTGCCCAGCTTGATGATGTCCTGCAGGTTGGAACCGGCGACCACTTTGGTCATCAGCGCCAGCACACCGTACGGGGTCAGCTTCATCACCAGACGCACCAGACGCATCACCCAGGCTTGCAGAGTGTCGATGGCGTTGATCACTTTCTGACCTTTCACGACGTCGTCCTTGAGCAGTTGCAGCGCGGCAACCCCGAGGAACGCGGCGAAGATCACCACACTGATGATCGAGGTCGGCTTGGCCCGGGCCAGGTCGGCGAACGGATTCTGCGGAATGAACGACAGCAGCAATTGCGGCACATTCAGGTCGGCGACCTTGCCGGCGTAGTCGTTCTGAATGGTTTGCAGGCGCGCCATTTCCTGGGTGCCGGCAACCAGACCTTCAGCGCTGAGGCCGAACAGGTTGGTCAGGCCGATGCCGACCAACGCCGCGATGGCGGTGGTGAACAGCAGCGTGCCGATGGTGAGGAAACTGATCTTGCCCAGCGACGAGGCATTGTGCAGACGGGCCACGGCGCTGAGGATCGAAGCAAACACCAGCGGGATCACGATCATTTGCAGCAACTGCACGTAACCGTTGCCGACCAGATCGAACCAGCCGATCGAGGCTTTCAGCACCGGGTTGCCGGCACCGTAAATCGTGTGCAGCGCGACGCCGAACGCCACGCCGAGGACCAGTGCGAGCAGGACTTTTTTCGCCAGGCTCCAGGTGGTGTGGCGGGTCTGCGCCAGACCGAAGAGCAGGGCGAGGAACACCAGCAGGTTGAGAATCAGCGGTAGATTCATGAGGACTCCAGTAGAGACTGTGCCAACAGCCATCCGGGGCTGCTGTGAACCGGAAAGCCTAACAGCTTGATTTGCAATGATTTAATACCGAAATGGCAGGGCGTCCGTCGTTTTTGGAATAAGCGCTTGTCGCTGTCGGCAATGCAACTGACGCGCAGGGGACGTCAGCGGTCGCTGACAGGCGAGAGTTGTCACACTGATTTGTTAGCGTCGAACTCTTTGCATCGGGGAGTAGCGCTATGAGAATTGCACGCACGTTGTTGGCTGTAGCACTGGCGGCTGGCCTCGCCGGCCAGGCATTGGCCACGGACCTCAAGCATTGGCCGGCAGATCAGGCCAAGGCGCTGGACGCGATGATCGCTGCCAACGCCAACAAGGGTAATTACGCGGTGTTCGACATGGACAACACCAGTTACCGCTACGACCTCGAAGAATCCTTGCTGCCGTTCATGGAAAACAAGGGCCTTATTACCCGCGACAAGCTCGACCCCTCGCTGAAACTGATGCCCTTCAAGGACACCGCCGAGCACAAGGAAAGCCTGTTCAGTTATTACTACCGGCTCTGCGAAGTCGACGACATGGTCTGCTACCCGTGGGTGGCGCAGGTGTTCTCTGGCTTCACCCTCAAGGAACTCAAGGGCTACGTTGACGAGTTGATGGCTTCGGGCAAACCGGTGCCGGCGACGTATTACGAAGGCGATGTGGTGAAGAAGCTCGACGTCAATCCGCCGAAGATCTTCACTGGCCAGCAGGAGCTGTACAACAAGCTGATGGAGAACGGTATCGAGGTCTACGTGATGACCGCCGCTTCAGAGGAACTGGTACGCATGGTCGCGGCGGATCCCAAGTACGGCTACAACGTCAAACCGCAGAACGTCATTGGCGTTTCACTGCTGCTCAAGGATCAGAAGACCGGCGAGCTGACCACTGCGCGCAAACAGATCACTGCTGGCAAATATGACGAGAAGGCCAACCTCGGCCTAGAGCTGACGCCGTACCTGTGGACCCCGGCAACGTGGATGGCCGGCAAGCACGCGGCGATCCTGACCTATATCGATGAATGGAAAAAACCGGTACTGGTCGGTGGCGATACCCCGACCAGCGACGGCTACATGCTGTTCCATGATGTCGACGTAGCCAAGGGCGGCATTCACTTGTGGATCAACCGCAAGGACAAGTACCTGACGCAAATCAACGGCATGATGGCCAAACACGCGGCGGCACAGGCCAAGGAAGGCTTGCCGGTGACAGCGGACAAGAACTGGGTGATCGTCAAGCCGGAAGAAATTCAATAAAAGCAGCTGCAAGCTGCAAGCTACAAGCTACAAGCGGCAAGAAAAAGCAACTTGGCTCTTGCTTGAAGCTTGCAGCTTGCAGCTCGCAGCTGTTTTTATATCCCGTCGAGCATCGCTTTGTTGCGCACCGCGCCCTTGTCGGCACTGGTCGCCAGCAGGGCGTAGGCCTTGAGCGCGGTGGTTACTTTGCGTGGGCGCACCTCGACCGGTTTCCAGCCTTTCTTGTCCTGCTCGGCGCGGCGTGCCGCCAGTTCTTCGTCGCTGACCAACAGGTTGATCGAGCGGTTCGGAATGTCGATCAGCACCTTGTCGCCATCCTGCACCAGACCGATCGCGCCACCGGCCGCAGCCTCTGGCGAAGCGTGGCCGATCGACAGGCCGGAAGTGCCGCCGGAGAAACGCCCGTCGGTGAGCAGCGCGCAGGCTTTGCCCAGACCTTTGGATTTCAGGTAGGACGTCGGGTAGAGCATTTCCTGCATGCCCGGGCCGCCTTTCGGGCCTTCGTAGCGAATGATGACGATGTCGCCTTCCTTCACTTCGTCAGCGAGGATGCCGCGCACGGCGCTGTCCTGGCTTTCGAAAATCTTCGCGTTGCCTTCGAAGACATGGATCGACTCATCAACCCCGGCGGTTTTCACCACGCAGCCGTCCTGCGCGATGTTGCCGTACAGCACGGCGAGGCCGCCTTCTTTCGAATAGGCGTGCTCGAAGCTGCGGATGCAGCCGTTTTCACGGTCGTCGTCGAGGGTTTCCCAACGGGTCGACTGGCTGAACGCGGTCTGGGTCGGAATGCCCGCCGGACCTGCCTTGAAGAAGTGATGCACGGCTTCGTCGCTGGTCTGGGTGATGTCCCACTTGGCGATGGCTTCTTCCATGCTGCGGCTGTGCACGGTCGGCAGGTCGGTGTGCAGCAGGCCGCCACGGGCCAGCGAACCGAGGATGCTGAAAATGCCGCCGGCGCGGTGCACGTCTTCCATATGGTACTTCTGGATGTTCGGTGCGACTTTGCACAGCTGCGGCACGCTGCGCGAGAGACGGTCGATGTCGCGCAGGTCGAAATCGATCTCGGCTTCCTGGGCAGCTGCGAGCAAGTGCAGGATGGTGTTGGTCGAACCGCCCATGGCGATGTCGAGCATCATCGCGTTCTCGAACGCCTTGAAGTTGGCGATGTTGCGCGGCAGCACGGAGTCATCGTTCTCGCCGTAGTAACGCTTGCACAGCTCGACGATGGTGCGACCGGCCTGGAGGAACAGCTGTTCGCGGTCGCTGTGGGTCGCCAGAGTCGAACCGTTGCCCGGCAAGGCCAGACCCAGTGCTTCGGTCAGGCAGTTCATCGAGTTGGCGGTGAACATGCCGGAGCACGAACCGCAGGTCGGGCAGGCGCTACGCTCGTACTCGGCGACTTTCTCGTCAGAAGCGCTGGAGTCGGCGGCGATCACCATGGCGTCGACGAGGTCGAGGCCGTGGGAGGCGAGTTTGGTCTTGCCGGCTTCCATCGGGCCACCGGAAACGAAGATCACCGGGATGTTCAGGCGCAGCGCGGCCATCAGCATGCCCGGGGTGATCTTGTCGCAGTTGGAAATGCACACGATGGCGTCGGCGCAGTGGGCGTTGACCATGTACTCGACGGAGTCGGCGATGATCTCGCGACTCGGCAGCGAATACAGCATGCCGTCGTGGCCCATGGCAATGCCGTCATCGACAGCAATGGTGTTGAATTCCTTGGCCACGCCACCGGCGCGTTCGATTTCGCGGGCGACCAGTTGACCCAGGTCCTTCAGGTGCACATGCCCCGGGACGAACTGGGTGAACGAGTTGGCGATGGCAATGATCGGCTTCTTGAAGTCGTCATCTTTCATGCCGGTGGCGCGCCACAGTGCGCGGGCGCCGGCCATGTTGCGGCCGTGGGTGGATGTTTTCGAGCGGTAATCTGGCATGGAGCACTCCGGGCGGCTAATCACGTACTAAAGGGGAGTGAGCTTCTGTTGACCTCTGAAACACCCGAAAAATGGCCGTGTGTCCGGAAGCTGCCGATGACGTTGCGGGATCGCCGCTGGTCTCAGCCTGAGCTCATAAACCCGCCGGGGATGAATGGCGATGAATGAGGCGATTCTACACCGCTGGCGTCGCGAGGGAATGGCGCAAAGCGTTGTTCCCACGCTGAAGAGGCACGCGGGATGACGACTGGCAGGATCAGTGGTCGCCTCCCGGCATCACCGGATTGCTGCGCAGGTTGCTGACGCGACGGCCAATCACGCTGTTGAGCAACAGCGATACGCCGCTCAGCACCACGAAGCCGTAACCCAGCGTCGCTTGCAGGTTGGCCGGGCCGAGGCTGATCAAGGCGCTGACCAGCCCGCCACAGATAAAGATGATGGTGCTGCCGGCGGACGCCGATGCGCCGGCATTTTCGGCGAACAGGCTCATGGCGCGGGAGGTGGCCGGTGGTCGTGAAATGGTCGTGCCCACCGTGCAGATCAGCATCGGAATCAGCACCGTCGCCGCTGACAGATCATGATTGGCTGCCAGATAGAGCATCACCAGCCCCGAGAGCAGGATCAGACTCAGCCCGGTAAAAATCTGCTGTTGCGCATTGATATGCCGATTCAGCACGCTGGCGAACAGGCCGCCAAAGACATAGGCGGCGCCGTAGATCAGCAGGATCAAAGCGAAATCGTAAGGTGCCATCTGCAGCTGCTCCATGAAGATCAGCGGGGAAATGACAATGAAGGAAAAGTGGCAGGCGAAAGCGAAGGCGGAAATCAGCCAGCAGCCGACGAATTCGAAATTGCTCAGCACCAATCTGTAGGGCTTTATGAAACCCACGTGTTGCCCATTCTGAACGGGCCGGCTGTTATCGAGCAGCCGCCACGTCTTCACCAGAACCACGGCGGCCAGGGCGATGAACACCCAGAAGCTGCCGCGCCAGCCGAGCGTGGCCTGCAGAAACGTGCCCGCCAATGGTGATACCGAGATGAAGATGCCCGTGGCGGTGACCATCAGGATCCGCAGGCGATCACGCTCGTTGCCTTCGAACAGATCCTGCACCAGTGCCTGGGACAGCACGAAGCAACCGCATCCCAGCGCCTGCATCACCCGGAAAATCAGGAACAGCGTGTAGTCATTGCTCAGCACGCAGCCCAGTGCGCCGAGCAGCGACACGCTCATGCCGGCAAGCAGCAGACCTTTGCGCCCGATCACATCGGACAACGGGCCGATCAACAACTGGGCAAATGCGATGCCCACGGCAAACAGACTGATCGACAGCGCGATGTCGTTTGACGATCGGCCAAAGTGGGCTGCCAATGCCGGAAAGGAAGGCAGCAGCACATCCAGCGGAAACACGCCAAGCAGGATCATCGCCAGCAGCAGGCTGATTGCTCCGCGCTGTTGTCGGCGGGTGGTTGCACGGCTGTGTTTATCCATCGATCAATCCTGCTTTGGCGAAGAGTGTCTGGTTATGGGGCAATGCAAAGAAGCCGGCCTTGTGCAGGGCCTCCACAGTAGGTTTGCAGCCAGCGCGTGCACGAGCGCGGTTGGCCTGCACCGTTACCGTGCTGCCGACAATCTCCATCACGTCGATCTCGGCAATACCGGCCGAACGCAGGCTTTGTTGCAGCCAGCTTTCATCTGCTTCGAAGAAGATGGAAATGATCTCCACGAGGGTCTTGCTGGCGAACAGGCGCTGACGACTGTTCATCGCAATCCAGAAGTAATGGAAGGCTTCGGCGAAATAACGGCTGTGCCGCGCTTCGTCGGCAAGGTGATCACGCAGCATGTCGTTCACGCTGGACACCAGCGTGTCGCGGCAGACCTCCAGCAACTCGCGGGCAATGATCGTTTCCGAGACAAATCCCAGCAGGAACCACGCCAGTGCACGGTTTTTCTCCGGCGTGCGCGCGATCAAAGCGTTCATGCGGCTGATCCGTCTCGGAATGACCGGACGCCGGGTGATGCTGTAATACGCAGCGATCTGCTCGGCAATCTGGTTGGAAAACAGCGCGTGGTAGCCCTCGTCGGTATACAGCTGAAGTGCTGCATGCTTCATCGGCAGCGGTATGTAGATGGGCAGTTCGCGGTGCGCGATGACTTCCACCGCGCGGTTGACGATGCGGTGTTCGAGCAGGGTGGTGTAGTCGAGGAAATACACCAGATGATTGGCGGTGAGGCGGTGCAGGGTTTCGCGACCCTTGGCCTGGATGGCCGGATGCGCCAGATAGGGCACAAAGGCCGGGGGGAACCAGTAGCGGGTCTGCAGTTGCTGCTCGACATCACTTGGTAACCGATAGTCATGGGTACTGCTGCGTACCGACGCACGGCTCTCCCAGTCTGGAAGCGTGAATTTCAGCGACCATGACACCGGGGCTTCGCTCTCATCCATCGCCGTGGGAATCATGACTGTGCTCCGCTGAGCAGATCACGCATTTCTTGGCACATGGCCTGGCCATCGCTTTCGCCGCAACCGACAAAGAACAGCGGTTGCTCGGCGCTGCCCGCGATGCCGAGCAGGTTTTCAACCTGTGCATCGGCAAATGCGCCGGTCAGCCAGGTGTTCAGCCCCAGCGTCGTTGCTACCAGTTGAAAGGTTTGCGAGAGATGACCGGCCTCGATGAATGCCATGCGATAGGCGCGCGAATGTTCGTACTTCCACCAGAGACGGTCAAACCTGGCGGTGATGAACACGCCCAGCGGCAGGTTGTTGATGAAGTGCTGGCCGCCGAGCAATTGGCCCAGTTCCGGATCGGGCAGCGCATTGATCCGACTCAAAGCATGTTCGGCAGGGTGGTAGGCGTAGATGCCGGGTTCCAGCCCGCTGACATTTTGCGCCAGGACAAATCCCTCACAGGCGTTCAATCCGCCGCCGGACGGGCAGCTCCGGCGGGCCTCGAGACCCGGCGCGACCGGATCGGCGTGGGCATCTTCGCGCGGGGGAAGATAGCCAAGGGTCAGATAGAGCAGAGTGCCGACCTCGTTCAGTGTCACCGCGGCACCGGTGTAGGAACGACAGGTTTTGCGCCTCATCAGGGCCTGAGTCAGGCTGTCATCATTAATGGCGCCCGGTACGGGCAGGGTAATCAGGGGCTGCACTGATCGCGGCGCCGGGGTGTCTGCAGGTTCCGGCTTCGCCAGCACTTCGCTGCAGTGCGCCAGATATTGCCTGGACCACTCGTGAATATTCCGAGGCGTATGTGCGCAAGGTATATTTTGTGTGCCGATGTGATAGATCTTCGATAGTTCGTCCCAGCCCCAATCCAGGCTGTCTATTTTTGAAGTTGTTAAAATGCCTGCGTCCAGAAGTTGTCTGTCTATTATGTTGTTCGGGTCAAATAGATCTGTGTTGTGTATAAGACTGGCGAGGCGGTGGGAGTATTCAAGATCAAGTTCGTGTTGAGTATGGTTCTTGTAGTTCCAGACTACTTGTCCGGGCGGGCGCGGCAATATAAAAAGAAAAGGATTGATATACATGGGTTCAGATCACTCAGGAAAAGTCTGATGGACGCCAGAGTGCCGGCACTCTCCGGCGTCCAGGCTTACTTAGCGGCCGGTGGCTGCAACCAGAAAGGCCAGGTTGGCGAGTTTGTCTGTTTCGAGATAAATGGTTTTCATGATGTGAACTCCTTGTTCGTTGGTAGTTGAGTCGCTTCGTTGCGACAACTTCATATTAGTTTGTAATCGAATATTGGCAAGCGGATATTAAGTAGGAATATTCCAGTAATTTTGTCGGAGTGATCTTTTGCAAGCGGCTTACTGTGTAGGTTTAATTTCCATGATTGACAGGCGTGACGAAACTTCCTGCAAGGCAGCGAGAAAGAAGTTGTAGGAAGAGGGCAGGGCACTCATGTCGAGTGTGAAAGAACGGGGGGAGGGCGCGCAAAAAAAACGGGGAGCTCAGTGGCTCCCCGGTGTTCAAGCGCAATCAGCTGTTGGGCAGCAGACGGCAGGTGATGCTTTTGATGTAGCGGGTTTCAGCGATGGCCGGATGCACCGGATGATCGGGTCCCTGACCGCCACGTTCGAGCATCTGGATGTTGCGGTCCAGATGACGGGCGCTGGTCAGCAGGATGTTCTGCAGATCGTCTTCCGGCAGGTGCATGGAGCACGAAGCACTGACCAGAATGCCGTCCTTGGTCAGCAGGCGCATGGCTTGCTCGTTGAGACGACGGTAGGCGCCTTCGCCGTTCTTCATGTCTTTCTTGCGTTTGATGAAGGCCGGCGGATCAGCAACGATCACGTCGAAGCGCTCTTCGCTGGCTTTCAGTTCCTTCAGCGCTTCAAAGACGTCGCCTTCGATGCAGGTCATCTTGTCAGCGAAGCCGTTCAGCGCGGCGTTGCGCTCGACACCGTCGAGGGCGAATGCAGAGGCGTCGACGCAGAACACTTCGCTGGCGCCGAACGCAGCGGCCTGCACGCCCCAGCCACCGATGTAGCTATAGAGATCAAGTACGCGTTTGCCCTTGGCGTAAGGTGCCAGGCGCGCGCGGTTCATACGGTGATCGTAGAACCAGCCGGTTTTCTGCCCTTGGATGACCGGCGCTTCGAACTTCACACCGTTCTCTTCCAGCGCGACCCACTCCGGTACCAGACCGAATACGGTTTCGACGTAGCGGTTGAGGCCTTCGGCGTCGCGGGCGGCGGAGTCGTTCTTGAACAGAATGCCGCTCGGCTTGAGCACCTGGGTCAGCGCGGCGATCACGTCGTCTTTATGCGCTTCCATGGTCGCCGAGGCGATCTGCACCACAAGGATGTCGCCGAAACGATCGACCACCAGACCCGGCAAGAGGTCGGAGTCGCCGTAGACCAGACGATAGAACGGCTTGTCGAACAGACGCTCGCGCAACGACAGCGCGACGTTCAGGCGATGCACCAGCAGCGACTTGTCGAGGGCCAGTTTGATGTCGCGCGACAGCAGGCGCGCGCAGATCAGGTTGTTCGGGCTCATGGCGACGATGCCCAACGGCTTGCCGCCAGCGGCTTCGAGCACCGCCTGATCGCCGGCCTTGAAGCCGTGCAGAGGCGTGGCGGCCACGTCGATTTCGTTGCTGTAGACCCACAAGTGGCCGTTGCGCAGGCGACGGTCGGCGTTGGCTTTGAGGCGCAGGCTAGGCAGGGACATGACGTCGCTCCGGAAAAAAGAGCGGGAGTATAGCGTGTTGACGCGTGCTCCGGTCTGGCCTGCGATGAAAAGCGGATGGCCCCTTCGCGAGCAGGCTCGCTCCCACACTTGGAATGCATTCACCTGTGGGAGCGAGCCTGCTCGCGAAAGCGATTTCAGCTCTTATGCAGCCAGTGCGTCAATCAGGGCCTGACTGAACGCCGGCACATCATCCGGCTGGCGGCTGCTGATCAGGTTGCCGTCCTTGACCACTTCCTGGTCGACCCAGTTGACCCCGGCATTGACCAGATCGTCCTTGACCGTTTTGTAGCTGGTCATGGTCTTGCCATTGACCAGTCCCGCCGAGATCAGCAACCAGCTGCCGTGGCAGATCACGGCAATCGGCTTGCCCGCCGAAGCGGCAGTCTTGACCAGATGCTGAGCATCCTGATCGATACGGATGGTGTCGGAATTTTGCACACCACCCGGCAGCAGCACGGCATCGTATTGATCGACGCTCACAGCCTGGAAAGTGTTGGTGACGGGGAAGTCGTCGGCCGGTTTGTCATGGTTCCAGCCTTTGACGGTGCCGGCCTCGGCCGAGAGGATATCGACCTGCACGCCGGCCTGCTCGAGGGCATCCTTGGGGCCGGTCATTTCGACCTGTTCGAAACCATCGGTAACCAAAATAGCGACGCGTTTGCCATTGAGGGAAGTTGCCATCGGTAAGCTCCTGAGTCTGTGGAGATTTTGCCTTCGCAGCGAACCGTTGAGGTCCGATGCGCCCTACAGATTCCGAAGCCTGGGCACAGATGAAAGTTCCGGCGATGTGCCCATCGGTGTGTCGCCCTGCGGTTTCAGCGGTTAGAATCGCCGCCTGCCCCGGAGTGTGTACTTATGTCCCAAGAGCTGACCACCGAACAGATTCAACAATCGCTGCAAGGCATCAGTGTGCCGGCGCAACCGCAGATCATGGTGGATCTGCAAATGGAGCAGTACATGCCCGACCCGGATCTGGAGGTGATCGCCAAACTGATCTCCCAGGACCCCGGTCTGTCCGGCGCGCTGCTGAAAATCGTCAACTCGCCGTATTACGGCTTGAGCAACAAGATCACCTCGATCCAGCGTGCGGTGAACCTGTTGGGCAGCCGCTCGATCATCAACCTGATCAACGCGCAGTCGATCAAGGGCGAGATGAACGATGACACCATCGTCACCCTCAATCGTTTCTGGGACACCGCGCAGGATGTGGCGATGACCTGCCTGACCCTGGCCAAGCGCATCGGCACCCAGGCCGGTGACGAAGCCTATGCGTTAGGCCTGTTCCACGATTGCGGGGTGCCATTGATGCTGCAACGTTTCCCCAATTACATGACCGTGCTGGAAGAGGCCTACGCCAGCGCCAGCCCGGAATGCCGCGTGGTCGATACGGAAAACCGTGTGTTCAACACCAACCACGCCGTGGTCGGTTACTACACGGCCAAGTCCTGGCGCCTGCCGGAGCATGTCAGCGCCGCCATCGCCAACCACCACAACGCGCTGGCGATTTTCAGCGACGAGTCGTCGAAGAACAGCCAACTGAAAAACTTGCTGGCGATTCTGAAAATGGCCGAGCACATCTGCGCCTCTTATCGCGTGCTGGGCAACCAGAGCGAGGATTTCGAGTGGAGCGCGGTCGGCCCGCTGGTGCTCGATTACGTCGGTCTGTCGGACTACGACTTCGAAACACTCAAACAAACGATTCGCGACCTCGGCGCGCATTGATCCGAGGACAACATGCCTGAACTGCCGGAAGTCGAAACCACCCGTCGCGGGATCGCCCCGCACCTGGAAGGCCAGCGGGTCAGCCGGGTCATCGTCCGCGACCGGCGCCTGCGCTGGCCGATCCCCGAAGACCTCGATGTGCGCCTGTCCGGGCAGCGCATCGTGCTGGTAGAGCGGCGCGCCAAATACCTGTTGATCAACGCCGAGATCGGCACGCTGATCAGCCATTTGGGCATGTCCGGCAATCTGCGTCTGGTC
The DNA here is from genome assembly GCF_979253165.1 of Pseudomonas sp. AC083. NCBI lineage: Bacteria > Pseudomonadati > Pseudomonadota > Gammaproteobacteria > Pseudomonadales > Pseudomonadaceae > Pseudomonas > Pseudomonas sp. AC083. The sequence continues at coordinate 107,294 of NZ_CEEDDH010000009.1, forward strand.
GAGGCCGGGTTGCCGGCGTTGAAACACGAGCACGTCGATATCGAACTGGAATCGGGTCTGGCCCTGCGCTACACCGACCCGCGACGCTTCGGTGCGATGCTGTGGAGCAACGACCCGCTCAATCACGAACTGCTGATTCGCCTCGGGCCGGAGCCGCTGACCGATCTGTTTGATGGCGAGCGCCTGTTCCAGCTGTCACGCGGGCGCTCGATGGCGGTCAAGCCGTTCATCATGGACAACGCGGTGGTGGTCGGGGTCGGCAATATCTACGCGACCGAAGCGCTGTTCGCCGCCGGCATCGACCCGCGCCGCGAAGCCGGGGGTATTTCCCGAGGGCGCTATCTGAAACTGGCGATCGAGATCAAACGCATCCTTGCTGCCGCCATCGAGCGTGGCGGCACGACGTTGCGCGATTTCATTGGCGGAGACGGTCAGCCGGGCTATTTCCAGCAGGAACTGTTTGTCTACGGTCGCGGTGGTCAGCACTGCAAGGTCTGCGGTAGCGGCCTGCGGGAAGTGAAGCTGGGCCAGCGCGCCAGCGTGTTTTGCCCGCGCTGCCAGACCTGAAAAAATCCTTCGGTCTATAGTGAGAAGTCTCACTGCTCAGCCCGAAGGATCGTGCCATGAAAGTCCTGCAAGTCTTCTTCGTCACGCTGCTGTTGTGTTCCAGCCTGGCTGTTCAGGCCTCGGAAACCGGCAGCGGTGACCCGCGATACAACATCCAGAATCCCCCGGCCTACGCCATGCTTGGCGACCTGCTGATTGCCCGACCTTTGCTGGTGGTGGCCACGGTGATCGGTGCGGGAGCGTTTGTGGTGTCGTTGCCGTTTACCGCACTGGGCGGCGGTGTTGGCGATGCCGGTCAGGCGCTGGTGGTTGACCCGGCGAAAGCGGCGTTTGTGCGGTGTCTGGGGTGTACAGGGGAGGGATTTGAGCAGCGCGAGTGAGCTGATCGGGTTTCAGTGGTGTGGCTGATGGCCCATTCGCGAGCAGGCTCGCTCCCACAGGGGAATGCATTGCCAATGTGGGAGCGAGCCTGCTCGCGAAGAGGGCGGTACAGGCGCTGAAGTGATCAGGCCTTGCCGGTGATCTTGCGGTACTTTTCCATCAACTGTTCTTCAGTCTCCGGATGGGCTTCGTCCAGTGGAATGCAATCCACCGGGCAGACCTGCTGGCACTGCGGTTCGTCGTAGTGGCCGACGCACTGGGTGCACAGGTTCGGGTCGATCACGTAGATCTCTTCGCCTTGGGAAATGGCGGCGTTCGGGCACTCGGGTTCGCAGACGTCGCAGTTGATGCAATCGTCGGTGATGATCAGGGACATGCTAACTCCAGCCGGGGCGGCAGGCCCGGGCGCTATAAATCAATGCGCGCAATTGTGCCGCATTGGCGAGCGCAGTGCACGCGGGGGCGATCAAGGGCACGAGACTGCAATCTTTAAAAGCAAAGATCGCAGCCTGCGGCAGCTCCTACTTTTTAAAGCGCAGGGTCAGCGCGTCGGCCACGGCCGGGTGGACGAACTTGCTGATATCGCCGCCCAGCGCGGCAATCTCCCGCACCAGCGTCGAGGAAATGAACGAATAACGCTCCGACGGCGTGAGAAACAGGCTCTCCACATCCGGCGCCAGTTGGCGGTTCATGTTGGCCAGCTGGAATTCGTATTCGAAGTCCGACACCGCACGCAGACCACGCAGGAACACATTGGCGTTCTGCTCTTTGGCGAAATGCGCGAGCAGCGTCGAGAAACCGACCACTTCCACGTTCGGCAGGTGTTTGGTGACCTCGCGAGCCAGTTCGACCCGTTGTTCCAGCGGGAACAGCGGGTTCTTTTTCGGGCTGGCGGCGACCGCAATGATCACGTGATCGAACAGGCGCGAGGCGCGTTCGACCAGATCGCCATGGCCCTTGGTAATAGGGTCGAAGGTACCTGGGTACAACACTCGGTTCATCGCGTCGTCCTGGCGGGAGTCCGTTGGGGAGTCGGATGGTATCGCAGCCTTCCCGGTCGGCCAAGTCGCCTGTTGGGTAAGAAAGCACTATAGACGATAGGAATATTCCGCTTTTTCATGGATTTTTCAGTCGGTCAGCCAAGGCTGTCGCCATTTGCGCGGTCAGGCCATACACCGACAGCTGGGGGTTGGCGCCGATGCTGGTGGGAAAAAGCGAGCCGTCGTGAATCGACAGATTGCGCAGTTGATGATGGCGACCGAGGCTGTCGGCAACCGCGCTTTGCGGATCTTCACCCATCGCACAACCACCCATCACATGGGCGCTACCGAGTCGCGTGCGGTACAGCTCCAGGCTCAATCCATCGATCATTGAGCGCGCCTCGGCCAGGGTCTTCACATAGCGGCCGTCGGCGTGCATCGGCATCACCGATTGCGCGCCGCCGGCGAACTGGATTTCGGCCATGACGTGAAAGGCCCGGCGCAAACCGTCCCATGCGTATTGCGAAACCTGATAGTCGAGCACCGGCGAGCCATCACCGCGCAGCTCCACCGAGCCACCGCTGCTGTCCGGGTGGAAGCCATCGCGCAGCAGCGCCAGCATTGCGTGGGTGTGCGGCAGGTCGGCCATATGCCGGGCGTTTTCCTGGCCGAAACCACCCAGCAGCGTGGCGGCCAGCGCCGGGTGCAGTGGTGGCACTTCGAGTTTGAAAGCCATCGGCCCGGTGGTGCCGTCCTTCCACTGAAAATGGTCGGAATAAATCGACTGCGGCGCGCCGTAAAACGGATTGACCACCTCGGCAAAACGCGCGGCGGACATGTTCACCGGGTGCAGAAAGGTGCGCTTGCCCACGCGCTCATGCGGATCCGGCACGTCGGAGCGCAGCAACAGCGCCGGGCTGTTGATGCCGCCGCCGGCCAGCACGTAATGCCGCGCCTTGACGCTGATGCTGCGCCCGGTCGGCTCGACGCAGCGCTCGTCCATCGCCACGCAATGCAGGCCGGTGACCTTGTCGCCACTGATCAGCAGTTTCTCCACCCGCGCCAGATACAGCAGCTCGCCGCCCTTTTCCAGCGTCGCCGGGATGGTCGTGACCATCATCGATTGCTTGGCGTTGCTCGGGCAGCCCATGCCGCAATAGCCGAGATTCCAGCAACCGCGAACGTTGCGCGGGATCACGTGCCAGCTGTAGCCGAGTTGCTCGCAGCCTTTGCGGATCACATCGTTGTTGGCATTGGGCGGCACCATCCACGGGGCAACGCCGAGGCGCTGCTCCATTTTTTCGAACCACGGCGCCATCTCTGCCGGACTATGGCCTGTGACGTTGTGTTCGCTGGCCCAGTGTTCGAGGGTCGGCTCGGGTGTGCGGAAGCTCGAGGTCCAGTTGATCAGCGTCGTGCCGCCGACCGCGCGGCCCTGCAGGATAGTGATCGCGCCGTCCTTGCTCATGCGCCCAATGCCTTCCTGGTAGAGGCTGCTGTAGGCCTCGTCTTCGAGCAGTTTGAAATCCGAACTGGTCTTCAGCGGGCCTTCTTCGATCAGCAGGACTTTGTAGCCGGCCGCGCTGAGGATCTCCGCCGTGGTGCCGCCGCCGGCGCCACTGCCGATGATCGCCACGTCGGCTTCGAGGATGAGGTCGTCGCTCAGTTGCGCGCCGTTGTAGGTTTTCCAGCCTCGGGCGAGGCCTTCACGGAAGGGATCGGGTACGGGCATCGGTCAGGTTCTCTTTATTATTCTGGATGCGGGTGTGTGGCGGCTGGCCCCTTCGCGAGCAGGCTCGCTCCCACATTCTGAGATGTAATTTCCTGTGGGAGCGAGCCTGCTCGCGAAGGCCGCGCCCCGGTTTCAGACCTTAGGCGGCCCGGGATAACCGCAATGCGCCCAGGACTCGGCGCGGGTGTACCAGGCCATCATCACCATCTGCTGCAATGAGCTATGGCCCATGCGCAGCAAGCTCAATGAACTGTTCTCCCAGCGTTCGAGGAAATGCCGCATCGCTTCAGCGCTGGCGTTTTCCCAACTGCCCCAGATGCCGGTAAGCGGGCCACGGGTCACGGCCATGCCCAGCACGTCGAACAGTTGCCGAGTGAGCTTGAGCATTTCCGGCGACACGTGATCGAGGCTGTAGTCCAGCGACTTCAGCGTGCCGTCGACCGCTGCGGGCATTTCCCCGGCGGCGACGGCGCCGTCGAGCATCACCGGGATCAGCGCGCGCAGGAACAGCAGATCGCCGTCGCGCAAAACCACAAAGCCGTTGGCGCTGACGCTCGACGAGCAGCCAGTGAGGCTGGCGCCAAGGCCGGCGGTGGCGAGAAACGCGGTGGCGCCGAGGCTGAATTTCAGCAGGCCACGGCGCGACAGGGCGGGTGTTTCGGTCAGGCTTGGGTGCATTGTTGTTATTACCCGGTGTCGACGAACGTTTAGCGAATGAACAGTTTCTGAATCAGTTTCTGAATCGATCTGCCGTAAGGCGGGTAGATCAGCCGGGCCGCGTTGAAGCGCTGTTTGATCAGCACACCCTTGGCCTTGCTGAACGTCAGGAAACCTTCGTGGCCGTGGTAATGGCCCATGCCCGAGGGGCCGATGCCACCGAAGGGCATATCGTCCTGAGCCACATGCAACAAGGTGTCGTTCAGGCACACACCGCCGGAATGGGTCTCGTGCAGTACGCGATGCTGCTCGCGTTTGTCGTAGCCAAAGTAGTAAAGAGCCAGAGGACGAGGCCGCTGATTGATGTAAGCGAATGCCTGCTCCAGATCGCGGTAAGGCACGATTGGCAGCAATGGGCCGAAGATTTCGTCCTGCATTACAGTCATCTCATCGCTGACATTGAGCAGCACGCTGTGTGGCATGCGTCGGCCCTGGCCTTGTTCGAACAGCGGGATCAGCAGCGCGCCCTTGCTGGTCGCGTCGCTGACGTAACCATTCAGTCGGGCCAACTGGCGTTCGTTGATGATCGCGGTGTAGTCGGCGTTGTCGGCCAGGGTCGGGTAGAAGCCTTGCACAGCCTGACGATAGGCCTCGACGAAAGCGCCGACGCGGTCTTCCGGCACCAGCACATAGTCGGGCGCGACGCAGGTCTGCCCGGCGTTCAGGGTCTTGCCGAAGGCGATGCGTTCGGCGGCGTCCTTGAGCGGTACGTCTCTGGAGACGATGGCCGGCGACTTGCCGCCCAGTTCCAGCGTCACTGGCGTGAGGTTTTCCGCCGCAGCGCGCATAACGTGTTTGCCGACGCTGGTGGAACCGGTGAACAGCAAATGATCGAACGGTAGACGCGAGAGCGCCACGCCGACATCCGCTTCGCCCAGCACCACGCAAACCAGGTCTTCGGGAAAGATCCGCGCCAGCAGCTCTTTGAGCAGCAGCCCGGTGGCCGGGGTCGATTCGCTGAGCTTGAGCATCACCCGATTGCCCGCTGCCAGGGCGCCGACCATCGGCCCTACGGCCAGATACAGCGGGTAGTTCCACGGCACGATCACACCGACCACGCCCAGCGGCTGGTAAACCACCTTCGCCGAAGCAGGCTGGAACGCCATGCCTACCTTGCGCCGCGAGGGCTTCATCCAGTTTTTCAGGTGACGACTGGCATAGTGAATGCCGTGCAGGCTCGGCATCAGCTCGGCGAGCAGGGTTTCGTCGGCGCTGCGGTGACTGAAATCGGCGCTGATCGCGTCGATCAATGCCTGCCGCTCAGCGCTGAGCAGATCGCGCAAAGCCTTAAGCCATTGCTGACGTTGTGCGGCCGGTGGCATCGGGTTGGCGGCGTACGCGGCCCGTTGTGCCTGGAACTGCCGATCGAGGGTTTCAAGAGGCTGTTGCAGCGTTTGCAGGTAGGCAATGTCGGCAGTCATCGCGGGCTCCGGATTTTATTGTAATGGGCACTTTTTAGAGTCTAAGCTCTAGAAAGTCAAACGACTTCCGTGCACGGCAAGGTTTTATCCATTTCCGGTTAGGTCGTAAGATGCGCCGTCAACGCACTCTGAATTAAAGCTCAAGCCATGGCCCCACGAATAAAAACCAGCGAGCGCATCGTTCAGAACAGCCTGGAGCTGTTCAATCAGCAGGGCGAGCGCAGCGTCAGCACCAACCATATCGCCGCGCACATGGAGATTTCTCCGGGCAACCTGTACTACCACTTCCCCAACAAGCAGGCGATCATCGCCGTGTTGTTCAGTGAGTACGAAGCCCTGGTGGACAGCTTTCTGCGTCCGCCTCAGGGCCGCCCGGCGACCGTCGAGGACAAGCGTTTCTATCTCAAGGAACTGCTTTCGGCCATGTGGCGCTACCGTTTCCTGCATCGTGACCTTGAGCATCTGCTCGACAGCGATGCGGAACTGGCCGCGCGTTATCGGCGTTTCTCCCAGCGCTGCGTGATCCAGGGGGCCGCAATCTACGAAGGTTTTGTCGCCGCCGGCATTCTGAAAATGGATCGCGTGCAGATCGAATCGCTGACCCTCAATGCGTGGATCATTCTGACCTCGTGGGTGCGTTTTCTATGCACCACGCGGGAAAACTCCAACCACCTCAGCGAACAGGCCGTGAAGCGTGGCGTGTACCAGGTGCTGGTGCTGGAAGCAGGGTTTGTTACCGATCAGGCGCGGGATGAAGTCAACGCATTGTTCGACGAGTTCTACGTGCCGCTGGCGCAGGCTCTCGAAGACGTGAAATAAACCGTTCAGCCGAATTCCACAGGAGCCCGTTATGTCGATTGCGCAGTTGATCAGCCCACAAGCACTGGACGCTCGCAAAGAGCAGCCGGGGCTGGTGATTCTCGATTGTCGTTTTGCCCTCGAAGATCCGGATTACGGCCAGCGCAGCTACGCCGAAGGGCACATTGCCGGGGCGAGTTTCGCCGATCTGGAACGGGATCTAAGCGGCAAAGTCGAGAAGGGCGTGACCGGGCGTCATCCGTTGCCCGAGCCGGCGGCGCTGATCGAACGCCTGCAAGCCTGGGGCATCAGCAACGACAGCGATGTGGTTCTGTATGACGACGGCCCGGGTGCATACGCGGCGCGGGCGTGGTGGTTGCTGGCATGGCTGGGCAAGCGCGACGGCGTATTCATTCTCGATGGCGGGCTCAAAGCCTGGCACGCCGCCGGCCTGCCGCTGAGCCTGGATCCGCCGAGCGTGACGCCGGGCAGCTTCAGTGGTCAGCCGGACATGAGCCTGTTGCTCAGCGCCGAACAATTGCAGCAGCGCCTCGGCCAGCCAACCCTGACCCTGCTCGACGCCCGCGCCTTGCCGCGCTTCAAGGGCGAAATGGAACCCATCGATCCGGTCGCCGGGCACATTCCCGGCGCGCAGTGCGCGGCGTTCACCGACAACCTCGGCAGTGATGGACGGTTTTTGCCGGCCGAGCAGCTCAAGCAGCGCTTTGCGGCGAAACTGGGCGATCGCTCACCGTCGGAACTGGTCGCCTACTGCGGGTCCGGGGTGACGGCGTGTCACAACCTGTTTGCACTGTGCCTGGCTGGGTATCCGCTGGCGGCGCTGTATGCCGGATCGTGGAGCGAATGGATCAACGAGCCATCGCGCGGCATTGCCACGGGCGAATAAACTCAGCGATCTCCTGTAGGAGTGAGCCTGCTCGCGATGGCGGTATGTCTGTGAGTTAAATGCCAACTGACTCACCGCTTTCGCGAGCAGGCTCGCTCCCACATTGAGCCAGGTTGTGCCATACATTTTGATGCCGACACAAATCCCTGTGGGAGCGAGCTTGCTCGCGAAGGCGTCCTGTCAGGCATTGAATTTCCAGACTGACACACCGCGATCGCGAGCAGGCTCACTCCTACAGGGGATATGCGGTGTTCACACACTGGTCTCGGCCAGCCATTGCGGGATACGCCGCTCCAGGTAATACCTCGGGCGGCGCACCGAGCCATCGACGAAGCCGACATGACCGCCACGCGCCTGCAATTCGAACCGGGTGCAGGCTGACAACTCGTCGGCTTGCGGCAGGCTGTGGGGAAATACAAACGGATCGTCCGCCGCCTGAATGATCAGCGTCGGCGTGCGGATCTCGCCGAGGTAATAGCGGCTCGAGGCGCGGCGGTAATAATCCTCGGCATCATTGAAGCCATGCAGCGGCGCGGTAACCCGGCCGTCGAAATCCCAAAACGTACGCATGTTCTCCAGCGAGCCGAGCGCGGCCAGTTTCGCCAGGCCGTCTTCGCGCCCGTCATGCTGGAACTGACGCTGCTTGTTTCTGATGTAGGCGACCATCTCGCGCATGAAGTGCGCCTGATACACCCGCGAAAACCCTTGGCCGATACGATCGGCACATTGATCGAGACGGAACGGCACCGACACCGCCACCGCGCCGAGCACGCCGCTGTCGCTGCCGGTTTCGCCAAGATGTTTGAGCAGCACGTTGCCGCCCAGTGAATAGCCGACCGCGTACAACGGCGCCAACGGTCGTTTGGCGCGCAGGTGCTGGATGGCTTCGGCAAGGTCTTCGCTGGCGCCGGAGTGGTAGCTGCGCGGCAACAGATTCGGCTCGCCGGAACAACCGCGCCAGTTCAGCGCGACGCTGGCCCAGCCCTGCTCGGCCAAGGCCTTTTGAATGCCCGCCACATAGGGCGAATTGGAAGAGCCGGTCAAACCGTGCAGCACCAGTACCAACGGCGCCTCGGCGCTGTGCGGGCCGTGCCAGTCGAGGTCGAGGAAGTCGCCGTCCTCGAGCCACAGGCGTTCGCGTTCGCGCTCGATGTGCACGGTCTTGCGCCACAGCGGCCCCCACAGGGTTTGCAGATGTGGATTGCCGAGGCCGAAGGCGGGGATGAAGCGTTCTGGCGAAGGGGGCACGATGATTCTCGATGGGCTTGTGGCGAGGAAGCTCGCCCCCTCGCCGCAGGTTGCTTGCGACCTTGTCAGCCGGCGATGTCCGCCGTGCGCTGCCACAGCGCGTAAAAAACCCGACCGGATTTCTGTTCACGATGCAGACGCCAGTTGCCCGGCAGGCCCAGCGTCGATGGCGCTGTTTCGCTTTCCGTGTAGATCCACGAATCGGCGGCCAGCCATTGGCGCTCTTCCAGCAAAGTACACACCGCTGGCAACAGGTTCTGGTTGAACGGCGGGTCGAGGAACACCAGATCGAACGGCGTCGCGGTCTGGGTTTCCAGGTAGCGCAGCGCATCGGCGGTTTGCACCTGGCCGTTGCTGCAACGCAGGGTGCCGAGGTGTTCTTTCAGGCTGGAAACCGCAACGTTGCTGGCGTCCAGCGCCTGGGCCGTGGCCGCGCCACGGGACAGCGCTTCGAGAAACAGCGCGCCGCTGCCGGCGAACGGGTCGAGCACTTTCGCCCCTTCGACATACGGCGCGAGCCAGTTGAACAGGGTTTCACGCACGCGATCCGGGGTCGGGCGCAGGCCCGGTGCGTCGGGGAAGCTCAGCTTGCGGCTGCGCCACTGGCCGCCAATGATGCGCAGCTGGTTCACGCCGTTGTGCACGTTTTGCACAGGTTTTTTCGGTGCTCGAGTGGCCATTAATGCTCCGGAACCCCGAGCGGTTGCTCGGCGGGTTTATCAGATGGGGCCGGTAACGGCTTTTGCGGCACGGTCGGGCCAGCGGTGACGATGACCATTTTCTCCGTGCTCAGGTGTTTGTTCAGCGCAGCGCGGACTTGCTCTACGGTCAGGCTTTGCGACTGCCGCATGAAATCGTCCAGATAGCTCAGCGGCAGATTATAGAAGCCCATCGCGCCGAGCTGGCCAACGATGTCGGCGTTGCTCGCGGTGGACAGCGGGAAGCTGCCGGCCAGTTCGCGCTTGGCATCGTCGAGTTCTTTCTGTGTCGGCCCGGTTTTCAGGTAGTCGGCGAGTACGTCCTGCACCAGTTTCAGGGTGCCTTCGCTCATCTCCGCACGGGTCTGCAGGTTGATCATGAACGGACCACGGGCCTGCATCGGGCTGAACGCCGAATACACGCCGTAGGTCAGGCCGCGCTTCTCTCGCACTTCGCTCATCAGGCGCGTACCGAAACCACCGCCGCCGAGGATCTGGTTGCCCAGCGACAGCGCGGCGTAATCCGGATCGTCGCGATCGATGCCCAGTTGCGCGAGCATCAGGTTGGTCTGTTTCGACGGAAACTCGATGTGGTTGACGCTGGCTTGCGGTTCCTGCGGCGCGGCGATTTTCGACAGTGCCGGACCTTTCGGCAGGGCAGAAGAGACCTGATTGGCGATCGCCTCGGCTTCGGCTCGCGACAAATCACCAACCAGCGCAATCACCGCATTGCCGGCGGCGTAGGCCTTGGCATGGAACTCGCGCAATTGCGCGACGGTGATCTTCGGCACGCTTTGGGCATTGCCATCGCTGGAATGCGCGTATGGGTGATCGCCGTACAGACGCTTCATCAGCTCGAGGCTTGCGAGTTTGCCGGGGTTCTGTTTCTGGTATTCGAAACCGGCGAGCAACTGGTTCTTGATGCGCGCGAAGGAGTCGGCGGGGAAGGTCGGTTTGCCGACCACATCGGCGAACAGCTTCAACGCCGGTTCACGCTGCTCGGGTGCGCTGAGGCTGCGCAGCGAAGCCAGCGCCATGTCCTTGAACGCACCGTTGCCGAAGTCGGCGCCGAGGCCTTCAAACCCTTGAGCGATGGCGCCGACGTCTTTGCCGGCAATGCCTTCGTTGAGCATGGCGTTGGTCAGCACCGCGAGGCCGGGGACGTTGCCATCCTGGCTGCTGCCAGCGGCGAAGATCAGGCGCATGTCGAACATCGGCAGCTCATGCGCTTCGACGAACAGCACTTTCGCGCCTTCAGCGGTGTTCCAGGTCTGTACGTCGAGCTTGCGGCTGGCCGGGGCCTTGCCGTCGAGTTCGGCCAGCGATTGCAGTTTCTGGCTGGACTTGGCGTTATCCAGTGCTTCGCTGGCCTTGCTGTCAGCGCTTGGCGACAAATAAACCGCTGCCGAGCCGATCACTGCGACAGCAATCAGGCCAAGCAGCATCAAGCGTGGGGTTTTGCGCTCACTCATGAGTCGTCTCCATTGGCAGGACGTGGGCGACGCTGAGACGTTCGCGGGTGAAATACTTTTTCGCGGCGTTCTGGATGTCTTGCGGGGTCACGCTCTCCAGATCGGCCAGTTCGGTGTCCATCAGTTTCCACGACAGACCGACCGTTTCCAGTTGACCGATCGCGGTGGCCTGGCTTGTGATCGAGTCACGCTCGTAGACCAGGCCGGCGATGACTTGAGCGCGGACGCGTTCCAGCTCTTCGGCAGACGGCGCGGTGGTTTTCAGTTGCTCAAGCAGTTTCCACAAGCCGGCTTCGGCCTGGGCGATGGTCTTTTTCTTCTGCGTATTTGGCGTGGCCGACAGGGTGAACAGGCTGTCGCCACGGGTATAGGCGTCATAGTCCGACGAGCCGCCGGAGACCAGCTCTTCGCCGCGTTCCAGTTGCGCCGGGATGCGTCCGCTGTAGCCGCCGTCGAGCAGCGCCGAGATCAGGCGCAAGGCGTTGACCGAGCGTTTGTCTTCAGCGGTTGCAATGCTCGGCACGTTGAAGCCAAGCATCAGGCTCGGCAGTTGGGTCTGCACGCGCAGGGTGATCTGGCGTTCGCCGGGCTCGGCCAATTCCAGCGGTTTTTTCGCCGGTGGCACGTCGCGTTTGGCGATCGGGCCGAAATAACGCTGGGCGAGGGTTTTCACTTCGTCCGGAGTGACGTCACCGACCACCACTAGCGTGGCGTTGTTCGGCGCGTACCAGGATTGATACCAGTGGCGCAGTTCCTCGACTTTCATACGGTCGAGGTCAGCCATCCAGCCGATGGTCGGCGTGTGATAACCGCTGGCCGGGTAGGCCATGGCCTTGTAGCGCTCGTAAGCCTTGGACATCGGCTTGTCATCGGTGCGCAGGCGGCGCTCTTCCTTGATGACTTCGATTTCCTTGGCGAACTCGTCGGCCGGCAGGCGCAGGTTGGCCATGCGGTCGGCTTCCAGCTCGAAGGCCACGCCGAGACGATCACGGGCCAGCACCTGATAGTAAGCGGTGAAGTCGTCGCTGGTGAACGCGTTCTCTTCGGCGCCGAGGTCGCGCAGGATCAGCGAGGCTTCGCCGGGGCCGACTTTTTCGCTGCCCTTGAACATCATGTGCTCAAGCGCGTGGGACAGACCGGTCTGCCCCGGAGTCTCGTAGCTGGAGCCGACCTTGTACCAGATCTGCGAAACGACCACCGGCGCACGATGGTCTTCGCGCACGACGACCTTGAGGCCGTTGTCGAGGGTGAATTCATGGGTCGGTTGCGGGTCGGCCGCCAGGGCCGAAAGGGGCAGGCAGACTGCGCTGAGCAGCAGGCCAGCAGCGCGGCGGGCAAGAGCATTCATTCGTTTTTCAACCTGTTGGGCTGCCCGCTTGGTCTTAGCGTCGGCGGGCGAGAGGGTGCTAGGATACTGATCCGTTTTACTGGCGGCCACGCCTATCAGGCCTGAGGGTGTGATAAGGCTGATTAGGTTTGCGGCGCAAAGCTGTGTTTTTCCCACTAAACTCCGCGTTTTCGCCGATCTTTGCCGGTTTAGACCATCGTAAAAGCGATCCTTGAGGTGCCTTCGGCGCCTCGACCAAATGTTGCGCGTGAACAAGCTGGATGAAACACAGTCTGTTCTGCATCGAATATTTATTTGCCGGGGCGCCCTGTTGGCGCGTCGCTACCGTGAGATAGCCGTCCTCCATGTTTGGTTCCAACGACGACAAGAAGAGCCCAGCTGCGGCTGGCGAGAAGAAAAGCCTGTTCGGATGGCTGCGGAAGAAACCGCAGGAACCCGTCGTCGAACAGCCGCCCGCGATTCCTGAGCCGGCCCCCGCGCCAGCACCTGTTATAGAAGAAGAACCGGCGCCGATTGTGCTGCCGATCGCCGAGCCGGTGCTGCAACCGGAAGCTGAGGCCGAGCCCGAAACGCCGGCCGCTGCCGAGTTGCCGCTGACGCCCGCCGCCGAGCCGTGGCTGACCTTGCCAGTGGCAGAAGAACCGGTCGCGCTGGTTGAAGAAGCAGCGCCGCATGTGACGCCAGTGATTCCTGCGCCGGTTGCCGAGGTTGCGGCGCAGCCTGTGCTTGAAGCGGTTGTCGAGCCAGCGCCGGTCATTTCTGAACCCGCCGCCCCGGTTGTCCCGCCGTCGGAGCCTGCACCGATTGCCGCTGCGCCGGTTGTCGCTCCGGTCGCTCCGGTCGTGCCGGTCGAAGTCCCTGTAGAAGCGCCAGTCGAAACCCCGCGCACCGAAGAAACCAAAGCCGGCTTCTTCGCCCGTCTCAAGCAAGGCCTGTCGAAGACCAGCGCCAGCATCGGCGAGGGCATGGCCAGTCTGTTCCTCGGGCGCAAGACCATTGATGATGACCTGCTCGACGACCTCGAAACCCGTCTGCTCACCGCCGACGTCGGCGTTGAAGCCACTACGCTGATCATCCAGCGCCTGACCCAGAAGGTCGCACGTAAGGAGCTGGCCGACGCCGACGCCCTGTACAAATCTCTGCAGGCCGAATTGGCAGCGATGCTCAAACCGGTTGAACAGCCACTGAAAATCGCCTCGCAGAACAAGCCTTTCGTGATCCTGGTGGTCGGCGTCAACGGCGCTGGCAAGACCACCACCATCGGCAAGCTGGCGAAGAAGCTGCAATTGGAGGGTAAGAAGGTCATGCTGGCGGCCGGCGACACCTTCCGCGCCGCGGCCGTGGAGCAATTGCAGGTCTGGGGCGAGCGCAACAAGATTCCGGTGATTGCCCAGCACACCGGCGCCGATTCCGCTTCGGTGATCTTCGACGCGGTGCAAGCGGCCAAGGCCCGTGGCATCGACGTGCTGATCGCTGATACCGCCGGTCGTCTGCACACCAAAGACAACCTGATGGAAGAACTGAAAAAGGTTCGCCGGGTGATCGGCAAGCTCGATGCCGACGCGCCGCACGAAGTGCTGCTGGTGCTCGACGCCGGCACTGGCCAGAACGCCATCAACCAGGCCAAGCAGTTCAACCAGACCGTCGAACTGACCGGCCTGGCCCTGACCAAACTCGACGGCACCGCCAAGGGCGGGGTGATTTTCGCCCTGGCCAAGCAGTTCGGCCTGCCGATCCGCTACATCGGCGTCGGTGAAGGCATCGACGATTTGCGCACCTTTGAAGCCGAACCCTTTGTCCAGGCACTGTTTGCCGAGCGGGAGCGTTCATGATTCGTTTCGAACAGGTCGGTAAACGCTACCCGAACGGTCACGTCGGCTTGCATGAGCTGAGCTTTCGAGTCCGTCGTGGCGAGTTCTTGTTTGTCACCGGTCACTCCGGTGCCGGTAAATCCACGCTGTTGCGCCTGTTGCTGGCAATGGAACGGCCGACCAGCGGCAAATTGCTGCTCGCCGGGCAAGACCTGAGCACCATCAGCAACGCGCAAATTCCGTTCCTGCGCCGACAGATCGGCGTGGTGTTCCAGAATCACCAGTTGCTGTTTGATCGCACGGTGTTCAACAACGTCGCCTTGCCGCTGCAAATCCTCGGCCTGTCCAAGGTCGAGATCGCCAAGCGCGTCGATTCGGCGCTGGAGCGCGTGGCGCTGTCGGACAAATCCGATCTGTACCCGGGCGATCTGTCCACCGGTCAACAACAGCGCGTCGGCATTGCCCGCGCCATCGTCCATCGCCCGGCCTTGCTGCTGGCGGACGAACCGACCGGTAACCTCGACCCGCGCTTGGCGGCGGAGATCATGGGCGTGTTCGAAGACATCAACCGTTTGGGCACCAGCGTGCTGATCGCCAGTCACGACCTGGCACTGATCGCGCGCATGCGTCATCGCATGCTGACCCTGCAACGCGGCCGCCTGATCGGCGACGGGGAGGCCGGGGTATGAGTGCGACACGCAGTCCGAAGGTTTCCGAGCGCGTGGCCCCGAAGGCCGCCGATCCGCAACCGCAGAAAAAGAAAATGCACGACGATGACGACGGCCCGGACTTCGCCACGCTGTTTCGCGCCTGGATCGAAAGCCATCGCGCCAGCCTTCTCGACAGCCTGCGCCGCCTCGGCAAGCAGCCGATCGGCAGCTTCTTCACCTGCATGGTGATGGCCGTGGCGTTGAGTCTGCCGATGGGGCTGTCGCTGTTGCTCAACAACGTCGAGCGTCTTGGCGGTTCCTGGCAGCGCGCGGCGCAGATTTCCCTGTACCTGCAACTCGACGCCAGCCCGGAGCAGGGTGACGCGCTGCGTGAGCAGATCAAAGGCATGCCCGGCGTCGCTGATGCCGAATATGTCGGCCGTGATCAGGCGCTGGAAGAGTTCCAGCAGCAGTCCGGCCTGGGCGAAGCCCTGCGTGAGCTGCCCGAAAACCCTTTGCCGGGTGTGGTGCTGGTGACACCGAACGAAGTCGACAAGCCGACACTCGAAGCATTAAGACAAAAACTTTCCGAGCTGCCGAAGGTACAACAGGCGCAACTTGATCTAGTCTGGGTCGAGCGTCTGGCCGCCATCCTCAAGCTTGGCGACCGCTTTGTCTTCGGTCTGACGGTGTTGTTGGTGTCTGCATTACTTTTGGTGATAGGCAATACCATTCGTCTTCATATTGAAAACCGCCGCACCGAGATAGAAGTGATTAAACTCGTCGGCGGCACTGACAGTTATGTGCGCCGCCCTTTTCTTTATATGGGCGCGTTGTATGGCTTTGGTGCAGGGCTGTTGTCCTGGGGCGTATTGGCGTTCGGCCTCAACTGGCTGAACGATGCGGTGGTCGGGCTCGCCGGTTTGTACGGCAGTGATTTCGCCCTGGCCGGCGTGCCAGTGGCCGACGGTCTGTCGCTCTTGCTTGGCGCGGTGCTGTTGGGTTATATCGGTGCATGGATTGCAGTCGCACGTCATCTCAGGGAGCTGGCGCCGAAGTAGAATCTTTTTTGCGCGTGATTGACCTTGCGGTTTTTATGGGAACTTGTACCTGAGTTCCCGGTCAATTTTTCGCAGTGCCGAGAGGCACGAGTATGTGAGTGGGAGGTTTTTTCGTATGACCAATTCTTTGCAACCTGCGTATGCGCTGGTTCCGGGTGCGAACCTGGAAGCCTACGTGCACACCGTCAACAGCATTCCATTGCTGACGCCGGAGCAGGAGCGTGAACTGGCCGAGAGTCTCTACTATGAGCAGGATTTGGGGGCGGCTCGGCAGATGGTGCTCGCCCACCTGCGTTTTGTCGTACACATTGCCCGTAGCTATTCCGGCTACGGTCTGGCTCAGGCTGACCTGATCCAGGAAGGTAACGTCGGCCTGATGAAGGCCGTCAAGCGCTTCAACCCGGAAATGGGTGTGCGTCTGGTGTCGTTCGCCGTGCACTGGATCAAGGCGGAAATTCACGAGTTCATCCTGCGCAACTGGCGCATTGTGAAAGTCGCGACCACCAAGGCCCAGCGCAAGCTGTTCTTCAACCTGCGCAGCCAGAAGAAGCGTCTGGCGTGGCTGAACAACGAGGAAGTCCACCGTGTGGCGGAAAGCCTCGGCGTCGAACCACGTGAAGTGCGCGAGATGGAAAGTCGTCTGACCGGTCATGACATGGCCTTCGACCCGGCTGCCGAAGCTGACGACGACAGTGCTTTCCAGTCGCCGGCCAACTACCTGGAAGACCACCGGTACGACCCGGCCCGTCAACTGGAAGATGCCGACTGGAGCGACAACTCCAACACCAACCTGCACGAAGCACTGGAAGTGCTGGACGAGCGCAGCCGTGACATCCTCTACCAGCGCTGGCTGGCAGAAGAAAAAGCCACGCTGCACGACCTGGCGCAGAAGTACAACGTGTCGGCCGAGCGAATCCGTCAGCTCGAAAAGAGCGCGATGAACAAGCTCAAGTTGTCGATCGCCGCCTAACCGGCGCATCAGCAATAAAAAACGCCCCGATCAGCGATGATCGGGGCGTTTTTATTTCTGTTTCAACACAAATCCCTGTGGGAGCGAGCCTGCTCGCGAATGCGGTTTATCAGTGACACAGACTGACACACCGCTTTCGCGAGCAGGCTCGCTCCCGCATTGGTATTCCGGTGTTATTCAGCCCAAGGCGCCCGTCGCGAATCATTTAGCCCGAGCAAATAACTGTCCCCGCCCAACTGACTCATCTGCTGCCGAATCCACCCGGCACGGCGCGATACATAACCGGTCGGATGACTCGCGCTCCACACCCGTGGATTGGGCAGTACCGCCGCCAGATAACTCGCCTGCTGGCGCGACAATGACTTCGCGCTCACGCCAAAGTGATGCCGCGCCGCCGCTTCAGCGCCAAACACGCCGTCATCCCACTCGACACTGTTCAGGTACACCTCAAGAATCCGCTGCTTGGGCCAGAACACCTCGATCAGCGCGGTAAACCACGCTTCCAGGCCTTTGCGCAGATAACTGCGACCCGACCACAGAAAGAGGTTTTTCGACACCTGTTGGCTCAAGGTGCTGGCGCCGCGAATCGAGCCGCCCAGCTCGTTGTGGGCCAGAGCGGCCTGAATCGCGCGCAGATCAAAGCCCCAGTGCTCGGGGAATTTCTGGTCTTCGCCAGCAATTACCGCCACTTTCAGGTCATCGGAGATCTCGTTCCACGGTTTCCAGGTGCGCTGCAGGTCAATCGGCTCGCCGTCGACCCAGGATTCCACCTTGCGCTCGACCATCAACGCCGTGCCTGGCGGTGGCACGAAGCGGAACACCAGCACCAGCAAGACGCTGCCGCCGGCGAACCAGAGCAGAGCCTTCGTGAGACGACGGAAAATTGAACGCAGCATAGAGATGGCTTGGCCGAACCCGTGGAGCGGGCCATTATACAGACCCTGCCGATGGCGTCTGACTGGAGTTCCCCATGCTGCGTGGCTTTTTGATGCTGGCCGCTTTTTTCGGATTCACCGGTGTTGCGCTCGGTGCGTTTGCCGCCCACGGCCTGAAAAACCGTCTGACGCCGGAATACCTGACGATTTTCCACACCGGCGTCACCTACCAACTGGTGCACACACTCGCGCTGTTCGGCGTTGCGCTGCTGGCCACGCAGATTCAAGGGCGCCTGATTACTTGGGCCGGCCTGTCCTTCACCGTCGGCATTGTGTTGTTCTCCGGCAGCCTGTATCTGCTGACCATGACCGGCATCAGCAAACTCGGCATCATCACGCCGTTTGGTGGCCTCGCGTTTCTCGTCGGTTGGGTTTGCCTCGGCCTCGCTGCTTGGCGCTTGCAGCCAACCGCTTGACGCTTGGTACTGACCTTTAGGTCATGATCGGGCTAGAATGCCAGCCCCTAAAAATGATGGCGGCGTTGTGCATGCGCATTCAGTTGAACGGCGAGTCCTTTGAATTGCCCGACGGTGAAACCGTTGCGGGCCTGATCACCCGTCTGGATCTGGCCGGACGTCGCGTGGCGGTCGAGCTCAATCTGGACATCGTCCCGCGCAGCCAGCATGCCGACACCACGTTGAACGACGGCGACAACGTCGAAGTGGTCCACGCCATCGGCGGCGGCTGATTGTCGCGGCCCGCAAGGGCACAGAATTCTGCAAGACCCTCACCCTTAAAGAGGATTCCCCATGAGCATCGTTCGTAGCGACAAGCCTTTTGTGCTGGCCGGTCGTACTTACCAGTCGCGTTTGCTGGTCGGTACCGGCAAGTACCGTGACATGGAAGAAACCCGCCAGGCCATCGAAGCCTCGGGTGCCGAGATCGTCACCTTCGCCGTGCGCCGCACCAACCTGGGCCAGATCGAAGGCGAGCCGAACCTGCTCGAAGTGCTGTCGCCGGATCGCTACACCTTCCTGCCGAACACTGCCGGTTGCTACGACGCCATCGAAGCCGTGCGCACCTGCCGCCTGGCGCGTGAGCTGCTCGACGGCCACAATCTGGTGAAGCTGGAAGTGCTGGCCGATCAGAAGACCCTGTTCCCCAACGTGATCGAAACCCTCAAGGCCGCCGAAACCCTGGTCAAGGAAGGCTTCGACGTGATGGTCTACACCAGCGATGACCCGATCATCGCCCGGCAACTGGCGGAAATCGGTTGCATCGCCGTGATGCCGCTGGCCGGTCTGATCGGCTCCGGTCTGGGTATCTGCAATCCGTACAACCTGCAGATCATCCTCGAAGAAGCCAAGATCCCGGTGCTGGTGGATGCCGGTGTCGGTACCGCTTCCGACGCGACCATCGCCATGGAGCTGGGTTGCGACGCCGTACTGATGAACTCGGCCATCGCCCACGCCCAGCAACCGGTCATGATGGCGCAAGCCATGCAGCACGCCATCGTCGCTGGTCGCCTGGCGTACCTCGCCGGCCGCATGCCGAAAAAACTTTATGCCAGCGCCTCTTCGCCGCTGGATGGTCTGATCAAGTAAGAGCCATTGATGACTGAATCGAACGACACGCCTGTCCAGCCGGACGAAGGCGACGAGCGCCAACACCGCCGCATCAAGAGTTTCGTGATGCGCGCCGGGCGCATGACCGAAGGCCAGCAACGCGGCCTGGACCAGGGCGCGCCGCTGTACGTGCTGCCGCTGGCCGATGCGCCGGTCGATTACGACCAGGTGTTCGGCCGCTCGGCACCGCGCTCGCTGGAAATCGGTTTCGGCATGGGCCACTCGCTGCTGGAAATGGCCGCAGCTGCCCCAGAGCAGGATTTCATCGGTGTGGAAGTGCACCGCCCGGGTGTCGGCGCGCTGCTCAATGGCGTGCTGACCCAAGGGCTGACCAACCTGCGGGTCTACGATTGCGACGCGATCGAAGTGCTCAACCGCTGCATCGCCGACAACAGCCTCGATCGTCTGATGCTGTTTTTCCCGGATCCGTGGCACAAGAGCCGCCACCACAAGCGCCGCATCGTCCAGGCCTCGTTCGCCGAACTGGTGCGCAGCAAGCTCAAGGTCGGCGGCATTCTGCACATGGCCACCGACTGGGAACCGTACGCCGAGTACATGCTGGAAGTGATGAGCGTCGCCCCGGGCTACCGCAACCTCGCCGAAGACGGCAAATGCGTCCCGCGCCCGGCCGAACGCCCGATCACCAAGTTCGAACGCCGTGGCGAACGCCTTGGCCATGGCGTGTGGGATCTGAAGTTCGAAAAGATCGCTTAAGCATCACGCAATAAAAACTGTGGGAGCGAGCCTGCTCGCGAAAGCGGTCTGACAATCAACGATGATGTTGGATGTCAAGACGCCTTCGCGAGCAGGCTCGCTCCCACATTTCGTTTTGGGGTGTTTGCGGGGTCAGCGGCGGTCAGCAACCACGCCGATCAGTACCAGTACCACCAGCAGCACCGGCGCCAGGCTGTAGTTGTTGAACTGGCTCAGGCCTTTGATCACCCACGGCGTGGCGTAGATCAGCGCGGCGCCGCTGCCGATCAGGCAGAGCAGGGCCATCAGGGGCACGCGCAGGGCGCCGGCGATGCTGCCCAGGCGTTGCTCGACCCAGCCTTTGAAGTCAGCGCCGAACAGCACCAGCAGGCAACCGACCAGCGCCAGAGCGATTTGCGAGAGATTGCTGCGGCTCCAGCGGGAGACGGTGGCCAGCAGGTCGAGTATCAAATCCATGCGTTTTCCCTTTGAGCTGAAGTCAGTTCAGAAATTGTTGCAGCAAGTCGTTGAGGAACAGCTGGCCGCGTTCGGTCGCCGCCAGGCGTGACGGTTCGACCTGCAACAGGCCGCTTTGTTCGGCTTCGCGCCGGCCTTCGGCGAGGGTTTCCAGCGACAGGCCGGTGCGCTCCGGATACAGGCGCGATTCGACCCCGGCGGTCAGGCGCAGGGCGTTCATCAGGAACTCGAAGGGCATCTCGTCATTGCTCAGCGATTTCTCGCCGGCCTGAAAGCTTTTCGCCGGGTTCAGATAATCCTTCGGCAGGCGGGTTTTCCATGTGCGCACGATACGCCCGTCCGGGTGACTCAGCTTGCCATGGGCACCGGCGCCGATGCCGATGAAATCGCCAAAACTCCAGTAATTGAGGTTATGCCGCGCCGGGCGACCGGCCTGGGCATACGCCGAAACTTCGTACTGCGCGTAACCGTGCTCGGCCAGCAGCGCCTGCCCAGCTTCCTGAATGTCCCACAGGGTGTCGTCTTCGGGCAGCACTGGCGGCTGGTTCCAGAACACCGTGTTCGGCTCCAGCGTCAGTTGATACCAGGAAATGTGCGTCGGCTTCAGCGCAATGGCCTGGCGCAGATCGCTCAGGGCATCGTCCAGCGACTGATCGGGCAAACCGTGCATCAAGTCCAAATTGAAGTTATCGAACCCGGCCTGCCGCGCCATGCCCGCCGCACGCACGGCTTCGTCACCGTTGTGGATGCGGCCGAGGGCCTCCAGCTTTTCTTGCTGAAAGCTCTGGATACCGATCGACAGCCGATTGATCCCCAGCTTGCGATAGGCGACAAACTTCTCTTGCTCGAAGGTGCCCGGATTGGCCTCAAGGGTGATTTCGATGTCGGCGGCGAACGGGATGCGCTGTTCGACGCCCTTCAGCAAACGCCCGAGGGCTTCGGCGCTGAACAGGCTCGGCGTCCCGCCACCGAAGAAAATCGAAGTCAGCTCACGGCCATACACCGCATGCAGATCCTGATCGAGATCGGCCAGCAGCGCGTCCACGTATTCCTGCTCCGGCAGCACCGGGCTGGCGGTGTGCGAGTTGAAATCGCAATACGGGCATTTGCGCACACACCATGGGATGTGGATGTACAGCGCCAGGGGCGGCAGGGTGGGCAGCGGTGCCCGAGGCGAGGACGCGGCGCCGCCGATGATCAGCGACGACGCGCAAGAATCAGTGGTCATTTCAAGCCCAGACGCTGGCGCAGCAGATCCATTGCACGGGCGCGGTGGCTGATCTGGTTCTTGTCGGCCGGGCTCAGCTCGGCGCTGGAGCAGTCGCGCTCCGGCACCCAGAACAGCGGGTCGTAACCGAAACCGTGTGCGCCGCTGGCTGCGTTGAGGATGCGCCCGTGCCACAGGCCTTCGCAGAGGATCGGCAGCGGATCATCGGCGTGGCGCACCAGTGCCAATACGCAGACGAACTGCGCGCCGCGCTCGGCTTGTGGCACGTCCTTCAGCGCATCGAGCAGTTTGGCGTTGTTCGCCGCATCGCCCTGGCCGTCGGCATAACGCGCAGAATAGATGCCCGGCGCACCGCCAAGGAAATCCACTGCCAGCCCGGAGTCGTCGGCCAGTGCCGGCAGCCCGGAAATGCGCGCGGCATTGCGGGCCTTGAGGATCGCGTTCTCGACAAACGACAGGCCGGTTTCTTCCGGCTCGACCTTGCTCCACTCGCCAATCGAGCGCAGTTGCACCGAGTCGCCGAGCATGGCCTGGAGTTCTTTGAGTTTGCCGGCGTTATGGCTGGCCAGTACGAGCTGCTTGATGTTCATCATTCGCCGGGAAAGAGTTCTTGGTTGAAATTGATGGTGTTGATCTTGTCGCCGTTCTGCACCTTGATTTCAAAGGTGCGGGTTTCCTGCTGCGGCACCGGGTACTGGGCGATGTAGTAGATCGCGCCCTGCTCGGTGACCTGGCGGAATTTCAGCGCCACGCTGTTGCTGGTCAGGTCCTTGATCGTGCCGGTGACGCTGGCGATCACCGGTTTGCCGTCCTTGACCACCGAGACGTTGATCACGCCCTGGTTCTTGCTGCGGATCAGCTCGGCAGCCTTGGCGATGTCCGGTTGCAGGAACGTCGAGTTGAAAGTGTTGTAGTGCACCGTGATGTCGCCGAAGGTTTCCTTGCGTTCACCTTTGATGACGTCCGCCGCCATGGCGCTGGCGCTCAGGCAGGCGGTGAGTAACAGCAACGCTAGACGACTCATGTTCGTGCTCCTTCAAATGCCCAGGCTCAGACCGCGACTCGGTGGTCCGCCAGCTGCGGACTGCTGACGCGGTAGATACCGATTTCACCTAACAGATTAGGCCATAGCTTACTGGCCCACCCGTGGCGGTGCTGTTGATCCACGGCAAGCCGATCAATGACCTTCGCATCACGTTCGCGGCACAGTTCTTCGAAATCCTCGAAGGTGCAGAAGTGGATGTTCGGCGTGTTGTACCAGGTGTAGGGCAGGAATTCCGAGACCGGCATGCGGCCCTTGCTCGCCAGATACCAGCGGCAGCGCCAGTGGCCGAAGTTGGGGAAGGTGATGATGCACTGACGGCCGACCCGGAGCATTTCGTCGAGGATCTTGTCCGGGTAATGCACCGCTTGCAGGGCCTGGGTCATGACGACGATGTCGAAACTGTTGCTGGCAAAATTGCCCAGGCCTTTGTCCAGATCCTGCTCGATGACGTTAATGCCCTTGGCCACGCACTCGGCGATGTTGTCAGCGTCGTTTTCTAGGCCATAACCGGTGACGTTCTTGTTGTCGCGCAGCCAGGTCAGCAGCTCGCCGTCACCGCAACCCAGGTCAAGGACGCGGCTGCCGGCGGGGATCCATTCCTGGATGATTTCCAGATCAGCTCTCATGGCTTTCTCACAACGAAATGCGGTTCATGTAATTGCCGAACGCCTGCAAGTAACGCGGGATCGGAATCAGGAAGGCGTCGTGGCCCTGGGGCGCGTCAATTTCCAGATAACTGACGTCCTTGCGCGCGGCAATCAGCGCATCCACCAGCTCCCGCGAGCGCGCCGGGGAGAAGCGCCAGTCGGTGGTGAACGACATCACGCAGAATTTGGCTGTGGCGTTTTCGAATGTTTTCGCCAGGTCATCGTCGAAGTTAGCCGCCGGATCGAAGTAATCCAGCGCTTTGGTCATCAACAGATAAGTGTTGGCATCGAAGCGCCCGGAGAACTCTTCGCCCTGATAACGCAGGTAGCTTTCGACCTGGAACTCGACACTGTGGAAGTCGTAGTTGAGCTTTTCGCTCTTCAGGCCACGGCCGAATTTCTCGCCCATGGAATCATCGGACAGATAGGTGATGTGCCCGACCATGCGCGCCAGCATCAGCCCGCGCTTGGGGATTACGCCGGCTTCCTGGAACGAGCCGCCGTGGAATTCCGGATCGGTGAGGATCGCCTGACGCGCGACTTCGTTGAAGGCGATGTTCTGCGCCGACAATTTCGGCGCCGAGGCGATCGCAAGGCAGTGCCGCACGCGATCCGGGTAGGTGATGGTCCATTGCAGGGCCTGCATGCCGCCGAGGCTGCCGCCGATCACTGCCGCCCACTGGCGGATGCCGAGCAGGTCAGCCAGACGCGCTTGGCTGTGCACCCAGTCTTCGACGGTGAGCACCGGGAAATCGGCGCCGAACGGCTTGCCGGTCTCCGGGTTGATACTGCTCGGCCCGGTGGAGCCGTTGCAGCCGCCGAGGTTGTTCAGGCTGACCACGTAGAACTTGTTGGTGTCGATCGGCTTGCCGGGGCCGATGCAGCTGTCCCACCAACCGGGCTTGCGGTCGTCGACGCTGTGATAACCAGCGGCGTGATGATGACCGGACAGCGCGTGGCAGATCAGCACGGCGTTGCTCGCCTGGGCGTTCAGCGTGCCGTAGGTTTCATAAATCAGGTCATAAGCGGCCAGCGAACGGCCACAGGCCAGCGTCAGCGGTTCGCTGAAATGCGCGGTTTGCGGCGTTACCAGACCAACAGAATCGGCGGGAAAGGCAGTTGGCATCGACCCTGCTCTCGTTGAAATGAGGCGTAAGTCTAAAGACCGGGGGGGTTAGCGGCAAGCAACGATCAGGTCCGGCGTTTTCGCTTCGGACCGAGGTGCAGCCATTCGCGAGCAGGCTCGCTCCCACAGTTGAAATGCATTCCAATGTGGGAGCGAGCCTGCTCGCGAAAAAGGCGACTCGGTCAGTCAGACCGAACGCACTGGCTTACATCAGCAAACGCAGAATCTCCGGCATCATCGTCATCGCCGCCAGATTGTTGATCACCAGCATGTCGATCAATTTCAGCGCAAGGAAGGCGAAGATCGGCGACAGGTCCAGGCCGCCGAGGTTCGGCAGGAAGCGGCGGAACGGTGCCAGCGCCGGTTCGCAGATCTGGTTGACCAGCTCAGCGCCCGGGTTGTGGCTGCCCGGTGCAACCCACGACAGAATCACGCTGATGATCAGGGCGAAGAAGAAGATCTTCAGGAACAGTGCAGTGACGCCGATCAGCGACCAGATCACCAGTTGCAGCGGGTTGCCAGTGGTGCCGTAGGTCAGCAGCAGGGTCAGCGCCATCAGCAGCAGTTGCACCAGAATCGCCAGCACCAGCGACGACATGTCGAGGCCGAACAGGCTCGGGATGATCCGGCGCAAAGCCTTGAGCAGCGGCTGAGTGGCCTTGACCACAAACTGGCACAGCGGGTTGTAGAAGTTCGCCCGCACCAGTTGCAGGACGAAGCGCAGCAGCACGATCAGCAGGTACAGGCTGCCGAGGGTTTGCAGCACGTAAACCGCTGCGGTGTTCAATCCGATCATGTAAGGCTCCTTTATTTGCCCAGTTGTTCGGCCATTTCGGCCGAGCGGTGCGCGGCGGCGCCGAGTGCGGTTTCAACCAGCGCTTCGAAGCCGCCAGCCTGGAATGATTTGATCGCAGCTTCCGTGGTGCCATTCGGCGAGGTCACGCGGCGACGCAATTCGGCTGCATCGACATCGCTGGACACCGCCATGTGCGCGGCGCCCAGAGCAGTCTGCACGGTCAGTTGCTCAGCGATCTCTTTTGGCAGGCCAAGCTTGACGCCGGCGGCGGTCATGGCTTCGATCAGCAGGAAGAAGTACGCCGGGCCGGAGCCGGACACTGCGGTGACTGCGTCCAGTTGCTGCTCCTCGTCCAGCCACAGGGCGATGCCGACGGCGGACAGCAGCTCTTCGGCTTGCTGACGCTGCTCGGCGGTTACTTCGCTGGTCGCGTACAAACCGCTGACACCCTGACGCAGCAGCGCCGGAGTGTTCGGCATGCAGCGCACGATCGGCTGCTCGCCGAGCCATGCAGTCATGCTCGCGCAGGTGATGCCGGCGGCGATCGACACCACCAGTTGGTTCGGTTTGAGGCTCGGGCGAATCGCCTCGCACACGGCTTTCATCGCCTGTGGCTTGACCGCCAGGACGATGACACCGACGCCGTCGATGGCCTGGGCGTTGTCAGCGAAGGTTTCGATGCCGTGTTCGGCGCTGACTTTGGCGCGGGTGTCTTCGCCCGGATCGCTGGCGCGGATCTGCGCCGCTTCCAGACCTTTGGCGCGCAAGCCGCCAATCAGACTGGCCGCCATGTTGCCCGCACCGATAAACGCAATACGTGTGTTGCTCATGTGTGGTCCTTATCTGGAAACGTTCAAGACTGGGAATAATCTCTGGCGCCAAACAGCGCGGTTCCGATCCGCACCCAGGTGGCGCCTTGGGCGATGGCTGACTCGAGGTCGTGGCTCATGCCCATGGACAGTGTGTCGAGCGGCAGAGCGAGGCTCGCCTGCAGTACCTGCACGGCGGCGAAGGCAGCGTCCTGTTCGGCGCGCTCCTCGGTCGGCTCGGGAATCGCCATCAGTCCGCGCAGTTTCAAGCGTGGCAACGCGCTGATGGCCTCGGCCAGCGCTGGCAGATCGACCGGGGTGCAACCGGATTTGCTCGCCTCGCCGCTGACATTGACCTGAATGCAGATGTTCAGTGGCGGCAGTTCGGCCGGGCGTTGTTCGGACAGGCGTTGGGCAATTTTCAGACGATCCACGGAGTGCACCCAGTCGAAATGCTCGGCAATCGCGCGAGTCTTGTTCGATTGAATGGGGCCGATGAAGTGCCAGATCAAGGGCAGGTCGGCCAGCTCCAGCTGTTTGCCCAAGGCTTCCTGCAAGTAGTTTTCGCCGAAGTCGCGCAGGCCCGCCGCATAGGCTTCCCGCAGGGCCTGGGCGGGTTTGGTCTTGCTCACGGCGAGCAAATGGATGCTGTTTTCGTCGCGGTGCGCAGCTTTGGCCGCTGCCTGGATGCGCGAACTAACCTGAAGGATGTTGTCTGCTATCGTGGACATCAAGAGGCGCCGGCGGTCTGTAGGTTCGCGGCATTCTACTGGAATTGAGGGACGCTATGGATATCACTGAACTGCTGGCCTTCAGCGCCAAACAGGGCGCTTCCGACCTGCACCTGTCGGCCGGCCTGCCGCCGATGATTCGCGTCGATGGCGACGTGCGACGGATCAATCTGCCGGCGCTGGATCACAAGCAAGTGCACGATCTGATCTACGACATCATGAACGACACCCAGCGCATCGAATTCGAGAAAAATCTGGAAACGGATTTTTCCTTCGATGTACCCGGCGTGGCGCGCTTTCGGGTCAACGCCTTCAACCAGAACCGTGGCGGCGGAGCGGTGTTCCGAACCATTCCGTCGAAAGTGCTGAGCATGGAAGACCTCGCCATGGGCGATGTTTTCCGCAAGATCACCGATGCGCCGCGCGGGCTGGTCCTGGTCACCGGGCCGACCGGCTCCGGCAAGTCGACCACGCTGGCGGCGATGATCGATTACCTCAACACCCATCGCCATCACCACATTCTCACCATCGAAGACCCCATCGAGTTCGTCCACGAATCGCGCAAATGCCTGATCAATCAGCGCGAAGTCCACCGCGATACCCGCAGCTTCGCCACCGCACTGCGCTCGGCCCTGCGTGAAGACCCGGACGTGATTCTGGTCGGCGAGATGCGTGATCTGGAAACCATTCGCCTGGCGCTGACCGCCGCTGAGACCGGGCATCTGGTGTTCGGCACGCTGCACACGACCTCGGCGGCGAAGACCATCGACCGCGTGGTCGACGTGTTTCCCGGCGACGAGAAGTCCATGGTTCGTTCGATGCTCTCGGAGTCGTTGCTGGCGGTGGTGTCGCAGACATTGATCAAGAAGATCGGCGGCGGGCGGGTGGCGGCGCATGAAATCATGTTGGGGACGTCGGCGATCCGGAATCTGATCCGCGAGGACAAGGTGGCGCAGATGTATTCGGCGATTCAGACGGGCGGGTCGCTGGGGATGCAGACACTGGACATGTGCCTGAAGGATCTGGTGACCAAGGGCTTGATCAGCCGCGAGCATGCGCGGGAAAAAGCGCGTACGCCGGATAATTTTTAACCGCCAAAAGCAAAAGATCGCAGCCTTCGGCAGCTCCTACAGAGAAACGCTGATCCCAGTGTAGGAGCTGCCGAAGGCTGCGATCTTTTGATCTTTTAGCGTTGAACCACGCGCATCTGGCTCTGTTCTTTCGGCAACACGCGCTTGGCGACGACGTAATGCTTTTCCCAGTACGGCTTGTTCAGCGTGTCGATGCTCACCGCTTTGCCCCGGCGCGGGGCGTGGATGAAGCGGTCGTTGCCCAGGTAGATGGCAACATGGTTGACCCGACGGCTCTTGATGTTGAAGAAAATCAGATCGCCCGGCTTCAGATCCTTGCGCTCGACTTTCTCGCCGTGACCGCTGGCCATGGCATTGGAGGTGCGTGGCAGGTCGAAAGTAGCGTCGTTGAACGCGTATTTCACCAGACCGCTGCAATCGAAGCCTTTACTTGGGCTGCTGCCGCCCCAACGATAAGGTGTACCGAGGACGTTTACCGCACGGCTCAGCACATTGCTGCTTTCCTTGCTCGCCATCGGTGGCACCAGCTTGCTGCGGCTCTTGCTGCTCAGCGTGGTGGTCTTGCTCTTGCTGCTTTTGCTCGAGGGAGCCGAAGCATGGGATTTCGGGGTGAAGCCGTTGACGTTGGGAAGACGTTGCTCACGATTGGTGGCGTGGGCGGCCAGTGGCATTAATAGGCAAATAGTCAGCCATGTCTTGAAAAATGGTCGCATTAGGCGTGGCTCATAAGTGATAGCGCGCAACTTTATAACAGCTTTTTTTGCCGTTCCGAGGCCGTTCATCGATTCATTCCGCCGGCTACGGAACCAAAAACGCTAAAAAAGTACGCAATTGTCCGACAGAAGTCAGGTTCTACAAGGGTTTCGCGCTAGCAACGGTAACATTTGCCATACGTCGGCCACCTGTAAAAAAGTCACAAAGAAATGAAGAATATTTATCTATCGAGTGCAATGAGGTCTTAATGAACAGCTATCAGCTCCCCCGCGTGAAAGAAAAAGACACTCACAGCAAAGTCATCGGCTACCTGCTGTGGATTTTCGGATTCACCGGCGCGCACCGCTTTTATTACGGCAAGCCGGTGACCGGAACGATCTGGTTCTTCACCTTCGGTTTGCTGGGGATTGGCTGGCTGATCGACCTGTTCCTGATCCCAGCGATGGATCGCGAGGCCGACCTGCGCTTTGCCGCCGGGCCGATCGAGTACAACGTCGCGTGGATTCTGCTGACTTTCCTCGGTGTGTTCGGCGTGCACCGGATGTATCAGGGCAAATGGATCAGCGGCCTGCTGTATCTGCTGACCGGCGGGTTGTTCTTTATTGGCGTGCTGTATGACTTCTGGACGCTGAACGATCAGGTGTCGGTGCGCAACGCGCAGAATCGCGGCGCCTTCCAGTAAATAGTGGCGAGGGGATTTATCCCCGTTGGGCCGCGAAGCGGTCCTGAATCCGAGAACGCGGTGGATTTGTTCCACCGCGTGCAATGGCTTCGCGACTGCTACGCAGCCGAACGGGGATAAATCCCCTCGCCACAATCTCCCTCAGCAGCAGGTCATGCCTGGTGGGTGATCCGCCCATCCACCAGCGTATAGCGCACCACGCCCGGCAGACTGTGCCCGATGAACGGGCAGTTCTCGCCCTTCGACAGCCAGTGTTCACCGGCCACCGTCGAAGACTTCGGATCGAACAGCACGATATCCGCCGCACCGCCTACCGCCAGTTTTCCCGCCGGCAGACGCAGTGCTTCGGCCGGGCCTGCGCTCAGACGCGCCAACAGCGTCGGCAAGTCGAGCAAACCATCCTCGACCAGGGTCATTGCCAAGGGCAGCAGCAACTCAACACTGCTGATGCCCGGCTCGGTGGCGCCGAACGGGGCCAGTTTGGCGTCACGCTCGTGGGGCTGGTGATGGCTGGAGATGGCCGAGACCACCCCGGATTTCACCGCTTCACGCAGACCATCGCGGTCGGCACGGGTGCGCAGCGGTGGTTGCACGTGATAAAGGCTGTTGAAGTCGATCAGCGCTTCGTCAGTCAGGATCAGCTGATACAACGCAACATCCGCCGTTACCTTCAAGCCACGGGCCTGCGCCTGAGCAATCAGCGCCACACCCCGTGCACTGGTCAGCTGGCTGAAATGCGCACGCACGCCGGTCTGCTCGACCAGCAGCAGATCGCGAGCAAGCGCCACGGTTTCGGCGGTTTCCGGAATACCCGGCAGACCCAGGAAACTGGCGACCGCGCCTTCGTGGGCGAGACCGCCCTCAGCCAGATCGTGATCCTGCGAGTTGAAGATCACCGTCAGGTCGAAAGTCGCCGCGTATTCCAGCGCCCGGCACAGGGTGCGGCTGTTGCGGAAGCTCTCCAGACCGTTGCCGAACGCCACGCAACCGGCGTCGCGCAGGGCCACCAGTTCGGCCAGTTGCTCGCCATCGAGACCTTTGCTCAGCGCGCCGATCGGGAACACCTTGGTGTTGCCGGCTTCGCGGGCGCGGTCGAGGATCAGTTCGGCCACAGCGGAGGTGTCGAGCACCGGTTTGGTCTTCGGCGGGCAGCACAGGCTGGTCACGCCACCGGCAGCGGCGGCGCGGGTTTCGCTGACGATCGAGCCTTTGCGGCTGTAGCCCGGCTCGCGCAGGGCAACATTGAGGTCAACCAGCCCCGGTGCGGCGACCAGACCTTGGGCATCGATGGTTTCTACTGCGCTGAAACCGGCCGGTGCGGCGCCGAGGGCGACGATCTTGCAGGCTTCAACGTGGATGTCGGTGATTTGATCCAGGCCGCTGCTGGGATCAATGACGCGTGCGCCGAGAATGCTGAGCTTCACTGGGCGTTCTCCTGCTCGAATTGACGTTGCGCAGTCTGCCCGCTCATGGCCATGGACAGCACTGCCATACGAATCGCGATGCCGTAGGTCACTTGATTGAGGATCACCGAGTGCGGGCCGTCGGCCACCGCCGACTCGATCTCCACGCCACGGTTGATCGGCCCCGGGTGCATGACGATGCAATCGGGTTTGGCCCCGGCCAGACGTGCGGTGGTCAGGCCGAACAGGCGGTAGAATTCGCCTTCGCTGGGCAGCAGGCCGCCGGTCATGCGCTCGCGCTGCAGGCGCAGCATGATCACCACGTCGACGTCTTTCAGGCCTTCAGCCATGTCGGTGTAGACCTTGACGCCGTATTGCTCGATGCCGATCGGCAGCAGGGTTTTCGGCGCGATCACGCGGATGTCCGGGCAGCCGAGGGTCTTCAGCGCGAGCATGTTCGAGCGCGCCACCCGCGAATGCAGGATGTCGCCGACGATCGCTACCGAAAGGTTTTCGAAACCGCCCTTGTGCCGACGGATGGTGAGCATGTCGAGCATGCCCTGGGTCGGGTGCGCATGCCGGCCGTCGCCGCCGTTGATGATCGCCACTTGCGGGCAGACATGCTCGGCGATGAAGTGCGCCGCGCCCGAGTCGCCGTGGCGGACGACGAACATGTCTGCGGCCATCGCTTCAAGGTTGCGCAGGGTATCGAGCAGCGTTTCGCCCTTGCTCGCCGACGATGTCGACACGTTGAGGGTGATCACGTCTGCCGACAACCGTTGGGCCGCCAGTTCAAACGTGGTGCGGGTGCGCGTGGAGTTTTCGAAGAACACGTTGCACACGGTCTTGCCGCGCAGCAACGGAACTTTCTTCACCGCCCGGGCACCGACTTCAAGGAACGAGTCGGCAGTGTCGAGGATTTCCGTCAGCAACTCGCGGCGCAGGCCGTCGAGCGAGAGGAAGTGGCGCAGCTGGCCCTGATCATTGAGCTGCAGCGGGCGCTTGGTATCTAGAGGCGTCATCGCGAGGGGGACTCTCAATAGGGCGGATTAAAGGGTGACGTCTTGCAGTTCGAGCGTCAGCGGCTCGGGGCCGGACAACTTGACCCGCTGGTTGCCGGCCAGGGTCAGGGTGGCGCCGACCACGTTCGGGCGGATCGGCAACTCGCCGGCGTCCAGGTCCAGCAGGCAGACCAGGGTGACGCTGGCCGGGCGGCCGTAATCGAACAGTTCATTCATGGCGGCGCGAATGGTCCGACCGCTCATCAGCACGTCGTCGATCAGCACCAGATGCTGGCCTTCGATCTCGAAGGGCAGGGCGGACGGGCGCACTTGCGGGTGCAGGCCGTTCTGGCTGAAGTCGTCGCGGTAGAAGGACACATCCAGCGTGCCCAGTGGCGCATCGCTGGCCAGTTCCTTGAGCAGCGCCTGCGCGACCCAGATGCCGCCGGTGCGGATGCCGATGTAACGCGGTTCGCTGATGTCACGCTGGGCAAGGTGCGCCTTGAGGCGGGTCGCCATCTGGCTGATCAGATCGGCGGGATTGGGCAGGCTCATGGTTGCTCCTTCGTGATTCCGCGCTGCGTCCTCCCGGACGAAGCTCGGTTTATAACCAAAAGAAAAGCGCCGAAGCGCTTGTCAGGATTCAAACAATGCAGTGTTTTCATCGAGCCAGCCCTGCAGCAGCAGGGCAGCGGCGATGGCGTCCACCGGGTTGTCGCGGTAACTGCCTTTCTGCCCGCCACGCACCAGTCGCTCGCCCTTGGCTTCGAAAGTGGTCAGGCGTTCGTCGTGGGTATAGAAGGGCAGGTTGTAGCGGCCGTTGAGGCGGCGGGCGAATTTCTCCGCGCGTACGCACATCTCACTGGGTGTGCCGTCCATGTTCAACGGCAGGCCGACCACTACGGCGTCGGGTTTCCATTCTTTTATCAGCGCTTCGACCTGATCCCAGTTCGGCACGCCATTCTGTGCTTTGAGGGTGCACAGCTCGCGGGCCTGGCCGGTGATGACCTGGCCGACCGCGACGCCGATCTGTTTGGTGCCGTAGTCGAAGCCGAGAATCAGGCGCAGGGCCATCAGGCGTGACCCGCCTGGCTGGTGAGCAGATTGAGATCGATGCCCAAGTGCCGCGCCGCCGCTTCCAGGCGCAATTCGCTGCGGGTGTTGAAGAGTATGTCGGCGTTGAACGGGCAGGTCAGCCAGGCGTTGTCGGCCAGTTCGGCTTCCAGTTGCCCGGCTTCCCAACCGGCGTAACCGAGGGTGATCAGGCTCTGCGCGGGGCCGACGCCGTCAGCGATGGCGAACAGCACGTCCTGCGAAGTCGACAGGGCCAGGTCGCCGTCCAGTTGCGCGGTGGCCTGGAAGGTCTGGCCCGCCGGGTGCAGGACAAAACCGCGATCGGTCTGCACCGGCCCGCCGATGAAGATCGGCACATCCTGGCAACGCGCCGGCGGCTCGATGTCCGGGCGCAGCTGTTCGAGGATGTCGGCCAGGTTCAAGTCTTGCGGCCTATTGACCACCAGCCCCATCGCGCCATTGGCCGTGTGCTCGACGATGTAGGTCAAGGTGTGGGCAAAGTTCGGGTCGGCCATGTGTGGCATGGCGATCAGGAAGTGATGCTTGAGGTAGCTGGGGCTGACGTTTTTCATGAGCGCTAGTGTGGCGTTCGAGGGGCGAACTGACAAGCTGGAGATGCTGACAACACAATTCCAATGTGGGAGCGAGCCTGCTCGCGAATGCGGTGGATCAGTCACATTAATATTGAATGACACACCGCATTCGCGAGCAGGCTCGCTCCCACAGGGTTTGAAGGGTCTTTAATTGCTTGAGAGCTTGTCACCCCGGGCAAATTTCCAGGTGCGGATGATTTCCAGGCGGTCGATGTCCGACAGATCGCCGGTAAACGGTGCAAACGGCGCGGCCAGGCGGACGATGCGCTGCGCCGCCTGATCGAGCAGCGGCTGGCCGGAGGATTCCAGCACCAGCACTTCATACAGCGAACCGTCGCGGTTGATCGAGACCATCAGGCGCAAATTGCCGTAGATCTGCTTGCGTCGGGCTTCTTCGGGGTAGTTGAGGTTGCCGATGCGCTCAACCTTCTTGCGCCAGTCGTCCTTGTACCAAGCGCCCTTGTCGCGCATGGTCGAGGCCGCGCTCAAGCGGTGGATGCGCGGGCGCTTGGCGTACAGCTGTTGTTCCTTGGCCAGCTCCGCCTCGAGACTGGCGATGTCGCTGGACAACTGCGAGCTGTCGAACACCGGCGCGTCGACGGTCGGTTTGACTTCGGTTTTGCTTTCTTCTTTCTTGGTCGGCGCCTTTTTCGGTTTCGGCGCGACGGTGGTCACCGCTGCCTTCGGGGCGGCTTCCTGCACGACTGGCTTGGCGGCGGGCGGCGGGGTGACCTTTTTGACCTGATTGTCCTGGAACGGCGCGACTTCGGTGGTCTTGGGCAGGGCTTTCTTGTCCAGCGTGCCGCTGCCTTCCTGGTTTTCCTGAGCGAGAAAATCTGCCTTTTCCGGCTTCTTCTCGGCCTTGAAGGTGGCCAGGGTGATTTCCAGGGTTTTGCTGATCTGCTGCGGCTCGACCATGGTGAAGCCGACGCCGAGCAGGAGCGCCAGGTGAATCAGCGCCGCGAGAAACAGGGTAAAACCGAGGCGATCGGCCGGGCGCACGCCACGATGGGCGAGTTCAGCGGGCAGATCGGACGGCAGAGTCATCGTAGAAAAACCAACATCGCGTTTTTTGGGCTCGGCATGATAACGCAATGTTGGTTTTTAGCTGCAAGCTACGAGCTTCAAGCGACAAGCTGCATAGGGGCAGCTTCAAGCTTCAAGCTTCAAGCTGACGCGGGCCGGCTTCAAGCTTGTGGCTTGCGGCTCGAAGCTTGCAGCTGCTTTTCGATAGCATCCATCAGCATCCCGCCGATATCAGTGCCGAACGCATTGTCGATTTCGCGGATGCAGGTCGGGCTGGTGACGTTGATTTCGGTCAGGTGCTCGCCGATCACGTCGAGGCCGACGAACAGCAGGCCTTTCTCGCGCAGGGTCGGGCCGACCTGGGCGGCGATCCAGCGATCCTTTTCGGTCAGCGGACGTGCTTCGCCACGGCCACCGGCGGCGAGGTTGCCACGGGTTTCGCCCATGGCCGGGATCCGCGCCAGGCAGTAATCCACCGGCTCGCCATCGATCATCAGGATGCGCTTGTCGCCATCGACGATCGCCGGCAGGTAGCCCTGAATCATGATTTGCTGCTTGCCGTGCAGAGTCAGGGTTTCGAGGATCACCGAGAGGTTCGGGTGGCCGGCGGTGTGGCGGAAGATCGACGAACCGCCCATGCCGTCCAGCGGTTTGAGGATCACGTCACCATGATGGTCGGCGAACTGACGCAATACGTCCGGGCGGCGGCTGACGATGGTCGGCGGCGTGCACTGCGGAAACAGCGTAGCGAACAATTTTTCATTGCAGTCGCGCAGGCTCTGCGGCTTGTTCACCACCAGCACGCCAGCGGCTTCGGCCTGTTCCAGCAGATAAGTGGAATAGACGAATTCCATGTCGAACGGCGGATCCTTGCGCATCAGGATCACGTCCAGGTCGCTCAGCAGCTTGTCCTGTTCGGCGTCCAGTTCGAACCATTTGTCCGGGTTGGCGAAGACTTTCAGCGGGCTCATCCGCGCCCGCGCCTGGCC
Source organism: Pseudomonas sp. AC083 (assembly GCF_979253165.1). Classification (NCBI taxonomy): domain Bacteria; kingdom Pseudomonadati; phylum Pseudomonadota; class Gammaproteobacteria; order Pseudomonadales; family Pseudomonadaceae; genus Pseudomonas; species Pseudomonas sp. AC083. The sequence continues at coordinate 142,680 of NZ_CEEDDH010000009.1, forward strand.
TTCGGCCTGATACAGGTCTTTCTGTTCCATGTAGAACAGTTCCCAGCCACGCTTCTGCGCGGCCAGCAGCATGGCCAGCGAGCTATCCTTTTTATAGGAGATGCTGGCGATAGGGTCCATGACAATCCCGACGCGAACGCTCATTGGGTTTTCCTCGAAATTTGGCTACCGGATCGGTATTGAAAAAGTGCCGCCAGAGTGGCGCCGGGCGGGTTTCGGGTCAAGGAAAAACCCGTCGATAGATTGCATCTGGAGACTGTGCTAAAAAGGCTGGCAGATCGCGCCGCCCCATGGGTTTCAAGGGTTTCAGGCCATTATTCACAGCAAAACGGACAATTTGATTCGCAAAGGCGACGGTAGAACCCTCTTATGGAACAGCAGTCCAGCGCCTTGAAGGTCATGGTGATCGACGACTCGAAAACGATTCGCCGCACCGCCGAAACATTGTTGAAGAATGTCGGTTGCGAAGTGATCACCGCCATCGACGGTTTCGATGCGCTGGCGAAGATCGCCGACCACCATCCCGGAATCATCTTCGTCGACATCATGATGCCGCGTCTGGACGGTTATCAGACCTGCGCCCTGATCAAGAACAACAGCGCCTTCAAGGCGACGCCGGTGATCATGCTGTCGTCCAGGGACGGTCTGTTCGACAAGGCCAAGGGGCGGATTGTCGGCTCTGATCAGTTTCTGACCAAGCCGTTCAGCAAAGAAGAACTGCTCAACGCGATCCAGGCCCATGTTCCGGGCTTCGCCGCCGTTTTGCCGCAGTAAGACACGCACAGTGACGCTCGGCCAGCGGGCCGGCAGTCGACCAGAAAAATGGGGAAGACCATGGCACGTATCCTGATCGTCGATGATTCGCCGACTGAAATGTACAAACTCACCGGCATGCTCGAAAAGCACGGCCATGAAGTGCTCAAGGCCGAGAACGGCGCCGACGGCGTGGCCCTGGCCCGTCAGGAAAAACCCGACGCGGTGCTGATGGACATCGTCATGCCCGGCCTCAACGGTTTTCAGGCGACCCGTCAGCTGACCAAGGATGCCGACACGGCGCACATCCCAGTGATCATCATCACCACCAAGGATCAGGAAACCGACAAGGTCTGGGGCACCCGCCAGGGCGCCAAGGATTACCTGACCAAACCGGTCGACGAAGACACCCTGATCAAGACCCTGAACAACGTACTCAACGGCTGATCGCGCGATCATGAACGAATCGCTGACCGCGTTCGAACTGCTCTGGCAGATCGACCAGCGCTGCCGCCTGCTGGCAGCCGACCTGCCGTCGCAAGCGGCGCGCCCGGATCGCTGGAGCGGCATCGGCTTTCGCCTCGGCGAGCATTGGTATGTGGCGCCGATGGGCGAAGTCAGCGAAGTCCTGCATGAACCGCGCTTCACCCAGTTGCCCGGGGTCAAGCCGTGGGTCAAGGGTGTGGCCAATCTGCGCGGGCGGCTGCTGCCGATCATGGACCTGTGCGGCTTCTTCGGCCATGAACTGTCGCCGCTGCGCAAACAGCGGCGGGTATTGGTGGTGGAGCATGAAGACGTGTTCGCCGGGGTAATGGTCGACGAAGTCATCGGCTTGCAGCATTTCGACCAGGGCAGTTTCGAGCCGCTGTCGATCAGCAAGCGTCAGGGCTCCAAGGCCGAATTCGTCAAAGGTTATTTCCGCCGTGAACAGAACTGGCGGGTGTTCAGCCTGTTTGCACTGGCCAGGTCTCCGGTGTTCATGGGTGTGGCTCTATAGCAGGAACAACACAGAACCCATTGGGTGGAATGGGCCATGTGATCAGGAAAATTGTGGGTCAGACAGACCTGTGGCGAGGGGATTTATCCCCGATGGTTGGCTAAGCCGACCCAAGACCTGTATTTGAGATGTAGCCGATACGACTCAGGTTTTTGGGGCCGCTGCGCGACCCATCGGGGATAAATCCCCTCGCCACAAAATTTCTTCATCATGAGGTTGCTTCCCACAGGGATTGCAGCAGGCCTCAAAGGTGTGGGTTAAGGCGAGGACCGATGACAAAAGCAAAAACAGGCAAGTCGGCAGAAGCATCGCGCAGTCGCGCGCAGATCATCGTGCTGTTTATCGCACTGATCGTGTTCATCATGCTGCTGTTCGCCAACTTCGCGTACCTCAACACCCAGGCGAACTACGACAAGCAGTACATCGGCCATGCCGGCGAACTGCGGGTGCTCTCGCAACGCATCGCCAAGAACGCCACCGAAGCGGCGGCGGGCAAGGCGGCCGCCTTCAAACTGCTCAGTGATGCGCGCAACGATTTTGCCCAGCGCTGGGGTTACCTGAAAAAGGGTGACCCGAACACCGGCCTGCCACCGGCACCCGTCGCCGTGCGCCCGGAAATGCGCGCGGTGCAAATGGATTGGGAACGCCTGCTGAAAAACACCGATGCGATCCTCAGCAGCGAACAGACCGTGCTGTCGCTGCATCAGGTCGCCGCAACGCTGGCCGAAACCGTGCCGCAGTTGCAGATCGAATACGAAAAAGTCGTGGAAATCCTGCTCCAGCGCGGCGCCCCGGCGGCGCAGGTGGCGATGGCGCAACGGCAGTCGCTACTGGCTGAACGCATTCTTGGCGCGGTCAACACCGTGCTCGCCGGTGACGAAAACTCGCAGCAGGCCGCCGATGCCTTTGGTCGTGATGCCGCGCGTTTCGGTCTGGTGCTCAACGGCATGTTGCAGGGCAACCCGGCGCTGAAAATCAGCCAGGTCGAAGACCGCGACGCCCGTGCGCGTTTGAGCGAAATCTCCGAGCTGTTCCAGTTCGTTTCCGGCTCCGTGGATGAAATCCTCGAAACTTCGCCAGAGCTGTTCAAGGTGCGCGAATCGGCGAGCAACATCTTCACCCTCTCGCAAACCCTGCTCGACGAAGCCTCGCATCTGGCCACCGGGTTCGAGCACCTGGCCGGCGGGCGCAACACCGACACCATTGGCGGCTATGTGCTGGGCTTGCTGGCGCTGGCCTCGATCATCCTCATCGGTCTGGTCATGGTCCGTGAAACCAATCGCCAATTGCGTGAAACCGCCGAGAAGAACGAGCGCAACCAGAACGCGATCATGCGCCTGCTCGACGAAATCGAAGACCTCGCCGATGGCGACCTCACCGTGACCGCTTCGGTGACCGAAGACTTCACCGGCACCATCGCCGACTCGATCAACTATTCCGTCGACCAGTTGCGCGATCTTGTGGCGACCATCAACCTCACCGCCGGCCAGGTTGCCGCTGCGGTGCAGGAAACCCAAGCCACCGCCATGCACCTGGCCCAGGCCTCGGAGCAACAGGCGCAGCAGATTTCCGAAGCCTCGACAGCCATCAGCGACATGGCCGAGTCCATCGATCAAGTCTCGGCCAACGCTGCCGAATCGTCGGCGGTGGCCGAGCGTTCCGTGGAAATCGCCAACAAAGGCAACGAGGTGGTGCACAACACCATCCACGGCATGGACAACATCCGCGAACAGATTCAGGACACAGCCAAGCGCATCAAGCGCCTCGGCGAGTCGTCCCAGGAAATCGGCGACATCGTCAGCCTGATCGATGACATCGCCGACCAGACCAACATCCTCGCCCTCAACGCAGCGATCCAGGCATCGATGGCCGGTGATGCCGGGCGCGGTTTTGCCGTGGTTGCCGACGAAGTGCAGCGGCTGGCCGAGCGTTCGTCCGCCGCGACCCGGCAGATCGAAACCCTGGTGCGGGCGATTCAGGCCGACACCAACGAAGCGGTGATTTCCATGGAGCAGACCACCACCGAAGTGGTGCGCGGCGCGCGACTGGCGCAGGATGCCGGTGTGGCCCTGGAAGAAATCGAAGGCGTGTCCAAGACCCTCGCGGCTTTGATCCAGAGCATTTCCAACGCGGCGCAACAGCAGACGTCTTCGGCCGGGCAGATCTCGCTGACGATGAACGTGATCCAGCAGATCACGTCGCAGACTTCGTCGGGGTCCACGGCCACCGCCGAGAGCATCGGCAACCTGGCGAAAATGGCCAGTCAGTTGCGCCGTTCGGTGTCCGGTTTCACCTTGCCGGCGGCGACAGATAAAGCGTGAGTGGAGTGGTTATGGGTGATCGGCACGACTACGTGGCCCTGGAATGGGTCAAGGGCGAAATTGCCGAAACGCTGAAGCTGGCGCATCAGGCGATCGAAGCCGTGCTCGACGATCCGCAGGCCTTCCCCGGTCTGGACGAGTGCCTGGCGTACATTCATCAGGTCCACGGCAGTCTGCAAATGGTCGAGTTCTACGGCGCAGCGTTACTGGCCGAAGAAATGGAGCACTTGGTCGAAGCCCTGCAACATGATCGTGTACCGCACCGCGACGAAGCCTTGCACCTGATGCTGCAAGCCTTGGGGCAATTGCCGCTTTACCTCGACCGCGTGCAGAGCGCCCGCCGCGACCTGCCGCTGGTGGTGCTGCCGCTGATCAACGATCTGCGCAGCGCTCGCGGTGAAAGCCTGCTGGCGGAAACCAGCCTGTTCAGCCCGCCACTGCCCGAGCTGGCGCCGCTCGGCGACGAGGCACTCGCCGCGCTGGAACCGCCCGATCTGCCGAACGTACTGCGCAAATTGCGGCAGATGCTGCAAATGGCTCTGGTCGGTCTGCTGCGGGAACAGGACGACCAGACGCACCTTGGCTATCTGGCCAAAGTCTTCAGCCGTCTCGAAGCGCTGAGCGGCGACGCGCCGTTGAGCCCGTTGTGGCAGGTCGCCTCGGCGTTGGTCGAGGGCATGCGCGAGGGCGTCATCGCCAACAGTCCGGCGCTGCGCAGCCTGTTCAAGGACGCCGACCAAGAGCTCAAGCGCCTGCTCGAGCAGGGCATCGTCGGGCTCAATCAACCGGCGCCGGCCGAGCTGCTGAAAAGCCTGTTGTTCTATATTGCCAAAGCCGAACATCCCACCGGGCAGATGCTGACCATGAAAGATCACTACTCCCTGGACGACGCGTTGCCCGACAGCGCGATGGTCGATGAAGAACGCGCGCGCCTCGCCGGCCCCGACCGCGATGCCATGCGCTCGGTGCTGGCGGCGCTGTGCGAAGAGCTGGTGCGGGTCAAGGAGCGCCTCGATCTGTTCGTGCGCAGTGACCGCCAGCACGCTTCGGATCTGGACAGCCTGCTCGCGCCGCTGCGACAGATCGCCGACACCCTCGCGGTACTGGGTTTCGGCCAGCCGCGCAAAGTCATCATCGACCAACTGGCAGTGGTGCTCAGCCTCGCCCAAGGCCAGCGCGAACCGAACGACGCGATTCTCATGGACGTCGCCGGGGCCTTGCTCTACGTCGAAGCGACGCTGGCCGGCATGGTCGGCACGGTGGAGACGCAAAGCGCCGAAGACGCGCGCCTGCCGACCACCGACCTGACGCAGATCCATCAGATCGTGATCAAGGAAGCGCGCATCTGCCTACAACAGGCAAAGGACATGATCGTCGACTACATCGACGCCGATTGGGACCGCCAGCATCTGCAATCGCTGCCCGAACTGCTGACGCAGGTGCGCGGCGCGCTGGCGATGATTCCGCTGGCCCGCGCAGCGAGTCTGGTCGAGGCCTGCAACGGTTTCATTCGCGAGCATTTGATGCTCGATGATCATGAGCCGGGCTGGGAACAACTCGATCATCTGGCTGATGTGATCAGCAGCCTCGAGTATTACCTCGAACGCCTGAGCGACGACCCGCAGGCGCCCGCCGAGCATCTGCTCGATGTCGCGCAGAACAGCCTCGCCAACCTCGGCTTCTTCGCCAACGAGCAGCCCGGCGAAGCGCAGGTGCCGGTGCTCGATGAGGTGCTCAGCCCCAGCGAAGCGCAGCTCATGCAGGATCTGCAAGCGCTCGACGACCCTGACGTCGTGCAGTCGCTGGCCGAAGTGCTGGCCAGCCCGCTGTCGGCGCTCAACCCGCCGGCGCGCAACAGCCCCGACAGCCTGATGCCGCCGCCAGCGGATGAAGAACCGGTCGACGATGAACTGCGCGAAGTGTTCCTCGAAGAGACCGACGAAGTCCTCGCGGTCCTCCACGAATACCTGCCGCGCTGGACCGCCAATCCCCAGGACCGCGCCGCGCTGACCGAACTGCGCCGGGCTTTCCATACCTTGAAGGGCAGCGGGCGCATGGTCCGCGCGTTGGTCCTCGGCGAACTGGCCTGGGCCGTGGAAAACCTGCTCAACCGCGTGCTCGAACAAAGCGTCGAGCCCGGCGCGGTGCTGCGCCAATTGCTCGGCGACACCGTGTTGCTGCTGCCCGAGCTGATCAACGAATTTGCCACCCAGCGTCAGCGCCAGCGCAACGATGTCGACCAACTCGCCGCCCGCGCCCACGCGTTGGCCAAAGGCGATGAACCGCTGGCTGCCGAAGACACCGACGACGTCGCCGCGCTTGATCCGCTGCTGCTGGAAATCTTCCGCAAAGAAGCCGAGACCCACCTCGCCAGCCTCAACCGTTTCCTCGATCAGGCCGCCGAACAGGTGCCGTTGCCGGCCAGCGACGAACTGCAACGGGCGCTGCACACGCTCAAGGGCAGTGCCTCGATGGCCGGCGTATTGCCGATGGCCGAACTGGCGGCTTCACTGGATCAACTGGCTCGCGAGTTCAAGGCGCATCAGTTGCCGCTGGATCTGGACGAGGTCGAATTGCTGCTCGAAGCCGAGGGCTTGTTCCGCGTCGGCCTGCGCCAGCTCAAACACGATCCGCTGGCGCCGATTGTCGGTGCGCAGTCGCTGATCAAGCGCACCGAGGCGCTGCTCGCCGAGCGCCTGCAAGCCAGCACCGATGGCGCTGACAGCGGCCTGCGCCTCAAGCGCGATCCGCAACTGATCAACAACTTCCTCGCCCAAGGCATGGACATCCTCCTCGACGCCGAAAACCTTTTGCAGCGCTGGCAGCAGCACCCCGGCGAACGCCAGGAACTCAGCGCCTTGCTCGATGAGCTGACCACTCTGGGCGAAGGCGCGCATCTGGCCGATCTGCAGGCGGTCGATGGCCTCTGCGAAGCCTTGCTCGACCTGTATGGCGCGGTGGAAGAAAGCAGCCTGGCGGTCAGTGAGCGGTTTTTCCACGAAGCGCAACTGGCCCACGAAGCGCTGATCAACATGCTCGACGAACTCGCTGCCGGCCAGGAAATCACCGCGCAACCGGAGCGGATTCGGGCCTTGCAGGAACTGCTCGACGAAGGCCTCGACCCGGCGTCGATGGGCCTGATCCGCAGCGATGGCAGCCGCACCCTGGACATTCGCGAGCTGGGCAGCGCCACCGCGCAATTGCAGCAATCGGTTGCCGCCCTCGAGCCGGACGACGAAATCGTCGAAATCTTCCTCGAAGAGGCGGTGGACATTCTCGACAGCGCCGGGCAAGCCTTGCAGCGCTGGCGCAAGGACCCGGACAACGCCGCGCCGCTGTCGTCATTGCAGCGCGACTTGCACACGCTGAAGGGCGGCGCGCGCATGGCCGAGGTCGAGGCCGTCGGCGACCTCGCCCAGGAACTGGAAAATCTCTACGAAGGGCTGGTCGATCGACGCTACAACCACAGCGCTGCGCTCGAAGGTTTGTTGCAGCGCAGTCATGAGCGGTTGGCGCTGATGCTGGAGCAACTGCAAGCGCATCAAGCGCTGACCCCGGCGCAAGATCTGATCGACGCGATCCGTCAGTTGCGTCAGGGCCAGGCCGCCAGCGAATCTGCCCCCGCAGCGGTCGAACACGACAACGCCGGGCATGATCCGGAGTTGCTGGAGATCTTCCTCGAAGAAGGCTTCGACATCATCGAAAGCTCCGGCGCCGCGCTGTTGCGCTGGCAGGCCGAGCCGGGCAACCGTCAGGAAATCGAAACCCTGCTGCGCGATCTGCACACCCTCAAGGGCGGCGCGCGGATGGTCGAAATCGGCCCGATCGGCGACCTCGCCCATGAGCTGGAATTTCTCTACGAAAGCCTTTCCACCGGTGCGCTGCAACCGTCCGCCGAACTGTTCGCGCTGGTGCAGCGCGGCCATGACCGACTGGCGCAAATGCTCGATGGCGTGCGCGCCGGGCAACCTTGCCCGCCGGCCGATCGGCTGATCAGCGCGATCCAGAATTTCAGCCATCCGGCGCAGGTTGAAACGCCGCAGGCGCCAGCTCCCGTGGTCAAACCTGAGGCAGCGCCACCCGCCGCCGATGCTGGCGCAGACATGGTCAAGGTCTCGTCCGAGCTGCTCGATGAATTGGTCAACCTGGCCGGAGAAACCTCGATCTTTCGTGGGCGGATCGAGCAGCAAGTCAACGATGCGCAGATTGCCCTCAACGAGATGGAAACCACCATCGAGCGCATGCGCGATCAGTTGCGCCGCCTCGACACCGAAACCCAAGGGCGCATCCTCAGCCGCCAGCAAGTCGATGGCGAACGCCTCGGTTATGAAGACTTCGATCCGCTGGAAATGGACCGCCATTCGCAGCTTCAGCAACTGTCGCGGGCGCTGTTCGAATCCGCCTCGGACCTGCTCGACCTGAAGGAAACCCTCGACCGCCGCAACCACGACGCGGAGAACCTGTTGCAGCAACAGGGGCGGATCAACACCGAGCTGCAGGAAGGCCTGATGCGTACGCGCATGGTGCCGTTCGAACGCATGGTGCCGCGTCTGAAACGCATCGTGCGGCAGGTCGCCGAAGAGCTGGGCAAGGATGTCGCATTCGTCGTCGGCAACGCTGATGGCGAGATGGATCGCAACGTGCTGGAGCGCATGGCCGCGCCGCTGGAACACATGCTGCGCAATGCCGTCGACCATGGCCTGGAATCCACCGAGGTGCGGCTGGCGGCGGGTAAACCGGCGCAAGGGCAGATCACCCTCGATCTGTCGCGCGAGGGCGGCGACATGGTTTTCGACATCCGCGATGACGGCGCCGGTGTGCCATTGGAAGCCGTGCGGCGCAAGGCGATCAAGCGCGGTCTGCTGGCGCCCGACGCCGAGATCAGCGACCGCGATGTGTTGCAGTTCATTCTCCAGCCGGGTTTCTCCACGGCGGAAAAGATCACCCAGATTTCCGGGCGTGGCGTCGGCATGGACGTGGTCCACGAAGAAGTGCGTCAGCTGGGCGGCAGCATGAGCATCGATTCGGTGCCGGGGCAGGGCGTGCATTTCCGCATTCGCCTGCCGTTCACCGTGTCGGTCAACCGCGCGCTGATGGTGCAGTGCGCTGAGGATCAGTACGCGATTCCGCTGAACACCATCGAAGGCATCGTGCGCGTGTTGCCGAATGATCTGGAAGGGCACTTCCGTCAGGATCCGCCGAGTTATCAATACGCCGGCCAGCGTTATGAGCTCTGTTATATCGGTGAGCTGTTGAAGACTGCGCCACGGCCAAAACTGCTCGGGCAGAACCTGCCGTTGCCGGTGCTGCTGGTGCATTGCAACGACCGCCATGTTGCGGTGCTGGTCGACGCCATGGCCGGCACTCGCGAGATCGTGGTCAAGAGCCTCGGCGCGCAGTTCGCGGCGGTGCAGGGCGTGTCGGGGGCGACGATTCTCGGCGATGGCCGGGTGGTGCTGATTCTGGATCTGCTCGCACCGATCCGGGCGATGCAGGCGCGCCTGGCGCAGGAACCGACGGCCACGGAGATCGACAGCGAGCCGCACAAGCCGCTGCTGATCATGGTCGTCGATGACTCGGTGACGGTGCGCAAGGTCACCAGCCGTTTTCTCGAACGCCACGGCATGAACGTGCTCACCGCCAAGGACGGCGTCGATGCGATGCTGCTGCTCGAGGAGCACATGCCCGACCTGATGCTGCTCGACATCGAAATGCCGCGCATGGACGGCTTCGAAGTCGCCACCCAGGTGCGCGCCGACGAACGCCTGCGCCACTTGCCGATCATCATGATCACCTCGCGCACCGGGCAGAAACACCGCGACCGCGCCATGGCCATCGGCGTCAACGACTACCTCGGCAAGCCGTATCAGGAATCGGTGTTGCTGGAGAGCATCGCCCAGTGGAGCAAGAAACATGCATGAGCACCGGCACAACCCGCGCACCAGTCAGCTCACCGGGCTGTTGCTGCCGCTGGCCGATCGCAACCTGATCCTGCCCAATGTCGCCATCGCCGAGCTGATCGACTACCAGGCCAGCGCCTTCGATCTCGACACGCCGCCGTGGTACCTGGGCCGGGTAACGTGGCGCGAGCGGCAGATTCCGTTGATCAGTTTCGAATCGGCCTGCGGGCAGAAAATCGTCATCGGCGAACGGGCGCGGATCGTCATTCTGAATGCGCTGGGCGGCTTGCCCGAGCTGAGATTCATCGCCCTGTTGGTGCAGGGGATTCCTCGGTCGTACAAGCTCGACAGTCAGTTGAGTTATGTCGATGTGCCGTTGTGTGCGCTGGAACAGGCGGCGGTGCAGGTGGGCGAGCAGGTGGCGAAGGTGCCGGATTTGTTGGGGCTGGAGAAGTTGTTGGTGGAGGCGGGATTGGCCCGCTGATCCAAGGCTTTCGATGTTTTGGATGACCTCTTCGCGAGCAGGCTCGCTCCCACAGGTGTGTACACCGGGCAACCTCTGTGGGAGCGAGCCTGCTCGCGAAAGCGCCAGTCGCATCACCTCAATCCCACAGGTGGATCCTCAATTCCTGTAGCTCAATAAACACCAATCCGTACCTGTGTTTAAAGACACCCGGTGTTACGCCGCACCAACCTACAAATCCTTGCGCCGCTGCCTACGCATGCACCAGAATCCGCCGGCTTGTGCGCCCAGGGCATGCTGCGTAACTTGGATCGGGTCACTGATTCCCAGTGATCGGGTTTAGTAGCCCGCGGTAATTCAGCTGGTCGTGCATTCATCACAGGTGTTCCGCATCTGAGCTTGATGGTGGCTGTACGTAGGGCGCTTCGGCGCGCCGGCTTAAGCTGAGTTCCCCGGTCTACTAACCTGCGTACAGTCGCCTCCCTTTCGTTTAGTAGCCAAGGGGTTGGCGCTCAACAACGGGAACACAGCTCATGTTCAAAGTAACGCCAAACCCGCCGACCAAAGACCCGGCATCGCCCTACCAATCCCCCGACTCAAAGAAATTTCACGACGCCGCCGAGCGTGCCCTCGACCATTACCTCGGCCCGCCCAGCGCTGACTTCATGGCCCCGCCGTACACCCCCAACACGCTGTACATGGCCAACCCCGAAGCCGACACCGAGTCCTTGCTGGCCGACGCCTGTGAAACCCTTGGTTCGGCGACAGTCATGTTGCACAACCACGCCGCCTCGGTGGACGGCTCACAGCGCAAGACCCTGCAGGGCATCGCGCAGATTGTCATGGTGGCGGAGATGGCGGTGAACCGCGTGCTGGACAAAATGGTGCCAACCGACTGAGCGAATGCGCTGAGGCGACTGGCCTCTTCGCGAGCAGGCTCGCTCCCACAATTGGAATGCGTTCCCCTTGTACGAGCTGCGGCACGCTGCGATCTTTTGATCTTGATTCTGAAAATCAAAAGATCGCAGCCTCGTTTCACTCGACAGCTCCTACAGGAGCTTCAGCTTGTCCGTTACTCTCAGCGTAATGATTCACCACCCAGCTTGATTGATGCCCTCATCACACACGCCTAACTTGGCTCCACGACAGCGAACCCGTGGAGTGAGCATGACAACAACAATTTCCCCCGACTCGCGCTGGACGCGGCGGCGTGACGAGAAGCAGCGCCGGCTCGACAAGGTGCGCGGGCTGGCCGATGGCGCGGTGCTGCCCAGCGACAAGATCGTCGCCGCGCTCGAAGCGCTGATCCATCCCGGCGACCGTGTGGTGCTGGAGGGCAACAACCAGAAGCAGGCGGATTTCCTCTCGCGTTCGCTGGCCAAGGCCGACCCGGCCAAGCTCCACGATCTGCACATGATCATGCCCAGCGTCGGCCGCTCCGAACACCTTGATCTGTTCGAACGCGGCATCGCCCGCAAGCTCGATTTCTCCTTCGCCGGCACGCAAAGCCTGCGCATCAGCCAGTTGCTCGAAGATGGCTTGCTCGAAGTCGGCGCCATTCACACGTACATCGAACTCTACGCCCGCCTCGTCGTGGACCTGATCCCCAACGTTGTGCTCTCGGCCGGTTTCATGGCCGACCGCGCCGGTAATATCTACACCGGCCCGAGCACCGAAGACACTCCCGCACTGATCGAGCCGGCGGCGTTCAGCGATGGCATCGTCATCGTCCAGGTCAACCAATTGGTCGATGACGTCAGCGAACTGCCCCGCGTGGACATTCCCGCTTCATGGGTCGATTTCGTCGTGGTCGCCGACAAGCCGTTCTACATCGAACCGCTGTTCACCCGCGACCCACGGCACATCAAGCCTGTGCACGTGCTGATGGCGATGATGGCGATTCGCGGGATCTACGAAAAACACAACGTGCAGTCGCTCAACCATGGCATCGGTTTCAACACCGCCGCCATCGAACTGATCCTGCCGACCTACGGCGAATCCCTCGGGTTGAAGGGCAAGATCTGCCGCAACTGGACGCTCAATCCGCACCCGACGCTGATCCCTGCGATCGAAAGCGGCTGGGTCGAGAGCGTGCATTGCTTCGGTACCGAACTGGGCATGGAAAACTACATCGCCGCTCGGCCGGATGTGTTCTTCACTGGCCGCGACGGTTCGCTGCGCTCCAACCGCATGGTCTGCCAACTGGCCGGGCAATACGCGGTGGATCTGTTTATCGGCGCGACGTTGCAAGTCGACGGCGACGGCCATTCCTCAACGGTGACTCGGGGCCGTCTCGCCGGTTTCGGTGGTGCGCCGAACATGGGTCACGATCCGCGCGGCCGCCGTCACGGCACTCCGGCGTGGCTGGACATGCGCCACGCCGATGGGCCGCAACCGATGCTCGAACGTGGCAAGAAACTCGTGGTGCAAATGGTCGAGACCTTCCAGGAGGGCGGCAAACCGACCTTCGTCGAAACCCTCGACGCCGTGGAGGTGGCGAAGAAAAGCGGCATGCCGCTGGCGCCGATCATGATCTACGGCGACGACGTTACCCACCTGCTCACCGAAGAAGGCATCGCCTACCTGTACAAGGCGCGCTCGCTGGAAGAGCGGCAGGCGATGATCGCAGCGGTTGCCGGGGTTACCGCCATCGGCCTGCGCCACAACCCGAAAGACACCGAACGCATGCGCCGCGAGGGCCTGATCGCCCTGCCCGAAGACCTCGGCATCCGCCGCACTGACGCCACGCGCGAATTGCTCGCGGCGAAAAGCGTGGCCGATCTGGTCGAGTGGTCCGGCGGCCTGTACAACCCGCCCGCCAAATTCAGGAGCTGGTAATGCACGCATTCAACCTGCAAGCGAAACCGCTTTCTCTGGCTGACCGCTTGGCCGATCTGGCAGTGGACGCGTTGATCGACGAAGCCGATCTGTCGCCGAAACCGGCGCTGGTCGACCGTCGTGGCAACGGCGCGCACACCGATCTGCACCTGGGCCTGATGCACGCGTCGGCGTTGGCCTTGTGGCCGGCATTCAAGGAATTGGCCGAGGCCGCGCTGGAGATCGGCGAAGTCGGTGTGCCGTTGCGCGAAGCGATTGGCCGCATCGGTCGCGAGGGCGAACAAGCCATGCTCGTGACCACCAACGGCGTCAACACCCATCGCGGTGCGATCTGGGCGTTGGGACTGTTGGTGACGGCCGCCGCGCTGCAACCGAAATCCATCGCCCTGTGCGCCGCCCGCCTGGCACTGCTCGACGACCGCTACGCACCGACACCACTCAGCCACGGCGCACAAGTTGCCCAGCGTTACGGCGCACGCGGTGCTCGCGAGGAAGCGCAACTGGGCTTCCCGTCCGTGTTGCAACGCGGCTTGCCGCAACTGCACAAAAGTCGCGCCAACGGTCACGGCGAACAGAACGCCCGGCTCGATGCATTGCTGGCGATCATGACCGAGCTGGCCGACACCTGCGTGCTCTACCGCGCCGGGGAAACGGGCCTGCACGCCATGCAGGCCGGCGCGCAAGCGGTGCTCGATGCCGGTGGCAGCGCCAGCCTCAGCGGTCGTCGGCGCCTGCACGAACTGGATCAACAACTCATCGCATTGAATGCCTCGCCCGGTGGGGCCGCCGACCTGCTCGCCGCCACGCTGCTGCTCGATCGTATCGAGCGCGATGGCATCTCTCAGGGAGCGTTTTGATGGAAAACCTATCGTTTGAATTCCCCGCCGGGCAGCCGCCACGCGGGCGTGCGCTGGTCGGCTGTGTCGGCTCGGGGGATCTGGAAGTGCTGATCGAACCGGGTCTGGCCGGCAAACTGACGATCAACGTGCAGACCTCGGTCAACGGCGCGCAGCAGCGCTGGCAGCACCTGTTTGCGCGGATGTTCGACGGCACCACGCCACCGGCGATGGCCATCGATATCCATGATTTCGGCGCGACGCCGGGGGTGGTGCGCTTGCGTCTGGAACAGGGTTTCGAGGAGATCGACCATGACTGACAGCGCAGCGTTGCTCAACAAACACAGCTTCGTCGAACTCGGCGCGCGGCAGCGGGCGCAAGCCTTGCTCGACGCCGGGACCTTTCGCGAACTGCTCGATCCGTTTCAACGGGTCATGTCGCCGTGGCTCGAGCGCCAGGGCGTGGTGCCGCAGGCCGATGACGGGGTGGTGATCGCCAAGGGCAGCCTCGACGGTTTGCCGGTGGTCATCGCAGCGATTGAAGGTGCGTTTCAGGGCGGCAGCCTTGGCGAAGTCGGCGGGGCGAAGATTGCCGGTGCGCTGGAACTGGCCGCCGAAGACAACCGCAACGGTATCGCCACCCGCGCCGTGTTGCTGCTGGAAACCGGCGGCGTGCGCTTGCAGGAAGCCAATCTAGGGCTGGCGGCGATTGCCGATATTCACGCGGCGATTGTCGATTTGCAGCAATACCAACCGGTGGTCGGCGTGGTCGCCGGCAGTGTCGGTTGCTTCGGCGGCATGTCGATCGCCGCCGCGCTGTGCAGTTATTTGCTGGTGACCCAGGAAGCACGTCTCGGCCTGAACGGCCCGCAAGTGATCGAGCAGGAAGCCGGGATCGAGGAATACGACTCCCGCGACCGGCCCTTCATCTGGAGCCTGACCGGCGGCGAACAGCGTTTCAACACCGGACTGGTGGACCGTTATGTCGTCGATGACGTGGCGCAGATTCGTCAGCAGGTTGGCGAATTGCTCCAGCAAGGCTTGCCGGCACAGCCGCGCAGTCAACGCGCCGGGTGGTTCCTGCAACGCCTCGGCAAGCTGAGCACTAACCTGCAAATCGAACCGTCAGTGGTTCGCGATCTGTATCAAGGAGAGCGCTCATGAGCGGTTATTCATTGCGCGGTTTGCACTGGTTCAATGCGCTCAGCGCTGGCGCCAGTGTCGTCGAAGGTTTGCCACCGTCGTTGAAAGTCGCCGACGCTGAGCTCGGCAGGTTTATCGCCGTGGTCGCCGACCCGGACAATCGTTTTCCCCGCGCCCGCAATGGCGAGGTCGGTCTGCTCGAAGGTTGGGGGCTGGCCAAGGCTGTGGATGACGCGATCAGCGCCGACCGCGACAGCGCACAGAAGCGCCCGATCATCGCCATCGTCGATGTGCCGAGCCAGGCGTATGGCCGCCGCGAAGAAGCCCTCGGCATTCATCAGGCCCTGGCCGGCGCGGCGGACGGTTATGCCCGTGCGCGTCTGGCCGGGCATCCGGTGATTGCGCTGCTGGTGGGCAAGGCCATGTCGGGTGCATTTCTCGCCCACGGTTATCAGGCCAATCGCCTGATTGCTTTGCGCGATCCGGGTGTGATGGTGCACGCGATGGGCAAGGCCTCGGCGGCGCGGGTGACATTGCGCAGTGTCGAGGAACTGGAGGCGCTGGCGTCGAGCGTGCCGCCGATGGCCTACGACATCGACAGCTACGCCAGCCTCGGTCTGCTCTGGGAAACCCTCTCGGTGCAGCAGATTGAACAGCCGACAGAGGAAGATCTGACGCGCGTGACTGAGTGCCTCAAGCAAGCGATCAGCGATGTGACCAGCACTGATTTGAAAGGGCGCCTTGGTGCGAGTAATCGTGCCGCTTCCAGCAAAGTCCGCGAATTGCTGAGGGCGCAGTGGTGAACCTGCCCCTGGCCCACGATCTGCTCTGGGGCATGACCCCGGCGCAGTTGCCGGCGGATGCGCCAGCGTGGGCGATCGCGGCGCTGGCGGCCGGGCAACCGGTGGTGGTGCGGCGGGCCTTGAGCGAGGAAGGTCTGGTCGCGGTCGGCGTTCGTGGTGTGTTGCGCGAGCAGCGGCTGGCGGCGTTTATGCCGCTCGATTCGATTGCCTGTCGGGTCAGTCCCGAAGCCCTTTGTCATGTTGAGTGCGAGCGAGATCTGCCAGTGATGCAGGGGCTCCAACAACTGCGGCCGATGCTCGATGACTGCGGTTGGGTCTGGGGTGTAAGCGGCAGTGTCGGGTTTGAATTGGCCAGTGGTTTTGCAGCGATGCACGCGGCCAGTGATCTCGATCTGATTCTGCGTGCGCCGCAGATGATCACGCGCAATCAGGCATGCAAACTCGTGGAGCCTTTCGATCAGGCTGTGTGCCGGGTCGACATGCAATTGCAGACCCCATTCGGCGCTGTGGCCTTGCGTGAATGGGCCAGCGGTTCGGCCCGAGTGCTGCTGAAAAATGCGCATCAGGCTGCATTGGTGACGAATCCGTGGCACCCGCAGGAGCAGGCAGCGTGAGCAGTCTGCTGGTGTTCCCCGGCCAGGGCGCGCAGCAAGCGGGCATGCTCCAGCGTTTGCCTCGGGAAACGCTGATCGAGGCCAGTGATGTGCTGGGCGAAGATGTTGCGCTGCTGGATTCAGCCGAGGCATTGCGCACGACCAGAGCGGTGCAGCTGTGCCTGCTGATCGCCGGTGTCGCTGCTTCGCGGCAGTTATTGCAGGATGGACTGACTGCGGATTACGTCGCCGGCCTGTCCATCGGCGCCTACCCGGCAGCAGTGGTGGCGGGAGCCTTGAGTTTCAGCGATGCGCTGCATCTGGTCAGCCTGCGCGGTGAGCTGATGCAGCAGGCTTATCCACAGGGCTACGGCATGACCGCGATCATCGGCTTGCAGTTGTCCACCGTCGAAACCCTGCTGGCGCAAGTGCACAGCGAAGATGCGCCGGTGTATCTGGCCAACATCAACGCCGATAACCAAGTGGTGATTGCCGGCAGCGACAAGGCCATGCACGCGGTGGCCGAACTGGCGCGCAGTCGCGGCGCCGGAGTGGCGAAGCGGCTGGCGGTGAGCGTGCCGTCGCATTGCCCATTGCTGGAAAAACCGGCGCAGGCGCTTGCCGAGGCCTTCGCCAAGGTTGAACTGAAGAACCCGAAAATCACTTATCTGAGCGGCAGTCGCGCAAGGCCTGTTGCCAAAGTCGAAGCGCTGCGTGACGACCTCGCTTTCAACATGTGCCGCGTGGTGGACTGGCGCGGCACCGTGCAAAGCGCCTACGAGCGCGGCGTGCGTCTACAGATCGAACTGCCGCCCGGTGCGGTGCTGACCGGGCTGGCGCGCCGGGTGTTCGAGCAGGGCACCGTCACTGCCTTCGACAGTGCCCGCCTCGATACCCTGCAAGCGCTGTTGCGCGAGGAGGGTGGCCGCCAACTCTAAAACCGCCGCGACTCAAGCTTCGAACAACAAAAACAACATTCGACGATGCACTTTGAGGACTACAACAATGATTATTTACGGTGTGGCATTTCTCGCCTTTTGCACGCTGGTCGGTATCTGGGTCGGTGAACTGCTCGGCAAGCTGATCGGCGTGCCGGCCAACGTCGGCGGTGTCGGCATTGCGATGCTGCTGTTGATCGGCCTGGGCAGCTATCTCTACAAGAGCGGCTGGCTCAAGGGCAAGACCGAGC
This sequence comes from Pseudomonas sp. AC083, assembly GCF_979253165.1. Lineage (NCBI taxonomy): Bacteria > Pseudomonadati > Pseudomonadota > Gammaproteobacteria > Pseudomonadales > Pseudomonadaceae > Pseudomonas > Pseudomonas sp. AC083. Next base: position 160,516 of record NZ_CEEDDH010000009.1, read on the forward strand.
AGGGCGTGGAGTTCTGGAGCGCGATCTACATTCCCATCGTGGTCGCCATGGCCGCGCAGCAGAATGTCTACGGTGCGCTGAAGGGCGGGCCGATGGCGATTCTTGCCGGCACCCTCGCCGTAGTGATCGCTTTTGCCTTGGTGCCGGTGCTGACGCGCATGGGCAACAAGCAAGAAACGCCGATTGCTCCTGCCAAGACTGCGGGGTAATCGCCATGTACGAATCAATGATGAAAGTGATCACCGGCTACGGTCTGATCAGCGGCTTTTTGATTGTCGGCCTGACCATGTGGGTGTCCTACTGGATGTCCAACACCTTCACCAAGGGCCGTCTGCACGGTTCGGCGATCGCCATTCTGCTCGGGCTGGTGCTGTCGTATATCGGCGGCGCACTCACCGGTGGGCAAAAAGGCGTGGTGGATATTCCCCTGCTGTCCGGCATCGGCCTGCTCGGCGGTGCGATGCTGCGGGATTTCGCGATTGTGGCGACGGCGTTTGGCGTGAGTGTCGATGAGCTCAAACGCGCCGGACTCGTCGGTGTGCTGGCGCTGTTTGTCGGCGTTGGCACCTCGTTCGTCGCCGGGGTCGGCGTGGCGATGGCGTTCGGCTACACCGATGCGGTGAGCCTGACCACCATTGGCGCGGGTGCCGTGACTTACATTGTCGGCCCGGTGACCGGCGCGGCGATTGGTGCCAGTTCCGAGGTGATGGCGCTGTCGATTGCGGCGGGGCTGATCAAGGCGATTTTGGTGATGGTGATGACACCGTTCGTGGCACCGATGATCGGCCTGAACAATCCGCGCAGCGCGGTGATTTTCGGTGGTTTGATGGGCACCTCCAGCGGTGTTGCCGGAGGCCTGGCGGCCACCGATCCGAAGCTGGTGCCGTACGGTTGCCTGACGGCGGCGTTCTACACCGCGCTTGGGTGTCTGCTGGGGCCTTCGCTGCTATTTCTGGCGATGCGCGGGTTGATGGGCTGACGCTTTCGCGAGCAGGCTCGCTCCCACAGTTGGAATGCATTTTCCTGTGGGAGGGAGCCTGCTCGCGAAGGGGACGACTCGGTATCAAGCCTGGCGATTGGCATACATCCGACACTCCGCCAACAACGCCAGCAAATTCGGGTCACGCTCCTTGGCCTTCAGAAACACCACGCCAATGTGCTGCTGCAAGCGGTACTTCTCCTGCAACGGGATGAGCTTCACCCGGTTCTCGTACACCGCCGCAATCCGCCCCGGCAACAAGGCGTACCCCACCCCTGAGCTGACCATGCTCAGCAAAGTGAAGATGTCATTGACCTGCATCGCCACCTTCGGCTCGAACCCTGCCTGCTTGAACACCCGCACACCGTCCTGATGCGTGGCGAAGCCCTGGGTCAGGGTGATGAAGGTTTCATCACGCACTTCCGCCAGATCGACTTCACTGCGCTGAGCGAATTTTGAATCGGCCGGGGTGGCGAGGAAGATGTCGTCGGAAAACAGCGCAATCTGCTCGCAGTCCGGATCGTTGATGCTGTCGTCCAGCGACACCAGAATCGCGTCGACTTCCATGTTTTTCAGCTTGTAGAGCAGGTCGATGTTCGAGCCGAGGATCAGGTCGATGTTGAGTTCGCTGCGGCGGATCTTCAGGCCCATGATCAGCTGCGGCACGGTCTTCACCGTCAGCGAATACAGCGAGCCGAGCTTGAAACGCTCGGCGGAGAACCCGGCGGCTTCGCGGGTCAGGCGCACGCTGTCGACGACGTCGTTGATCAGCTTCTGCGCACGTTCTTCCAGCACATAGGCGCTTTCCAGTGGCGTCAGATTGCGCCCTTCGTGTTTGAACAGCGGGCAGCGCAGGGCGTTTTCCAAAGAGTGAATGGCGCGGTGCACGCTGACGTTGCTGGTCTGCAGTTCGGCGGCGGCGCGGGCGAGGTTGCCGGTGCGCATGAAGGCGAGGAACACCTCGAGTTTTTTCAGGGTCAATTCTTCGTCGATCAGCATGGCGCGGACTCTTTTTGGTATCGGCCGATTGTGCCCAATTCCCGCGTGCCGCGCAGGCGAGGTTGAACAGAAACATTGCGCTTTTACGCTCAAGGCCCGAGCCTTGCGCGCTGCGGTAACGAATGTGAGGTGAGCAATACATGTATCACGGGGAAAAACTCAACGCCTGGACCCATCTGGTCGGGGCCATCGCCGCGTTTATCGGCGGCGTGTGGATGCTGGTGATTGCCAGCATGGACGGCAGTCCGTGGAAGATTGTCAGCGTGGCGATCTACGCCTTCACCTTGCTGGTGCTCTACAGCGCCTCGACCGTGTACCACAGCGTGCGCGGGCGCAAGAAAGCGATCATGAAGAAGGTCGATCATTTCTCGATCTACCTGTTGATCGCCGGCAGCTACACGCCGTTCTGTCTGGTGACGTTACGCGGGCCGTGGGGCTGGACGCTGTTCGGGATTGTCTGGGGGCTGGCGCTGATCGGCATCCTGCAAGAAATCAAACCGCGCTCCGAGGCACGGATTCTGTCGATCGTGATTTACGCGGTGATGGGCTGGATCGTGCTGGTCGCGGTCAAACCGCTGATTGCCGCACTGGGCACGGCCGGGTTTGCCTGGCTGGCGTCGGGCGGGGTTTTGTATACGGTGGGGATTATCTTTTTTGCCCTCGATCACCGCCTGCGGCATGCCCATGGCATCTGGCATCTGTTTGTGATCGCGGGAAGTCTGCTGCACTTTGTGGCGATTCTGTTTTATGTCCTTTGAAGCAAAATCAAAAGATCGCAGCCTTCGGCAGCTCCTACATTGGAATGCATTTCAACTGTAGGAGCTGCCGAAGGCTGCGATCTTTTGGGGCCTTAGAAGTCACCCCACAGTTGCTGGGCTACCGCCAACGCCACCACCGGCGCGGTCTCGGTGCGCAGCACGCGCGGGCCGAGGCGGGCGGCGTGGAAACCGTTGCCTTTGGCCTGCTCAACTTCAGCATCCGTCAAACCGCCTTCAGGCCCGATCAGGAATGCCAAAGTCGCCGGTTTGGCATGACTCACCAACGGCTCTGCCACCGGATGCAGCACCAGTTTCAATTCGGCTTCAGTCTGCTTGAGCCAGTCCGCCAGCAACACTGGTGGATGAATCACCGGCACCCGTGAACGCCCGCACTGTTCGCAGGCACTGATCGCCACCTGGCGCCAGTGCAGCAAGCGCTTGTCGGCGCGTTCGTCCTTGAGCCGCACTTCGCAGCGTTCGCTGAAGATCGGGGTGATTTGCGTCACGCCCAGTTCAGTGGCTTTCTGAATTGCCCAGTCCATGCGCTCGCCTCGGGACAGGCCCTGGCCAAGGTGGATCTGCAGCGGCGACTCGATTTGCCCGGCGAATTGCTCGTCGATCTGCACGACGACGCGCTTCTTGCCGACGTCCACCAAGGACCCGCGAAATTCATGGCCGGAACCGTCGAACAACTGCACCGCATCGCCTTCGGCCATGCGCAACACGCGGCTGATGTAATGCGCCTGGGCTTCCGGCAGTTCGTGTTCGCCAGTGCTCAGCGGGGCGTCGATAAAGAAGCGGGACAGTCTCATTTCGGGTCTCTGGAAAGATATGAATCAGTTGGATCGGTGTCGACTTCATTCGCGAGCAGGCTCGCTCCCACACTTGAAATGCATTCTTCTGTGGGAGCGAGCCTGCTCGCGAAAGCGGCAGTCCAGCCACCGCAAATCTCAAGCAAGGCGAATCAGCCCGGGTCGCGGAATCCCGGGTGAAAGTCTTTCGGCACCGCAACACTGACGCTGTCACGCGTCGCAATATCAATACCTTCACTGGCCACTTCGGCCAGGAAGTCGATCTGCTCCGGGGTGATCACATACGGCGGCAGGAAATACACCACGCTGCCCAGTGGCCGCAACAACGCACCGCGCTCCAGCGCATGCTGGAACACCTTCAAGCCACGACGCTCCTGCCAAGGGTAGGCCTCTTTCGCGACTTTATCCTTGACCATCTCGATGGCCAGGACCATGCCGGTCTGGCGCACTTCGGAGACGTTCGGGTGATCGACCAGATGCGCCGTCGCCGAGGCCATACGCTGAGCCAGCGCCTGGTTGTTCGCGATGACGTTGTCCTGCTCGAAGATGTCCAGGGTCGCCAGTGCCGCCGCACAAGCGAGCGGGTTGCCGGTGTAGCTGTGCGAATGCAGGAAAGCGCGCAGAGTCGGGTAGTCGTCGTAGAAGGCGCTGTAGACCTCGTCGGTGGTCAGGCACGCCGCCAGCGGCAGATAGCCGCCGGTCAGGGCTTTCGACAGGCAGAGGAAGTCCGGGCGGATGCCGGCCTGTTCGCACGCGAACATCGTCCCGGTGCGGCCGAAGCCGACGGCGATTTCGTCGTGGATCAGGTGCACGCCGTAACGGTCGCAGGCCTCGCGCAACAGTTTGAGGTACACCGGGTGATACATGCGCATGCCGCCGGCGCCCTGAATCAGCGGCTCGACGATCACTGCCGCGACGCTGTCATGATTTTCCGCCAGCGTCTGTTCCATGGCGGCGAACATGTTGCGCGAGTGTTCCTCCCAGCTCATGCCTTGCGGGCGCAGATAGCAATCCGGGCTCGGCACTTTGATGGTGTCCATCAACAGGGCTTTGTAGGTCTCGGTGAACAGCGGCACATCGCCGACCGCCATCGCTGCCATGGTTTCGCCGTGGTAGCTGTTGGTCAGGGTGACGAAGCGCTTTTTGTTTGGCTGGCCGCGATTGAGCCAGTAGTGAAAACTCATCTTCAGCGCGACTTCGATGCAGGACGAACCGTTATCGGCGTAGAACACCCGGTTCAAGCCTTGCGGGGTCATCTTCACCAGACGCTCGGACAGCTCGATCACCGGTTGATGGCTGAAACCGGCAAGGATTACATGTTCGAGTTGATCGACCTGATCCTTGATGCGCTGGTTGATGCGCGGGTTGGCGTGGCCGAACACGTTGACCCACCAGGAACTGACTGCGTCGAGGTAGCGCTTGCCTTCGAAGTCTTCGAGCCAGACGCCTTCGCCGCGCTTGATCGGGATCAGCGGCAGCTGTTCGTGGTCTTTCATCTGGGTGCAGGGATGCCACAGCACCGCAAGATCGCGTTGCATCCACTGGTTATTCAGGCCCATTTACAGTCTCCTCGAGGCGGCTCGCGTCTGGCGCGGGCGAACAATCGCGCAAGCCTATGCAATGCATCGCGCGGGAACAACCCATTGTGTCGATTGAGCTACTTTGTCTGAGCCGATAGACGTCGCTGGCGGCGTTTTGATGGCTAACGTATTCTTCGCGGTTCTTTGAGTCGTCTGACTCGCAAAGCTGCTTTTTCCCACATGTTTTTCCGGAGTTCGCTGAATGTCTGTCGGTTGGCTGCGCGCCTGTGCGCTGGTGATGTTGGGGCTGTTCAGCGTTACGGCGCTGGCCAAGGATAAAACCGCAATCGTGATTGGCGGTGGCCTGTCGGGTCTGACCGCCGCTTACGAACTGCAGAACAAAGGCTGGCAGGTCACCCTGCTGGAAGCCAAACCGAGCCTGGGCGGCCGCTCGGGCATGGCCACCAGCGAGTGGATCGGCAACGACAAGACCCAGCCGGTGCTGAACAAGTACGTGTCGACCTTCAAGCTCGGCACCACGCCGGCGCCGGAATTCGTGCGTACGCCGGGTTATCTGATCGACGGCGATTATTTCTCCGCCGCTGATCTGGCCACCAAACAGCCAGCCACCGCCGATGCGCTCAAGCGCTACCAGAAAACCCTCGACGATCTGGCGCGCTCGATCGACGACCCGCAGAATCCGGCGGCGACCGCCACCCTGCACGCACTGGACCAGATCACCGTATCGAGCTGGCTCGACAAGCAGAACCTGCCGGCCACTGCGCGTCAGTTGATCAACCAGGACATCCGCACGCATTACGACGAGCCTTCGCGTCTGTCGCTGCTGTATTTCGCTCAGCAGAATCGTGTGTATCGCGGCGTTTCCGACCGAGACCTGCGTGCTTCGCGTCTGGTCGGCGGCAGCCAAGTGCTGGCGCAGGCGTTCGTCAAACAGATCAAAACCATCAAGACCAACTCGCCGGTATCGGCCATCAACCAGGACAAGGACGGCGTGACCGTCAAAGTTGGCAGCGTCGGCTATCAGGCTGACTACGTGGTGCTGGCGGTGCCGTTGCGCGCACTGAACAAGATCGCCCTGACCCCGGCGCTGGATGCTCAGCATCTGGCGGCGATCAAGGGCACCAACTACGGTTGGCGCGACCAGATCATGCTGAAGTTCAAGACGCCCGTGTGGGAAAGCAAATCGCGCATGTCCGGCGAGATCTACAGCAACGCAGGTTTAGGCATGCTCTGGATCGAGCCGGCGCTGAAGGGCGGCGCCAACGTGGTGATCAACCTGTCCGGCGACAATGCCCGCGTGATGCAGGCGTTCGGCGACAAACAGATGGTCGATCAGGTGTTGATCCGCCTGCACGCCTTTTATCCACAGGCCCGTGGCTCGTTCACCGGTTATGAAATCCGTCGCTACAGCACCGACCCGTCGATGGGCGGCGCCTATCTGGCTTACGGCCCGGGGCAGATCAGCAAGTTCTGGCGCCTGTGGGAACGTCCGCTGCAACGCGTAGCGTTCGCCGGCGAACACACCGATACCTTGTACCCGGGCACCCTGGAAGGCGCATTGCGCACCGGCCAGCGCGCAGCCAGCCAGGTTGAAGATCTGGCGGCAGGCAAGTCGTTCGAACCGGCCAAAGTGGTTCCGGCTGCAGCTGCGGCAGGCGCGGCGGGTGCGGTAGCGGCGAAGAAGGGCAACTTCTTCAGCAACCTGTTCGGCGGTTCGGATGACGAGAAGAAGCCAGAGCCTGTGAAAGCGCCAGAGCCAGCACCTGCTCCGGCCGCTCCAGCGCCTGCACCGACCCCGGCACCTGCGCCAGCGCCGGTGGAAGCACCGAAACCAGCGGCCCCGGTGAAAGCCGAGCCGGCGAAAAAAGCAGCGGCCAAGCCAGCGGCGAAGAAGCCTGCGGCCAAAACCGAAACGAAAAAGCCGGCGGCCAAACCGGCGGCGAAAAAAGCTGAACCGGCGAAGAAGCCAGCGGCCAAGCCTGCTGTAACGACCGAGACCAAGGCGCAGTAAGGCTTTGCGGTGAATGAAGAAGCGCGGCGTATATGCCGCGCTTTTTTTTGCCTGTGAGGACCCCATCGCTGGCAAGCCAGCTCACACAGGTTTCTGAGATGAACGCGGGATTTGTGCACGCCACTAACCACTGTGGGAGCGGGCTTGCCCGCGATTAGGCCTGTCCAGACAGCGCATCATCAGGATCTGCCCCTAACATCCCGCCACACTTTTGCCTTTAATCTTTTCTTAACTCGTCACTTCCAGACTCTTGATCGTATTTCTCGATATTTCAAAGCAAAATTTTCCGCTTTAATTCGATAGATAACTCGCTAGTCTTGGTTCGCAGTTCTCACAGGATTTGGGCAATGCAGCTACGTAACTCTTCTTCGCGCTATGGTTGGGTCAGCATCTTCATGCACTGGGGCGTGGCGCTGGTGGTCTTCGGGCTGTTTGCGCTGGGTCTGTGGATGGTCGGGCTGGATTACTACAGTACCTGGCGTAAAGACGCGCCGGATCTGCACAAGAGCATCGGTCTGGTGCTGCTCGCTGTAATGGTGTTGCGGGTGCTGTGGCGTTTCATCAGTCCGCCGCCGCCAACGCTGCAAAGCTACAGTCGCATGACCCGTATCGGCGCCAAATTCGGCCACGGGTTTCTGTATCTGGCGCTGTTCGCTGTGATGATTGCCGGTTACCTGATTTCCACCGCAGACGGTGTCGGGATCCCGGTGTTTGGCCTGTTTGAAGTTCCTGCCCTGCTCTCCGGACTACCGGATCAGGCAGATACCGCTGGGGTGATTCATCTCTGGCTGGCGTGGGCACTGGTAATTTTTTCCGGTCTCCATGCGTTGGCAGCATTGAAGCACCACTTTATCGATCGTGATGCGACCCTCACTCGAATGCTCGGTCGCAAAGCCTGAAACTCAACCTCGACTCAAAGGAAAAGAAAGCATGTTGAAAAAGACTCTGGCCGCTCTGGCAATCGGTTCTGCACTGCTCTCGGCTGGTCAGGCCATGGCTGCGGACTACAAAATTGACAAGGAAGGCCAGCACGCCTTCGTTGACTGGAAAATCAGCCACCTGGGTTACAGCTTCATCCACGGTACTTTCAAAGATTTCGACGGTACTTTCTCTTGGGATTCGGCCAAGCCTGAAGCCAGCAAGATCTCTGTGGATGTGAAAACTGCCAGCCTGTGGTCGAACCATGCTGAACGTGACAAGCACATCGCCAGCAAAGACTTCCTCGACGTGAGCAAGTTTGCTGATGCCAAGTTCGTCTCCACCGCCGTTAAATCGACCGGTGAAAAGACTGCTGACGTGACCGGCGACCTGACCTTGCACGGCGTGACCAAGCCTGTGACCTTCAAGGCCACATTCAACGGCGAAGGCAAGGATCCATGGGGCGGCGAGCGCGCTGGCTTCAACGCCAAGACCACTCTCAATCTGAACGAGTTCGGGATCAAGGGCCCAGGCCCAACCTCGCAAACGGCAGATCTGGATATCTCGCTGGAAGGTGTGAAAGTCAAATAACTTTCGCTCGCCACAATAAAACGCCCCTGGTCGAAAGGCCCGGGGCGTTTTTTATTGCCTGCGACACATTCCCTGTGGGAGCGAGCCTGCTCGCGAAAGCGGTCATTCCGGCAACATCATTGCTGACTGACCCGCCGCGTTCGCGAGCAGGCTCGCTCCCACAGGGGTATTGCGGTGTGGCAGAGATAATCGAGGTAAAAAAATGCCCCGGCTCTTTCGAGTCGGGGCATTTTTCATTGCGGCTTGAAACTCAGCGATTGCGGGTCAGCAGTGCTGGTTTCTCGCCACGCGGGCGGCTTGGCAGTTGATCGAGCTGCTCGGGCGTCGGGAAGCGGTCGGCTTTCGATTCCTTGTGCATGATCTTCGGGCCGTTGCTGCGCGGATTCTGCACGGCCGGTTCGCTGCGAGGCTGATCGTCACGGGCCGGGCGGCGGTTGCGTGGCGCGGATTCGTCACGACGACCCTGACCGTCACGCGGAGCGCCATTGCGCGGGCCGCTGCGTTTGGCCGGTGGCGTGCCGGTGCTCGAACCGTTGCTGTTGCGCGGACCGTTCTGGCGACCCTGAGGCTGACCACCGCGTGGTGCGCCTGCGCCTTGCGCCGGGGCGCCCGGACGACGACCACGGCCGCCGGCAGGAGCGGCCTTCGGTACGTAGTCAACGCGGTTACCGAAGTTATCGATATCGTCGTCGAGGAACTCGTCCGGGGCACGGTCAGCCGCTGCACGCGGAGGCTGGCTCGGGCGCTGTTCGCGGCTCGGCGTGCCTTCGCGCGGTTTCTGCTGACGGGCAGGGCGCTCGCCACGTTCACCGGCCGGCTTTTCCTTGCCCTTGTCTTTGCCTTTGTCCTTGCGACCGCCGCCACCGCCGCCGCCATTCGGGCCGTCGCCACGGGGGCCACGGGAATTGCGCGGGTTGCGGATGTCCGGACGCTCGCGGGCTTCCGGCTTCTCGGCTTCGATGGTGCTGGAGTCGAAGCCCATCAGATCGCCGTCGGCAATCTTCTGCTTGGTCATGCGCTCGATGCTTTTCAGCAGCTTCTCTTCGTCTGGCGCGACCAGCGAGATCGCCTCGCCGGAACGACCGGCACGGCCGGTACGGCCGATACGGTGCACATAGTCTTCATCGACGTTCGGCAGCTCGAAGTTGACCACGTGCGGCAACTGGTCGATGTCCAGACCACGGGCGGCGATGTCGGTGGCAACCAGAATGCGTACTTCGCCGGCCTTGAAGTCGGCCAGGGCCTTGGTGCGGGCGTTCTGGCTCTTGTTACCGTGGATCGCCACCGCCGGCAGGCCGTGTTTGTCCAGGTATTCAGCGAGACGGTTGGCGCCGTGCTTGGTGCGGGTGAAGACCAGTACCTGTTCCCACGCGCCGGCGGTGATCAGGTGTGCCAGCAGCGCACGTTTGTGGCTGGCGGGCAGGCGGAACACGCGTTGTTCGATGCGCTCGACCGTGGTGTTCGGCGGCGTCACTTCGATGCGTTCCGGATTGTGCAGCAGTTTGCCGGCGAGGTCGGTGATGTCTTTGGAGAACGTTGCCGAGAACAGCAGGTTCTGACGCTTGGCCGGCAGACGTGCGAGGACTTTCTTCACGTCGTGGACAAAACCCATGTCGAGCATGCGGTCGGCTTCGTCGAGAACGAGAATTTCCACGTGGGACAGATCGACGCTGCCCTGGCCGGCGAGGTCGAGCAAGCGACCCGGGCAGGCGACGAGGACGTCGACGCCACGGGACATGGCCTGGACCTGCGGGTTCATGCCGACGCCGCCGAAGATGCAGGCGCTGACGAATTTCAGGTCACGGGCGTAGATCTTGAAGCTCTCGTGCACCTGGGCCGCGAGTTCGCGGGTCGGGGTCAGGACCAGCACGCGCGGTTGGCGCGGGCCGTGACGCTGGGATTTGTCCGGGTGACCGTTGGGGAACAACCGCTCCAGAATCGGGAGGGCGAAACCGCCGGTTTTACCGGTACCTGTCTGAGCCGCCACCATCAGGTCGCGACCTTGCAACACGGCGGGAATGGCCCGCTGTTGCACCGGAGTAGGCTCGGTATAGCCCGCATCTTCGATGGCACGGACTAAAGCCTCGGAGAGACCGAGGGAAGCAAAGGACATGAGTAATCCTGTTTTAGTTAGGGCTTGGCCCAATGGGAGTCTTGCCTGGCGCGAATCACGTTTAAGAGGACGCAATCCCGTCCGGTCCAGCGGCGGTTCCGAAGGCACGTCAGGAGCGCTCGCGCGGGCTGGAAGCTGCGCTGTAGCGGGTCGAGAGGCCTGTTACGGTTCCGGGCGTCCGGGCGTGAGCCTGGCGGGAACGCCGGAGTATAACAGAGCAATCACTGCGCGCTGCTTTCCTGCTGCTCAACGGTTTTGCCGCCGGCCGTGGCCGAACGCAGTGACGCGCTATCAACGGGCGCAGCACCGTAACGCGCGCTGAGCTCGGCGTAGGCCGGTTCGCGCTTGAAACGCTTGAGCTCGGCGCCGAAACGCTGCACCAGCAAATCCATACCGGCATTGCGCCGAACTGCAAGAAACTGGCTCTGACGGCTGATAACCGTCGGGTTTTCCGTGATCAGATCGCGAATATTCAGCTCATCGAGCAAATGCTGACCGACGCGGCGATCGGTAATCAGCAGGTCAATCCGCCCGCGCACCAGTTTGCCGAAATTGGCTTCATGGGTCGGTGCCGGCTCACGAACAAACAGGTCCGACTGGCTGAAGTCAGGGCTGTACAGATAACCCGGCGAGGTGCCGATGGTCAGGCCTTTGAGTTGCTCGAGGGTGTTGAAAGGATGCGGCCGCTCATTGGCGTAGAACATCACGAATTCGACGTCGGACAAAGGTTCGCTGGGATAGAGCAGGGTGGCGTCGCGTTCGGCGCTGTGAAAGATGTCCAGCGCACCGTCGGCCTGGCCGGTTTCGAGCATCGACAGGCAGCGCTTCCACGGCAGGAACTGCCATTCCACTTCAATGCCCAGACGCTGGAACACGATGGCGGTGGTTTCGTAGTCAAGACCAAGGTTTTTGCCGCCCTGTTCGTAGACGTACGGCGCCCACGGCTCGGTGACAATACGCAACTTCTCCCCCCGAGCGGCGACGCTCAGGCAAGCAAAAACCAGCACGGCGAATAACTGCGTGATCAAAGGCATGGCTGGAGATTACGACGAGAAACCCGAAAGAGCCAGAAAGTGCCTGCACAAGCTCTGTTTCGCGGGCTTAAAAGCAAAAGATCGCAGCCTTCGGCAGCTCCTACAGGATACGAAATTCCAATGTGGGAGCTGCCGAAGGCTGCGATCTCTTGCTCTTGCTTGTAGCTTTCAGCTCGAAACTTGCAGCTGCTTCACCGCGGCAACTTCAGGTTATTCCAGATCGCCAGGCTAGGTTCGGCCTGGTTCATCGAGTAGAAGTGCAGCCCCGGCGCGCCGCCCTGCAGCAGGCGTTCGCACATCTCGCTGACGACTTGTTCGCCAAAGCTTTGAATGCTTCGCGTGTCGTCGCCGTAGGCTTCCAGTTGCTTGCGGATCCAGCGCGGAATTTCCGCACCGCAGGCATCGGAGAAGCGTGCGAGTTTGCTGTAGTTGGTGATCGGCATGATCCCCGGCACGATCGGCAGATCCACGCCCAGCGCCTGCAAACGGTCGACGAAGTAGAAGTAGCTGTCGGCGTTGAAGAAGTACTGGGTGATCGCGCTGTCGGCACCGGCCTTTGCCTTGCGCACGAAGTTGGCGAGATCGTCTTCGTAGTTGCGCGCTTGCGGATGCATCTCCGGGTAAGCGGCGACTTCGATGTGGAAATGATCGGCGGTTTCTTCACGAATGAATTCCACCAGTTCATTGGCGTGACGCAGCTCACCGCTGGTCATGCCCATGCCGGACGGCAGGTCGCCACGCAGGGCAACGATGCGCTTGATGCCGGCAGTCTTGTATTCGTTCAGCAGGCCGCGCAGGTCGTCCTTGCTGTCACCGACGCACGACAGGTGCGGAGCGGCGGGAACTTTGACTTCGCGTTCCAGCTGCAACACGGTGTTGAGCGTGCGATCACGGGTCGAACCCCCAGCGCCGTAGGTGCAGGAAAAGAAATCAGGGTTGTAAGTGGCCAACTGACGGGCAGTGGCAAGCAGCTTTTCTTGCCCGGCATCGGTCTTGGTCGGGAAAAACTCGAAGCTGTAGCGACGGTCTTGGGACATTGGAGGGGACCTCCAGCTGCAAGCTGCAAGCTTCAAGCTGCAAGAGCAGCGGAGGTGCGCTGATCTCTTGTGCTTGAAGCTTGTGGCCTGACGCTGTTTTGAAATAGTGGCAGAGACTCAAGCTACGTACGACAAACTCGGCTTTTGACCTTACTTGCAGCTTGTAGCTTGAAACTCCCAGCTGCTCTTAGTACCGGTAGGCGTGCGGCTTGAACGGGCCTTCGACGGTGACGCCGATGTAGTCAGCCTGTTGCTTGGTCAGTTGGGTGACCACGCCGCCGAAGCCGCGAACCATTTCCAGGGCCACTTCTTCGTCGAGTTTCTTCGGCAGTACTTCAACGGTCAGACGCTCGGCTTTCTGCGCTGGCGACAGGTCGGCGTATTTCTGGCCGAACAGGAAGATCTGTGCCAGAACCTGGTTGGCGAACGAACCGTCCATGATGCGGCTCGGGTGACCGGTGGCGTTGCCCAGGTTCACCAGACGGCCTTCGGCCAGCAGGATCAGGTAGTCGTCGTTCTGTGGGTCGAAGCTGCCAGCGCCGGTGCGGTGAACCTTGTGCACCTGTGGCTTCACTTCTTCCCATGCCCAGTTCTTGCGCATGAAAGCGGTGTCGATTTCGTTGTCGAAGTGACCGATGTTGCAGACAACGGCGCGCTTCTTCAGGGCTTTGAGCATGTTCGCGTCGCAAACATTGACGTTACCGGTGGTGGTCACGATCAGGTCGATCTTGCCCAGCAGCGCTTTGTCGATGCTCGCTTCGGAACCGTCGTTGATACCGTCGATGAACGGCGATACCAGTTCGAAACCGTCCATGCAGGCCTGCATGGCGCAGATCGGGTCGACTTCGGAAACCTTGACGATCATGCCTTCCTGACGCAGGGACTGGGCCGAGCCCTTGCCCACGTCACCGTAACCGATGACCAGCGCTTGCTTGCCGGACAGCAGGTGGTCGGTGCCGCGCTTGATCGCATCGTTCAGGCTGTGACGGCAGCCGTACTTGTTGTCGTTCTTGGACTTGGTCACCGAGTCGTTGACGTTGATCGCCGGGATCTTCAGCTCGCCCTTGGCCAGCATGTCCAGCAGACGGTGTACGCCAGTGGTGGTTTCTTCGGTCACGCCGTGAACGCGATCAAGCACTTGCGGGTATTTCTTGTGCAGCAGCTCGGTCAGGTCGCCGCCGTCGTCAAGGATCATGTTGGCGTCCCATGGCTGGCCATCCTTGAGGATGGTCTGCTCCAGGCACCACTCGTACTCTTCTTCAGTCTCGCCTTTCCAGGCGAACACCGGAATACCGGCAGCAGCGATTGCGGCAGCGGCCTGATCCTGAGTGGAGAAAATGTTGCAGGACGACCAGCGCACTTCGGCACCCAGGGCAACCAGGGTTTCGATCAGCACGGCAGTCTGAATGGTCATGTGGATGCAGCCGAGGATTTTTGCGCCTTTGAGCGGCTGCTCGGCAGCGTATTTGCGGCGCAGACCCATCAGGGCAGGCATTTCCGATTCGGCGATGATGGTTTCGCGACGGCCCCAGGCAGCCAGGGACATGTCGGCAACTTTGTAATCGGTAAAATCGGCAGGCGTGTTGACAGCGCTCATGAAGAGCCTCCATTCGTAATGTATGCGAATGGGCGCCGTTGTGCGTTTAGTGTCCGGCGCAGGCCGGTCAACGCCCCATCCGAGCCTGACAGGTCGAACCTGCTGCAGCGCCCCTCGGACAGGTGGCGGGAAAACGGCATAGCCGTTCTGAATCGGTGGCGATTATAGCGGTCTTCGCCCGGCTAGTGGCAAGCGGCAAGCTACAAGCGGCAAGTAAAAGCCAATCCGCTTTTACTTGCAGCTTGTAGCTGAAAACTTGAAGCTGGGGGCCAATACCCCTAACGCTCAAACGCCTCGACCCAGGAGCCCCCCATGAATTTCCACACCCGCAAATGGGTTAAACCCGAAGACCTCAACCCCAACGGCACCCTGTTCGGCGGCAGCCTGCTGCGCTGGATCGATGAAGAAGCGGCGATCTACGCCATCGTGCAACTGGGCAACCAGCGTGTGGTGACCAAGTACATCTCGGAAATCAACTTCGTCAGCGCCTCGCGCCAGGGCGACATCATCGAACTGGGCATCACCGCCACCGAATTCGGCCGCACCTCGATCACCCTGACCTGCGAAGTGCGCAACAAGATCACCCGCAAGAGCATCCTGACCGTCGAGAAGATGGTGTTCGTCAACCTCGGCGAAGACGGCCTGCCGGCGCCGCACGGGCGGACCGAGATCAAATATGTGAAAGACCAGTTCAAGGATGACGAAGCTGTTCAATAAGATCGGCGGCGCATTCTTCGCGAGCAGGCTCGCTCCCACAGGTACAGCGTGATCCTTGTGGGAGCGAGCCTGCTCGCGAAAGCGGTTGCCAATTCAGCGGAGATTCGCCTGGCCACTGAACAGCCATGAAGCGCAACGGTCGTAGCTACATCCCCCCCCCCTACCGGTTGCCATGCCATGACCACCCCCACCAGCGACAAGACCCCCGACCTCTCGGCCAAGGAGCAGCACGAAGTCGAAAAGAGCCAGCCGCCGCGCGCGGCCGTTCTGCATGAAATCATCCGCACTCAGGGCGATCAGGAACTGGAGCGCAGCATTGCCGCGCTGTGGTGGTCGGCGCTGGCGGCAGGATTGACCATGGGCCTGTCGCTGATGGGCATGGGATTGCTCAATTCGCGCCTGCCCGATGGCGACGAATTCAAGGTGATCGCCAGTTTCGGCTACTGCGCCGGTTTCCTCGCGGTCATCCTCGCGCGCCAGCAACTCTTTACCGAAAACACCCTGACCGCCGTGCTGCCGGTGATGACCAGGCCGACGCTGAAGAATTTCCTGCGCCTGATCCGTCTGTGGACAGTGGTATTGGTCGGCAACCTCTGCGGGACGATTCTGGTGGCGTACGTGATGCTGGAACTGCCGATTTTCGACAGCAAGACCGACGTCGCCTTCCTCGAGATCGGCCGCAAGGTCATGGAACACAGCGCCAGTCAGATGTTCGCCAAGGGCATCGTCTCCGGCTGGATGATCGCCACCATGGTCTGGATGATCCCGTCCATGGAGAGCGCGAAGATGTGGATCATCATCCTCATCACCTACTTCATGGCGCTGGGCGACTTCACCCACATCGTCGTCGGATCGGCGGAAGTGTCGTATCTGGTGTTTGCCGGCGAGTTGCCGTGGAGTGATTTCTGGGCGGTGTTCGCCGGACCTACGCTGGCGGGGAACATCATTGGCGGCAGCTTCATCTTCGCGCTGATCAGCCATGCGCAAATTCGCAGTGAAAGCGGTGCGCCGAAGGAATCTGCGGATCAGGCTGTTAAGCCCGACCCGCAGTCGATCAAGAAATGATCAGTGGTGGGCTGGCTCAGCCACGCTGGCCGGCTCATTACGCGTCGCGTGCTTGACCAGTTTGCCGATGGTCAGGCCCTGCAGCAGGATCGACGACAGCACGACGATATAGGTGATGCTCAGCAGCAGGTCGCGCTCCGGGCCCAGCGGCAGGGCCAGCGCCAGGGCCACCGAAACACCACCGCGCAAACCGCCCCAAGTGAGGATGCGGATGGTGCCGGCCGGCACTGAGCGCCAGCGACGCAGCAGCAGGATCGCCGGCGCCACGGTAAGCAGACGCGACAACAGAATCGCCACCGCCAGCAGACCTGCGGCGGCCATGTGCAGCCAGTTGAACGGCAGCAGCAACAACTCCATGCCGATCAGCGCAAACAGCAGCGCGTTGAGCATGTCATCGAGCAACTCCCAGAAACCGTCCAGATAGCGCCGGGTCATGTCGTTCATTGCCAGGTTGCGCCCGAGGTTGCCGATGATCAGACCGGCGACCACCATCGCGATCGGTGCCGAGACGTGCAACTCGGTGGACATCGCCGAGCCACCGATCACCAGGGCCAGGGTCAGCATCACGGTGATCTGATGCTGCTCGACGCTTTTGATCATCCGATAGACCAGATAACCAATCAGCCCGCCGAACAACACACCGCCAATGGCCTCATGGACGAAGAGCATGGCCGTGGCGCTGACGGTCGGGGTTTCGCCCAGTTGCGCGATGCCCAGCAGCACGGTGAAGACCACCACCGCCGTGCCGTCGTTGAACAGTGATTCGCCGACGATGGTGGTTTTCAGTGGTTTCGAAGCGTTGGCGGTACGCAGTACGCCGAGCACGGCAATCGGGTCGGTCGGTGAGATCAGCGCGCCGAACAACAGGCAGTAGAGGAAGCTCACGTGCCAGCCGAACAGGGCAAAAATGTAGAAGGCCAGGCTGCCGATCACCACGGTGGCGATCAACACGCCGAAGGTGGCCAGCAGGCCGATCGGCCAGCGGTAGCTGCGCAAGTCATTGAGGTTGACGTGCAGGGCGCCGGCGAACAGCAGGAACGAGAGCATCCAGTTCATCAGCAGATCGCCGAAATCGATCTGGCCGATCAGTTGCTGCACGCGGTCTTCGAGGCCGGGAAAGCCGAGGACGCTGAGGCCTTGCAGGAGCAGTGAGAACAGCAGGGCGGTAACCATCACGCCGATGGTCGGCGGCAGGCCGATAAAGCGGAAATTGACGAAGGTCAGGAGGGTGGTGAGGCAGATGAAAGCGGCGACGAGTTCAAGCATCCGGGGTCCTTTGGATGGAGAGTGAATGGAGCGCGACCGGAGGTTGGACGCAGGGGTTTGATGGGCAAACAGCGACATGGGACACACCACAGTTCATTGTGGCGAGGGGATTTATCCCCGCTCGGCGGCGAAGCCGTCGCAATCCGGTTTATCGATTATTCCTGACAAAACCCGATTGAAGGTTCTTGGGGCTGCTGCGCAGCCCAACGGGGATAAATCCCCTCGCCACAGGTGGGCGGTCCCAGAGGTCTCAGCCAGACACATTGACCGCACTCGCCCGCCGACGTTGCAGGTAAATGAACAACAGCGCCGTCAGCACCGTCAGCACGCCGACCAGCGCCCCGGTCCACGGCAGGTCCGCCAGATCCGCGCCGCTGGCAACCACCAGCCCGCCAATCCAGGCACCTGCTGCGTTGCCCAGATTGAACGCGCTCTGGTTCAGCGTCGAACCCAGATTCGGCGCTTCATGCGCCTGATCGATGATCAACAGCTGCAGAATCGGGCACAGCGCAAAGGCGAAAATCCCCCACAGCACCAGGGTAATCGCCGCCGGAATCACCGCGCGGCTGGTCTGGCTGAACGCCGCGAGAATCACCACGACTGCCAGTGCCACGCCGACCAGTGACGGCAGCAAGCGGCTGTCGGCCAAGCGCCCGCCGAGCATGCTGCCCGCTGTCAGGCCGACGCCGAACAACAGCAGCATCACCGTCACGCCGTGGGGGCTGACGCCAGTGATGTCTTGCAGGATCGGTGCGATATACGTGAACACGCTGAACAGGCTGGTCGAGGCCAGCACGCTCATACCCAGCGCCAGCAGCACGTTGGCCTTGCCCAGCACTTTGAATTCGCTGGCGAGGTTGGCTTTGTCCATTGCGATGTGTTTTGGCAGCCACAACCACTGCGCCAGCGCCGCAACAATGCCGATCAGCGACACCGCCCAGAAGGTCGAGCGCCAGCCAGCGTATTGGCCAAGCGCTGTGCCGAGTGGCACGCCGAGCACGTTGGCCAGGGTCAGGCCGGTGAACATCATGGCAATCGCCTGCGCGCGTTTGTTCGGCGCCACCAGGCCGGCGGCAACCACCGAGCCAATGCCGAAAAACGCCCCGTGACACAGCGCCGTAACCACCCGCGCCGCCATCAGCGTCGCGTAGTTGGGTGCCAGCGCGCAGAGCACGTTGCCGAGGATGAACATCAGCGTCATGCCCAGCAATGTCGCTTTGCGCGGCATATTGGCGGTGCCGATCGCCAGGATCGGTGCGCCGAACACCACGCCCAGGGCGTAACCGGTGATCAGCAGCCCGGCGTGAGGAATGCTCACCGCCAGATCGCGGGCGACGTCGGGCAGCAGGCCCATGATGACGAATTCGGTGGTGCCGATGCCGAACGCGGCAACGGCGAGTGCAAGCAAAGCGAGGGGCATGCGCAAGGTCTCTGTCGGTAGTCTTGACGCTTTGATCAGGCATACGCGTGCCAGCGACCGTTTCGAAGAAAGCGGAGCAGGCAGCTTTTATTGGAATTTTTTGGTGTGCAGCTGAGTACGGCGCGGTGGTTGCAGTATAAACAGCTGCTGACACATGGCGAATCAATAATCTGACTAATCGACGGCGCGCTGGAAGTGCCGTGTTATATCCAGCTGAAAGAACCTTTCTGCCGGGCGCGGCTCTTAGCCTGTGGGCAGGTGCTGATCGGCATGCTGGTGATGAATTTCTGATCGCTCGCCAATTTCTCCAATCGAAAAAAGGACGACGTTATGACAGTGGCTCTGTGGTGTGTGTTGATCGCGATTTTCCTGCCGTACGTGTGCACGATCGTGGCGAAGGCCACCGGCGGTTTCCGCCTCAAAGACAATTATGATCCACGGGACTTTCTCGACAGCGTCGATGGCGTCGCCCGTCGCGCCCACGCCGCGCAACTGAACAGCTTTGAAGTAACGCCTGCGTTTGCCGCTGCGGTGATCGTTGCGCATCTGGTCGGCACGGCGCAGCTGGTGACGGTCAATGTGCTGGCCGTGCTGTTTATCACCAGTCGCCTGCTGTACATCATCTGCTACCTGGCTGACTGGGCTGCACTGCGTTCGGTGGTGTGGTTTATCGGGATGGGGCTGATTGCTTCGTTTTTCTTTGTGTCGATCTGAGAGCAGGATCAAAAGATCGCAGCCTGCGGCAGCTCCTACAGAGGAATGCATACTCCTGTAGGAGCTGCCGAAGGCTGCGATCTTTTGCTTTTAGGGTTTGTCAGCTACCTGCGGCACTTGCGGCAACTCTTGTCCTTTAGGCCAGAGCATCCATATCTGCCCCTGCTGCTTCATGTCCCCGGCCAGTTGCCCGGCCGCATCACCCGTGCCCCAGAACAGATCCGCGCGCACCTCACCGGCAATCGCGCCGCCGGTGTCCTGCGCCGCGACCGGGCGCACCAGTGGGGTGCCATCCGGCTTGGTGGTCGACAGCCATAACAGACTGCCCAACGGAATCACCTTGCGATCCACCGCCGCGCTGTAGCCGGCGGTCAGCGGTACGTTCAGCGAGCCGCGTGGCCCTTCGTTGCTGTCGGGGTTGCGGGTGAAGAACACGTAGCTCGGGTTGCTGGCGAGCAGTTCCGGGATGCGCGTCGGGTTGGCCTTGGCCCAGTTGCTGATCGCGGTCATGGTCACGTCTTCTTTCTTCAGCTCGCCTTGCTCGACGAGCCAGCGACCGATCGGTCGGTAAGGGTGGCCGTTTTGATCGGCGTAGGCGATGCGCAGCTGTTTGCCGTCCTCGGTCTGGATCCGGCCCGAGCCCTGAATCTGCAGAAATTGCAGGTTCATTGGATCAGTCAGATACGCAACCACCGGCGCTTTCACGCCTTTGGACTCAATGGTCGCCGCATCGTCGTAAGGCTTGAGCACGCGACCTTCGAGACGGCCGCGCAGGCGCTTGCCTTTCAGTTCCGGATAGATACTGTCGAGCGAGACGATGATCATGTCTTCCGGCACGCCATACACCGGCACGTTTGCTGTCGCGGTCGGCGTCAGGCTGCCGGGGTACACCGGTTCGTAGTAGCCAGTGATCAGACCATTGGGGTTGTCGTTCTCGGCGCGCAGGCCGTAGACATCGAGATTCTGCTTGAGGAATGCACGAATCTCGGCGGCGCTTTGCGGCACATTCACCGCCGCAGCGCAGGTCGGCCCCCAGACTGCGTCGGCTTTGAGTCGTGTGCAGGCGCTGCGCCACGAGCCGAAACCGGCGACCAGATCGCTGTCGGAGACCGCAGGCAACGCTTCCCAGGTCGCGCTGGAATAGGTAGCCAGCGCATGGGTTTTTGGTTTGGCGCTGTCGCCGCCTGTGCAACCGGCGAGGATGGCGAGCAATGGAAGGGTGACGATAAGCGGGTGACGCCAGGCCGTGAAGCGGCTGTTCATGGAGTGATTCCTGTGCCGGTTGGCCGAGTGCTCCATGCGCTCGACCAACCCGTATTTTTAATAGGGCTATTGGTGTTTGGCGGTGAGCCGAGGATACTGGCCGCCGATTTCCGCGACCTGAAGCCACCATGACTCTGAAACCCATTGCTGTTGTATTGCTGGCCTGCCTGACCTTGTCCGCCTGTGGCGGTGTCGACCCGAATTCGCCGCTGGGTCAACGCAAGGCCATCTTCAAGCAGATGCTCAAGACCAGCGAAGACCTCGGCGGCATGTTGCGCGGGCGCATTGCCTTCGACGGGCCGAAATTTGCCGAGGGCGCAGTCAGACTTGATGCGTTGGCCCATGAGCCGTGGAAGCATTTCCCGCAGGTTCGCGAAGAAGATCACACCAGCGCCAAAGATGATGTCTGGCAGAAACAGGCGCGTTTTCAGCAACTGGCCCGCGCCCTCGAAGCGGCTACCGGTGAATTGGTGGTCGCCAGTCAGGTTCAGCCGTACAAGGCCAGCAATCTTGGGCCGGCAGTGCAGAAAGTCGAGGATGCCTGCAGTGCTTGCCATAAAGAGTTTCGCGATCATTGATTCCTGAAGCTGCTGAGTACGTTGTGGCGAGTGAGTACCTTGTGGCGAGGGGATTTATCCCCGATGGGCTGCGAAGCAGCCCCAAACCATACAACCAAGTTTTTTCAGTCGGACCCAACTAGCCGAATGTGCGACGGCTTCGCCGCCGGACGGGGATAAATCCCCTCTACACAGGGCTTTGGTTACTTATCGATCTCCTCCAGCGCTTCCTGCAGTTCCTTGCGCGACTCGGCGAGCTTTTCCTTGCGCTTGTTGATCTTCTCCGGATCGCCTTTCTTCATGGCCTTGTCGAGGTCTGCCTGACGCTGGCTCACCTCATGCTTGGCCTCAAGCACCTTGTTCTCACGTTCCTTTTTCAGCCCGGCGTCAGTGCAGTGTTCGTTCACTTCGCGCAGTGCGGTTTCCAGGCCTGCCTGCTGCTCCAGGTTGCCGCGCGATTTGGCCTGTTCGATCTGATTGATGATGCCCTGCTTCTTGGCAGCGCAACCGGTCAGGCCCGGGCCGTCTTCTTCGGCCATGACCGGGGCGGCCATGACGCCGCAAAGAGTAAGCAGGGCGAGCGGTGCGAGAAATTTCATAAAAGCTCCATGTGCAAAGGCAATCGGGGTGGGAGGGCACTGCGCTGTTGGAGCGTCTGGCCGGCCGTTGGGTTCCCGCCGGGCGGGGATTGCAGGTTCAGAAGCCGTCGATTCCGGCGGCTTTCAGGGTTTCACTCAAAGCCAGTACCTGCGGGTCGCGAAAGAATGCGCTCAGTTGCGCCGCGCGTCCCGGGCCGATGCCGGCTTCTGCCTGCCATTGTTCAGTGTCGCGTTGTGCCAGGGCCTGCCACGAATCGTCCAGTTGTGCCTGTCCGGTCGGCGGCATGCCCAGCGCTTTCAACCATCGAGCGAACGGCTGTTGCCGCGCGCCGTGAAAACTGTCGATCAGACGTGCGCTGCTGCGCTCGCCGAGGCCGGCAATCTTAGCAAGCTCTGACGCATCGAGGGTCAGCCAATCCAGCAGGTGTTTCAGACGGCCTGTTTCCAAAAGTTTCTCCCAGGTGCCGCGACCGACATGCTGCATGGCCAGGCCCTGCTTGCCACTGAGCCAGGTCAGACGCGCGAGAAACTGGCTTTCACAGCCGGTTGTCGGTTGCCAGCAGCTCAGGACGTGGTAATCGCCGGCATCGGGAATGCTGATGTCTGCCCGTTCGCTGGTGCGCAGCACGACACTGTCCAGGCGCGGAATGGTCAGCCCGGCCAGACTGATTGCCACCTGATCGCCGGGGCGGATGTCGAGGCTTTGCCAGCGCTTGAGCGAGCTGACGCTGACCCGTTTGATTTCGCGGTCATCGAGTCTGACCGGCAGCAGTTCCAGCACTGGGGTGATCCGCCCGGTGCGGCCGATCTTGAAATTGACCTTGCGCACCTCGGCCAATGCCTGGGCGAACGGGTATTTCCAGGCAATCGCCCAATAAGGGGCCTTGGCCTGCCAGCGTTCGGCGGGCGGCCGTTGGCTCTGACGCAGTACCACGCCGTCGCTGGCAAAAGGCAGTGGCGAGCGATACCAGTGCTCGCGCCATTTTTGCGCGTCTTCGAATCGGCTGACGGGCTGTGTAAAGGGCTCGGTTGCAGCGAACCCCAATGCCTGGAGTTCGGACAATCTCTCCGGCAGCCGCACAGGACCTTGCGGCCAGTCCCAGACAAACAGCCCGATCCCGGCAGCCTGTTCGGCATCCAGCGATTTGCGCCCCATCAACCCGGCGACGGTGGCGCGGGCATTGACGCTGCCGGACTGTGATTGAACATGTGCGTTCAGGCGCCAATAGAGTTCGCCCTGTGCCAGCAGATCCCGTGGCTGCCTCAACCGTTGCGGAATGGCTGCAATCCTGCGGGCGGAGGCGGTCCAGTCCTGGCCGTTGACCCCGTCACCGCGACTGATCGCCTGCTGCAATATTCCCTGGCGGTAGATCAGCGTGACAGCCACGCCGTCGACCTTGGGCTGCACCCAGACGTTCTGGCGATCGCGCAGCCAGTGGGCGACGTCTTCGGCTTTGTGCAGCTTGTCCAGGCCGGTGTGGGCGATGGGGTGGGTGACCGGGCCGGACGCGGTGCGCAACGGCTGCGGGGATGAGGGTTGGTTGAAACAGGCTTGCCATTCTTTCAGCCGCAGTTGGGACTGGTCATAGAGTTCGTCGCTGATCAATGAGCGGCCTTCGCGGTGATAGGCGTCGTCCCATTGGTCGATCCGGTTTTGCAGGGCGGTGATTTCCTTCTGCGCTTTGGATGCAGTCCAGTCGGGGCAGTTGGCGAGAGTCGGATGGGCAAAAACAATCAGCAGTAAGACAAGCAGCGAGCGCATCGTGAGCATCCTTGCTCAGGGAGAATATTTGAAGGCTAGTCAGGAGTTCGAGGGACGTCGGGCGCGTGTTTTGCGGGGTATTTCGTTACATCAAAGTCAAAAGATCGCAGCCTTCGGCAGCTCCTACAGGAAACGCATTCCAAAGTAGGAGCTGCCGAAGGCTGCGATCTTTTGCTCTTCCATGAAAAAGCCCCGCACGGCACAAACCGTACGGGGCTTTCATGCAGCCAGGGTGTTACAGGCCAGCGGCGGAACGCAGGGCGTCGGCGCGGTCGGTTTTTTCCCAGGTGAACGTGGTGAAGCTGTCTTCGCCAACGGTCTTGGTCTGCGGCGCACGACCGAAGTGGCCGTAGGCTGCGGTTTCCTGGTACATCGGGTGCAGCAGGTCGAGCATGGTGGTGATCGCGTATGGACGCAGGTCGAACACTTCACGCACCAGTTTGATGATCTTGTCATCGCTGATCTTGCCGGTGCCGAAGGTGTTCAGCGAGATCGACGTAGGCTGGGCCACACCGATCGCGTAGGAAACCTGAATCTCGCAACGCTCGGCCAGGCCGGCCGCGACGATGTTCTTGGCCACGTAACGGCCAGCGTAGGCAGCCGAACGGTCAACCTTCGATGGATCCTTGCCGGAGAACGCGCCGCCGCCGTGACGGGCCATGCCGCCGTAGCTGTCGACGATGATCTTGCGGCCGGTCAGACCGCAGTCACCTACCGGGCCGCCAATGATGAACTGGCCGGTCGGGTTGATGTGGAACTGGGTGTCCTTGCTCAGCAGTTCGGCAGGCAGTACGTGCTTGACGATCAGCTCCATCACGCCTTCGCGCAGGTCTTTGTACGACACTTCCGGGTTGTGCTGGGTCGACAGAACAACAGCGTCGATGCCGACAACCTTGCCGCCTTCGTAACGGCAGGTCACTTGCGACTTGGCATCCGGACGCAGCCACGGCAGCAGGCCCGACTTGCGTGCTTCAGCCTGACGCTGCACCAGCTGGTGCGAGAAGGTGATAGGCGCTGGCATCAAAACGTCTGTTTCGTTGCTGGCGTAACCGAACATCAGACCCTGGTCGCCGGCGCCCTGATCTTCAGGCTTGGCTCGGTCAACGCCCTGATTGATGTCAGGGGACTGCTTGCCGATGATGTTCATCACGCCGCAGGTGGCGCCGTCGAAGCCGACTTCGGAGCTGGTGTAGCCGATGTCGCAAATCACGTCACGAACGATCTGCTCCAGGTCGACCCAGGCGCTGGTGGTCACTTCACCGGCAACGATGGCCACGCCGGTCTTGACCAGGGTTTCCACGGCCACGCGAGCGTGTTTGTCCTGGGCAATAATGGCGTCCAGCACCGCATCGGAAATCTGGTCGGCGATTTTGTCCGGATGTCCTTCAGACACGGACTCGGAGGTGAAGAGGGAGTATTCGCTCATCTCGATGTTTTCCTGAATTTACCGATGGTGAGTGTCGCCAGCCGGTCGCTGAAAGTGGCGAACCTGGATCTGGAAACCATTACGTAAGCCTACATAGAGGCTTTCCCCGGGAACGAGTCCCGCAGCGGTGGCCCAACGGGCCAGATCGTCCTGTTCAAACCCCAACCAGAGATCACCGCAGGCCTCCCTGGCCCAACTCTGGTTGTGGCTACATAACTCTGTCACGAGCAGGCTACCGCCCGGTTGCAGCAGATCGGCCATGTGTCTGAGCGCATCGGCCGGAGCGGCGAAATGGTGCAGGACCATGTTCAACACCACGCAATCGGCCGTAAGGCTGGTGCCGTTCAATGCATCGGCCAATTGCAGGCTGACGTTAGCCAGCTGTTCACGTTCACATACCTGGCGCGCCAGTTCGAGCATCGCCGGGCTGTTGTCCAGCGCGGTTACGGTGCCGAAGCGACGGGCCAGTTCCGGCAGAAAAGCACCATCGCCGGGGCCGACTTCAATGGCCGTGGCTGCACCATCGAAGTTCAGTTTGTCGAGCAGGGCCAGCACGCTGTCACGGTACTGCGGCAGGCCTGCGATCAAATCCTGCTGGGCACGGAATTTTTCCGCGACCCGGGCGAAAAAGTCCCGGCTGGCGGCGGCACGCTGGCCGTGAACCTGCTCGATGCGTGCTTGCACTTCATCAGGCAGATCCAGATCGTCGACTTCTTCCAGCAATGCCCCGTGCAGCTTGCCGCCGAGCAATTCGTTGTGGGGCAGGGCGCGACGATAGAAAATCGCGTTGCCCTCACGGCGTGTCGCCACCAGGTCGGCTTGCGCCAGCACCTTGAGGTGGTGGCTCATGCCCGACTGGCCAATGCCGAAAATCTGCGCCAGCTCCAGCACGCCAAACGAATCGTTGGCCAGCGCGCGCAAGACATTCAGCCGCAGCGGATCGCCGCCGGCCTTGCACAAGGCCGCCAGCTCGTCGCAATCGTCATGGCGAATGGAAGGCACGCGTAAGTTCATAGGGCTGGCAGTCTAGAGACGGGGGCAAGGCACCGCAAGGCCAATATCAAAAAGTTTTGATATTGCTCGATAAATGGCACTTCTCAGCGCACGGCAGTCTCTACAAACGAATAGCGGAAAGGTTTCACCAAGCGAAACCTGTGCTATCGATTGGAAAAACGCCTGCCGATGACTATCTGTCATTGCCCCGAGGCGCATGGGTGAGGGAAAATGCCCTCCTTTTTTCCGTTTCAGTCTATTCACACCCAGGAGATCAGCGATGCCTAGCCGTCGTGAGCGTGCCAACGCCATTCGTGCCCTCAGCATGGATGCCGTGCAAAAAGCCAACAGCGGCCATCCCGGTGCCCCTATGGGTATGGCAGATATTGCCGAAGTGCTGTGGCGCGACTACCTCAAGCACAACCCGAGCAACCCGTCGTTCGCTGACCGTGACCGCTTCGTGCTGTCCAACGGCCACGGCTCGATGTTGATCTACTCGCTGCTGCACCTGACCGGCTACGACCTGTCGATCGACGACCTCAAGCAGTTCCGTCAACTGCACAGCCGCACTCCAGGTCACCCGGAATTCGGTTACACCCCGGGCGTCGAAACCACCACCGGCCCGCTGGGTCAGGGTCTGGCCAACGCCGTCGGTTTCGCCTTGGCGGAAAAAGTCATGGGCGCGCAGTTCAACCGTCCCGGCCACAACATCGTTGACCACCACACCTACGTGTTCCTCGGTGATGGCTGCATGATGGAAGGCATTTCCCACGAAGTCGCTTCCCTGGCCGGCACGCTGGGCCTGGGCAAGCTGATTGCCTTCTACGATGACAACGGCATTTCCATCGACGGTGAAGTCGAAGGCTGGTTCACCGATGACACGCCGAAGCGTTTCGAAGCCTACAACTGGCAGGTGATCCGCAACGTCGACGGCCACGATCCGGAAGAGATCAAGACCGCCATCGAAACTGCGCGCAAGAGCGCTCAACCGACGCTGATCTGCTGCAAGACCACCATCGGTTTCGGTTCGCCGAACAAGCAGGGCAAGGAAGATTGCCACGGCGCCCCACTGGGTGACGCAGAAATCGCCCTGACCCGTCAGGCGCTGAACTGGAACCACGGCCCGTTCGAAATCCCGGCCGAGATCTATGCCGAGTGGGACGCCAAAGAAGCTGGTCGCGCGGTTGAAGCCGAGTGGGATCAGCGTTTCGCCGCTTACTCCGCTGCATTCCCGACTGAAGCCAACGAGCTGATCCGTCGTCTGAGCGGCGAACTGCCGGCCGACTTCTCGGAAAAAGCCTCGGCCTACATCGCCGAAGTCGCGGCAAAGGGCGAAACCATCGCCAGCCGCAAAGCCAGCCAGAACACCCTCAACGCCTTCGGCCCGCTGCTGCCGGAAATGCTCGGCGGTTCGGCTGACCTCGCCGGTTCCAACCTGACCCTGTGGAAAGGCTGCAAAGGCGTCAGCGCTGAAGATGCCAGCGGCAACTACATGTACTACGGCGTGCGCGAGTTCGGCATGACCGCCATCATGAACGGTGTCGCCCTGCACGGCGGTCTGGTGCCTTACGGCGCGACGTTCCTGATGTTCATGGAATACGCACGCAACGCCGTACGTATGTCGGCTTTGATGAAGAAGCGCGTGATCCACGTCTACACCCACGACTCCATCGGTCTGGGCGAAGACGGCCCGACGCACCAGCCGATCGAGCAATTGACCAGCCTGCGCAGCACGCCGAACCTCGACACCTGGCGCCCAGCCGATGCCGTGGAATCGGCAGTGGCCTGGAAAAACGCGCTGGAGCGCAAGGACGGCCCTTCGGCGCTGATCTTCTCGCGGCAGAATCTGCAACATCAGGAACGCGACGCTGGCCAGATTGCCAACATCAGCCGTGGCGGTTATGTGCTCAAGGATTGCGCAGGCGAGCCTGAGCTGATCCTGATCGCCACCGGTTCGGAAGTCGGTCTGGCTGTTCAAGCCTTCGACAAACTGACCGAGCAGGGCCGCAAGGTTCGCGTGGTGTCCATGCCGTGCACCAGCGCGTTCGATGCTCAGGATGCGGAGTACAAGCAGTCGGTGCTGCCGTTGCAGGTCAGCGCGCGTATTGCCATCGAAGCGGCCCACGCCGATTTCTGGTTCAAGTACGTGGGTCTGGAAGGTCGCGTGATCGGCATGACCACCTACGGTGAGTCGGCGCCGGCTTCGGCACTGTTCGAAGAGTTCGGTTTTACCCTGGAAAACATCCTGGGTCAGGCTGAAGAGCTGCTGGAAGACTAAATCTGACAGTTGTGTTGTCCGGGCTGACGCCTTCGCGAGCAGGCTCGCTCCCACAGGGAAATGCATTCCAATGTGGGAGCGAGCCTGCTCGCGAAAGCGTTGGTTCAGGCAACATTGCACTGCATGATTCACCACGGTAATCGAGAACCCCATGCCTCAACCGCGTCCCTACAAAGTTGCACTCAACGGCTACGGCCGCATTGGTCGTTGCGTCTTGCGGGCGTTGTTCGAGCGCGGCGCGAAGGCCGGGTTTGAAATTGTCGCGATCAACGATCTGGCCGACATGGCCAGCATCGAATACCTGACACGCTTCGACTCCACCCACGGCCGTTTTCCAGGCGAAGTGCGGGTTGAAGGCGATTGTCTGCATATCAATGGCGACTGCTTGAAGGTCTTGCGCAGTGCCTCCCCCGAAGGCATCGATTGGGCGTCGCTGGGCGTCGATCTGGTGCTGGAGTGCTCCGGCGCTTACCACACCCGTGCCGATGGCCAGCGGTTTCTCGACGCCGGCGCACCGCGCGTGCTGTTTTCGCAGCCGATGGCCAGCGAAGCGGATGTCGACGCCACCATTGTCTACGGCGTCAATCAGGACTGCCTGACCGGCGACGAACTGCTGGTGTCCAACGCCTCGTGCACCACCAACTGCGGCGTGCCGCTGCTGCGTCTGCTCGATCAGGCGATCGGTCTCGATTACGTGTCGATCACCACGATTCACTCGGCGATGAACGATCAGCCAGTGATCGACGCCTATCACGACGAAGACCTGCGCCGCACGCGGTCGGCGTTTCAGTCGGTGATCCCGGTGTCCACTGGTCTGGCGCGTGGTATCGAGCGCCTGCTGCCGGAACTTGCCGGGCGAATTCAGGCCAAAGCCGTGCGCGTGCCGACAGTCAACGTGTCCTGCCTCGACATCACGATGCAGACCGCCACGGCGACTGACGCCAGTGAGGTCAACCGGATCCTGCGCGAAGCCGCCACCAGCGGCCCGCTCAAAGGCCTGCTGGCCTACACCGAGTTGCCGCACGCCAGCTGTGATTTCAACCATGACCCACATTCGGCCATCGTCGATGCCAGTCAGACCCGTGTTTCCGGCCCCAAACTGGTGAACATACTGGCCTGGTTCGACAACGAATGGGGTTTTGCCAACCGAATGCTGGACGTTGCAGACCACTATCTGCAAACAGCAACTTCAAAAAAACCGTAGGAAGTGCGACCCATGACCGTGTTGAAGATGTCCGACCTCGATCTGCAAGGTAAGCGCGTATTGATCCGCGAAGACCTCAACGTCCCCGTCAAGGACGGTGTTGTCACCAGCGACGCGCGCATCCTGGCTTCGCTGCCGACCATCAAGCTGGCCCTGGAAAAAGGCGCGGCAGTGATGGTCTGCTCGCACCTGGGCCGTCCTACCGAAGGCGAATTCTCCGCCGAGAACAGCCTGAAACCTGTCGCCGACTACCTGAGCAAAGCGCTGGGCCGTGAAGTGCCGCTGGTGGCTGATTACCTCGGTGGTGTTGAAGTCAAGGCTGGCGACATCGTGCTGTTCGAAAACGTGCGCTTCAACAAGGGCGAGAAAAAGAACGCCGACGACCTGGCCCAGCAATACGCGGCCCTGTGCGACGTGTTCGTCATGGATGCTTTCGGTACTGCTCACCGCGCCGAAGGTTCGACCCATGGTGTCGCCAAGTTCGCCAAAGTCGCCGCTGCCGGCCCGTTGCTGGCCGCTGAACTGGACGCACTGGGCAAAGCCCTCGGCGCACCGGCCAAGCCAATGGCGGCCATTGTTGCCGGCTCCAAGGTCTCGACCAAACTCGACGTGCTCAACAGCCTGAGCCAGATCTGCGATCAACTGATCGTCGGCGGCGGCATCGCCAACACCTTCCTCGCTGCCGCCGGCCACCCAGTCGGCAAGTCGCTGTATGAACCGGACCTGCTCGACACCGCCCGTGAAATCGCGGCGAAAGTCAGCGTGCCGTTGCCGGTTGACGTTGTGGTCGCCAAGGAATTTGCCGAAAGCGCTGAAGCGACCGTCAAGTTGATCGCTGACGTCGCGGCAGACGACATGATTCTCGACATCGGCCCACAAACCGCGGCCAACTTCGCCGAGCTGCTGAAGTCGTCGAAAACCATTCTGTGGAACGGCCCGGTCGGCGTGTTCGAGTTCGATCAGTTCGGCAACGGCACCAAAGTGCTGGCCCAGGCCATCGCTGAAAGCTCGGCATTCTCCATCGCGGGCGGTGGCGACACCCTGGCGGCGATCGATAAATATGGCGTGGCTGAGCAAATCTCCTACATTTCCACCGGTGGTGGCGCGTTCCTCGAATTCGTCGAAGGCAAGGTGCTGCCTGCCGTTGAAGTCCTGGAAAGCCGGGCCAAGGCCTGAGGCCGCCCGTTTGGCCAGGCAAAGGAGTGTTCACATGGTCAAGTCGTTAGCGCTGTTGTTGCTGACCGGTACGCTGGCGGCCTGCGGGAGCACCCCGAAGGCTGACGCCACGCCAGCACCGAGCGAACCGCAGAAGGGCTGTTATCAGGCCGACTGGCAGGCCGAAACCAACCCGGTGCTGAACAAGCGCTCGGGTCCGGACGGCCTGGACAAATACGAGACGCAAACCCCGGTCAAGGAACATGGTTGTCCTTGACGGGTCTGACTCTTTAACTCAGGGCTGGCGGCATGCGTCGTCAGTCGAGGAACACGGATGAAAGGCTTGATCGCCGTTGCGGCGTTGGCATTGTTGGGTGGCTGCGCGCAGTTGAACCTGTTTCAGTCGTCCGCCCCGGTGGATAACTGGACGACCTGGACCTGCGACAGCCAGGCCAAGGTGCTGTGGCGGTACGCCGATGCCGGCCAGAAGGAAGTCGATGTGCGACTGGGCGGCGCTGATCAGGTCTATCGCCTGAAAGAAGAGCTGGGCGCCTCGGGCACGCTGTACAGCGATGGCATGCTGGCGTTTCACGTCAAGGGTGACGAAGGCCTGGTGTACTGGGTCGCCACCAATGACCTGATTGGCCGTGGTTGCAAGGCGCAGTAATTGACACGCCACAGTTCTACTGTGGGAGCGAGCCTGCTCGCGAAAGCGGTCTGACAGGCACTGCATCAGCGACTGCAAGATTGCTTTCGCGAGCAGGCTCGCTCCCACAGGGGATCTGTGTAGTTATCAGGAATTTGCTTTACCGAATCACCAGACCGGGCCTCAACCCCCGATCTGCATTAACTTGAATAGCCGCCGCCGCTCCGGCAGGCTGGCACGATCAACGACCCTCAACCGGGAGAGACACACACAATGGCACTTATCAGCATGCGCCAGATGCTGGACCACGCAGCCGAGTTCGGCTACGGCGTTCCAGCCTTCAACGTCAACAACCTTGAGCAGATGCGCGCCATCATGGAAGCCGCTGACAAGACTGACTCCCCGGTGATCGTCCAGGCTTCGGCCGGCGCCCGCAAATACGCCGGCGCGCCATTCCTGCGTCACTTGATCCTGGCGGCGATCGAAGAATTCCCGCACATCCCGGTGTGCATGCACCAGGACCACGGCACCAGCCCTGACGTCTGCCAGCGTTCGATTCAACTGGGCTTCAGCTCGGTGATGATGGACGGCTCGCTGGGCGAAGACGGCAAGACCCCGACCGACTACGACTACAACGTTCGCGTCACCCAGCAGACCGTAGCCATGGCTCACGCCTGCGGCGTTTCGGTAGAAGGCGAGCTGGGCTGCCTGGGTTCGCTGGAAACCGGCATGGCCGGTGAAGAAGACGGCATCGGCGCCGAAGGCGTTCTGGATCACAGCCAGATGCTGACCGACCCGGAAGAAGCCGCTGACTTCGTCAAACGCACCCAGGTCGACGCCCTGGCCATCGCTATCGGCACCAGCCACGGCGCCTACAAGTTCACCAAGCCACCCACCGGCGACGTGCTGGCGATCGACCGCATCAAGGAAATCCACAAGCGCATTCCGAACACCCACCTGGTGATGCACGGCTCGTCCTCCGTGCCACAAGAGTGGCTGGCGATCATCAACCAGTACGGCGGCGACATCAAAGAAACCTACGGCGTGCCGGTTGAAGAAATCGTCGAAGGCATCAAGCACGGCGTGCGCAAGGTCAACATCGACACCGACCTGCGCCTGGCATCCACCGGCGCCATGCGCCGCCTGATGGCGACCAACCCGAGCGAATTTGACCCACGTAAATTCTTCGGCGCCACCGTGACTGCGATGCGTGATGTATGTATCGCGCGTTATGAAGCGTTTGGTACTGCGGGTAATGCTTCGAAGATCAAACCTATCTCGCTGGAGGCGATGTACCAGCGTTATCTGAAGGGTGAGTTGAACGCTAAGGTTAACTGAGCCTGAGCGTTAAACTGCTTTAAAAGAAACCCGCCGTGAGGCGGGTTTTTTGTGGGCGACTATTTCGCCTGACGAAATTGTTATATCAGCGTTATCTGAAGGGTCAGCTAAGTGTAAGGTTAACCGATTCATCCTGTTTCATAGGTAATGAAGGATGTCAGCCTTTTGTGAATTTGATTCCAAATTCTTGGCCTACATACGGTCCGCCGTATTCAACGGTAACTTTACCTTCCAATTTCCTGTCGGTTCCATCGGTTGCTTTCATTTCAATATTGAGAGTGCTTGGGCCATGGTTTAGCTCATCTCTATTTTTGGCATCTGATTTCGCTTGAAGCTTGTAAGTCCAAGTGGACTTTGTGCAGGTGCCAGTGACGACGAAGTCAAGTCCGCAATAGTCCATGTAGCCGTTACTTATGTTGCCAGTTTTCTGGGCTGGATCGTCAAATTTGAGTGTGGCGGGGTGTTCCTCGCTAGCGTTAAATACGAAGCCGTCGTAAGTTTTCATGATATTTACCTTTTGTATTCAAGTATTAAATCAAATAGGTTGTCTTGTATTACGTTGACGAGATTAGGTGGGAACAGGTTGTAGGTAACCTGTTACAAATGACAGTTTTTTATAACGTTTTGTGATATGCAGTAAGAGAATCTGTTAATTTTCATTTAAAAAGGTGGCGGAGTTGTTTAAACAAATATTGCTGCCGACCGGCGCCTGGCATCTACCGGCGCCATGCGCCGCTTGATGGCCACCAACCCGAGCGAATTTGACCCACGTAAATTCTTCGGCGCCACCGTAACCGCATGCGCGATGTATGTATCGCACGTTATGAAGCTTTTGGTACTGCGGGTAATGCTTTTGAAGATCAAACCGATCTCGCTGGAGGCGATGTACCAGCGTTATGTGAAGGGTGAGTTGAACGCTAAGGTCAACTGAACCTGAGTGCTGAGCTGATTAAAAGGAAATCCGCCGAGAGGCGGGTTTTTTCTATTCATGCATTTATTGAGTTTCGGTGCTGAAGATCACTCGAATATGCCTTCTAGCTCATCAAGAGTGGGCATCACAGCAGGAATAACTGTCAGCTCGCAATCCAGCGCTCCCAATAAAAGGGGCATAGGCGATCATGCCGACGGAAAGAGTGCCCTTTTCAATGGCGAAGAATAGTCCATGTTCCGTTACCGTTACCGTTACCGTTACCGTTACCGTTACCGTTACCTTTGCGAGTGAAAGTAGCGTATACGCGACATTTTATCTGTAGCTCCAAACCTGCATGTTTAAAAGCTCGTCCTACAGACGCAGCGTCTGAGATGGAGATTTCCGACATGTTGCGTCGGTTGTTCGTCGGAAGCGCGGTGGATAGGCTCTACGGGTCGCTGCAAATTCAGCGGCCGGGCGTCGCAGTCCGTTCTCTCACTTGGTGCATAATCGCCGCCCCGAATCACAACGCCTCGGTTTTGTTGTTCGGTCGATGGTGGCTGTGCGCGGAATACCCTCGGGTATGCCGGGTTTCCAAGTGATCCGGTCTGCGACCCCGCGTACAGCTGCCTCCTTCCATCGCGTCGCAGCGATCAGTGGCAGCTCAATGCATCACTTGGAGTTTCACGATGATCAAACCCACCCCCAATCCGCCTGAAACCGAAACCTCTCCCTACGAATCCCTCGACTCCAGAAAGCTGCACGACGCCGCCGAACGTGCGCTCGATCATTACCTGAAACCGAACGGCACCGGGCAAAAGCCGCGCACCCCCAGTGCGATGTTCCAGATCGTCGGTGATATGGACAACGAGAGCCTGCTGGCCCACGCCTGTGAATCCCTTGCATCGGCGAGCGTCATGACCAGTGACATTGCCGCGCATGTCGAGAGCCCGCAGCGCCATACGATTCTGGCGATTGCGCAGATCATCATGTTGGCGGAGCTGGCGGTGAACCGGGTGCTGGATAACGTCGAAGTGGCACAGTCTGCGGCGCCCAGCTGAGTTTGCCGGACTGGGCCTGCTGGCGATCGCAGTGAGTCAGTCGGCAAACAGGCTCAATATCCTCCGTCATCGCGAGCGGGCGCATTCCCGTAATGAGTGTGCCCGCAGCGATTCGACCCCCGTCACTCGTCAGGTTGCAGAGCCGGATGGCCCCGCTTGCGGCAGATTCTGTGTCAGCCCCAGCCGGTTGACGCGCTCTGCCACCGTTGGAACGGTCATCCTGAATTCGCCTTTGGCGTTGACGTACTTCATCCAGGATTGAGCATGGATATCGTTATCGAGTGCGAACTTGACGGTGGCGTATCGGTTCCGGTTTTCCGATTGCAGAGAAAGCTGGTACCAGTCGCGAAAGTGCTGGTCCGTGATGTTCGTGTATCTACCCTCGGGACCTTTTTGCAGCTTTATAGCCCGGATAGTACCTGGGACGGTCAGCTCGCCTTTTTTTGTCACGAACTTTCTCCACATCAACGGGTGAAGGCGGTGAGTACTGGCGAACGTCTCCGCAGCCTCCCTGGTGGGTTGATTCATGGAAAGCCATATTTGAAAAAGCTCGTCCGTCAGCCTCTCGTATTGTCCGGGCCTGAGCATCGAGTAGCCGAGGGTATTGATTTCTCCGGTGTTTTTTTTCACGAATTTGTTCCAGCTCCGTGCCGGAATGTTGCGCTCGTTGAAAAAGGGTACGGGGTCGAGAGTATGCAAGGGATTTGCGGATTGAGCATTGGCAGTGATTCGTGCATCCCATTCCCTGAGCGCCTTGACGACCCTGCTATCGGCCTTGGGTGCGCCGCCGGGTAGCCGATTCAACGTATCGAGAGCCCAGAGCTGATTGGACATCCTGCGTAGCCGAAAAGAGGTGAGCGCTCCACTCGGTGTCAGCACGGGGGCAACCAACCCATTGGGATCGTAGAGATTGAATGTGTTCTGAATACGGAATACCTGCTCCTCACCTTTTGCACCGGTGCTGCGTACCAGCAAGGTATTGGATGGGGTGCGATAGATGCCCGAACCTTCGGCCAGAGACGAGCCGGCGGGAATACCGCCCGCGACTGCCAGACGGGAGTTTTCCTGGAGAAAGGCTTTCTGGTAGCCCGTCAGGTTCGCCAATGTTGTGCTTTTGGCCGGTCTGATCAGCAACTGCAGCGGTTTGATGCCGATACCTGTGGCGCGAGCAACGCCGGTGAGCTGAGTGGTGGCCGTTGCGACCTCGATCAATGTTCGATTCGCCGCCCCGCGACGGACAATCAGCCCGGCGACGTTTTGTCCCAGGCTACGCAGGGTGCTGACGGTGCTGCGACCCACTCCGCCCAGCCATTTCATCGCGGATGAAGCCATCTGTCCGCTCCAGGGCAAAGCGCCCAGTACCGTGGTCACCACCTCGATTCCAAACATCACTTGGTTGAACCGGGACTGGTCAAGCAGTTCTTCATTGGTCACGCTTTCAGCGTTTGTCCTGGCTAGCAGGTGAAGATAGTTTTGCCGATAAAGCCCGGCAAACACATCGCCTGTACAAGCGACGAGGCGGTGATTGAGCAGGCGGGTTTTGGGCGGTAATCGTGCCTGGAGCCAGGTCTGCCAGGCACCACGCATCAGTCGGGGCAAGTCGGTTTCGCTGGCGAGTTCGCGCAGGTCCATGCCATCAGGCGCGCTCGGGGTATACAGCACTCGCAAGTCGGTGTTGGCTGCGGACAGAATCAACACGCCGTTCACGTTTTGCCCGCCGCGGCCATCCGGAGCATTACCGGTGGGATTGAACACCAGAGCGTTGGCGATGACTGCATGTCCATCGACCAGTGCGCGTTTATCGGGATCTGGCGAAGACAGAACTGCCGACATCCATGCGGCGGCAGTCTTTTGCGAATTGTCGCTGGGTAGCACCGTGCTGTATGCGTCCGGGCCCAAGCGTGCGGA
The DNA here is from genome assembly GCF_979253165.1 of Pseudomonas sp. AC083. Lineage (NCBI taxonomy): Bacteria > Pseudomonadati > Pseudomonadota > Gammaproteobacteria > Pseudomonadales > Pseudomonadaceae > Pseudomonas > Pseudomonas sp. AC083. Next base: position 197,188 of record NZ_CEEDDH010000009.1, read on the forward strand.
CAACGCTGCGTAGCCAAGTGTTGCTGCCTGAGTCGCGATCCAGGCTTTTTGCAATGCTTGGCCATCAATGTTGGTGGCTTGCGGAGCGAGATATCTATCGAGCACTTCCTGCGCATACCGATGACCGATGTTCAGCTCCTTGACCCATTGTTCAAGGCATTGTTTGTCCAGAGTGACGGCTTTTCCACCAGAGTCACGCACCCAAAGACCCTTCGATGTAGTCAGTGTGGCCTCCAACAGATGTTCTTCACTCCAGGAAAGACTCTTCTGCCAGGGCTGGTTATTTTTCAGCAGCAGATTGGTCAGACTCATGCGTGTGCTCGCGACGCTTTCATGCACCGATGCAAATCCTGATTGCATGCCGGCTCCGACGCGGGTTCGGGTAGTGCGGATCACCAGGGTTTGATCCGGATCGATGCCGTCTGCAGGATAGGCAGCACGGATCTGGCCATCCGGGTTTTTTTCTGCGAGGAAGGCACGAATTTTCAGCAATACCTGTGCCTTGGCATACTCGGCGATAGTCGGCACAAGCGCCTTCCATTGCTGGCTCAGTTGCAGCTGTTTTTCCTCTGCGTCCCGGGCCAGATTCTGCAGCGCCGTACGATCGGCCTGACTGAGGCGCTTTTCCCAGTCCGCCTGCCAGTGATCCAGCAAGAGGCGGTTACGCGCCATGAACGCTCCAGCCATATCCAGCAGTTCGAGCATCTGCGGGCGGGCGTTGCCTTCGCGGTCCGACTCGCTATGGGCCAGACCCATGAGGGTATCGATGTCGGACTGCTGTTTGTCCAGCAGCGTCTGGATGCTGTCGGCAACAAAGTCGTCCTCTATCGGCGCAAAGGTAGAGCGCAGATCACTGCCCCACAGGCCGCTTTTCATGTGCTGCACCGCCAGTGGCAAGCCGGCGGCAAATAATTTCCCGACTTCGTCGCCGGCATTGATGCGCGCTACGAGCCTTTCACGTAATGCCTGCAGATTCGGCAGCTCTTCAAATCCTTGCTGCGGCGTATACAGCACGACAAGGCTGGCGCCGCTGCTGCCACTCAGGCCTTGCGTGCTCAGGCTCTTGTGGCCATAGGGCCAATGCGGCAAGACCGGGCTGGAGCCGTCGTTCGAGGTCAGGACGAAACTGCCGGCCAGACGCGCGCCTTCGGCGCTGGCGGTATTCACTGTCACTCGATAGACACCGGGGCGCGCGCCAGGCTTGAAGTGCGCCTCCCGGCGACCAAGGGTCGGAAAACGCAGGGCGCGGTCGATCAGCAGTCTGGCCTGGGAGCTCAGCGTCTGGTCGGCTGAGCGCAGGCAAGCCTGAACGTTCAGCGCCTGGCGGTGCAGGTCGATCAGTCGCGCCTGTGGGCACGCCAGCTCTGCCGCTAACGGCGTTTGCCAGTAGTCGCGGACTTGCTCGGTCAAACGGGCTTGCAGAGCGTCAGCCAATTGCGTCAGCGAACCGTTTTGCACAATTTGCTCAGCTTCGTCGCAGACGGTGGAGCTACTGAATACGCCCTCGCTCACAGGGTCGGCCTCTGCTTGCGGCCCTGCTTCGCCATCCTCGGCTGGCACCTTGGCATTTTCCCAAAGCAATAAGGTGCGCAAGGCCTCAAGCAAGGGGCGCGATGACTCGAACTGACGAAGCCCGTCTGCGCCGGTGCGATAGCGGGTCACGTACAAAGAGGCTGCTTCGGTATCGGCAGGCAGCTGAGGGAAGGTCTCGTTGAGCAGGGAGGAAAGCGCGTTCTTCAAACAAGGATGTTTCTGCTCTTCAAGTACATCGCCGATTTGCTGATTGAGTGCGTTCCACTGCTGAATCAGGCGCGTCTGCTGTTCAGCGTCGGGCAAAGTGTGGGCGAGAGCGGTGACTTTAGTCGGCTCGGCGCTTACGGGCAGCCGTGCGATCAAGTCAGGACTGCCTTTGAGTGGTAGCGCCAACGCCGTCTGTAAATGCTCGGCCAAGGCGTCGAAGGTGGCAAGAGAACCGCTTAAAGCGTGATCGACTTCGACATCCTGCTGCTGCCGTCGCTTTTTCAGGCAGGTTTTGAATACATCGCCGGTAACCGCGGTGTAGCGCAAACGCTGCCCCTGCTTCATTTCTTCGCTGGCCCGGGTTCGGTTATTGAACGCAACGTTACCGAGCAGCAACGTTTTTTCCGGATCAGCCACCAGACGCCGCCGCAGAAAACTCTCCATGGCGTTGAAGTGCTCGAAGACTTCGACGCCGAATTGCGGGGTGTACAGCACGGTCGGACGAGTCCCATGCAATCGCTCGGTGATGATGAAGCAGCCGCTCAGCAGTGCCGACCATTCGGGCTCGGCACTGTTGTGGAGAGTAATGCTGACCACCTGCGCGGGCGTGGCGGTTCGCGTGGTCTCGTGGAGTACGAGGTTTTCGATCAGTTGCCTGCCTTCGGTCATCACCTGCAGGTGCGTCCGGATGTTGTCGGCCGTCGTTTGCAGCGACTTGTCTCCAGGCTTTTTCTGCAATGCCTGCTCAGCCTGGATAAGTTGTTGCCGGGCATCGTGCAGTTTGAGATCCGCTTCGAGCCTGAACATCACGCGTTGCTTTTGGCTCACGGCCTCAAGGACTGTCAGGGCGCCAGTGGTGGCATGGGGCGAAGACCAGAAAACATCGAGGGCGTGCCAGTACAGCATCGGCGTGTCTTCTTGCAAATCGCGGATCAGGGTATTCACGGCTGCGACTTGCAGCGCAGTGATCTCGTTGTCGCGGCCGGTATCGTACGCATGTGCGTAAAAGCCCACGGCCTTGTCGACCTGGCCGGTTGGCGGCTCTTTCTCAAGAGTCGTAGGTATTTTCCGGCTGACAATCGCTTCGTGAAGGATCTGTGTCAGGTTGCGCGTTCGCGTTAGACGCCGCACTCGCGCAGCGCCATCTGGAGCATCGGGCGAGGGCGTGTCATAGACATATTCGTTGAGAAAAACCGCGTCAGGGTCCGGCGGGTTTTCAGGCGCGAGCGCCGCCAGGCCCTTACGCAGATGAGAGGCCATTACCGTAGCGAGAGTCGGCTGCGCATCCAGAAGATGCTCGATGGCGAGGGTGCAGGGCGCCAACTGACGCAGCGCGTCTTCGGCAGAATCGGGAGGGGAAGCGTTCATCACCCAGGTTCCTTCTAGGTTGGTTGCGGTGCAGCCACCACCACTACGGGCGGCGCCGCACACGAATCGATTGTTCGATACGCACTAACCTAAAGACTCCCGGGAATGGACCCGGCATACATAACTACTACATCGCGCCTGTTGCTGTTGCCGCTTGTGTCGGCACGCTTTGCCGGGTCCGCTGCCTGTCGTGTCACTTGTTGTGGTCAATATCCAGCTTCGAAAACATCACCTGTCCACCTTCACTGGTGTACCCGGTGTTGTCCTGCACATACACCCCGGCCTTGAAGTACAGTGGCTTGTCACGCCACGTCGCGCTGATCTGGGAATCCCACTGATACCCCGCCGCACTTACGCCCAGCGCACCGCCGGGACTCAAGTGGATGAGGTAGTTGAATTCGCGATCGAGCTTGATGCCGGTGGCGAGGGTAATGACGCGGCTTTCGGCGTCGTCCGGGCGCATACGCACTTTGATCACCAGGTTGCCGGTCTGGGTTTTTTCCTTGTACTGATATTCGAGCTTGACCATCGGCCGCTGGCTCTCGTACGCGTGAATCTGGCCGATGACGATCTTGCCCGAGCTCGGCACCTTGTTCACCGCGAGGGTGGCGCGCAGCAGGTTGTCGGCGTCCGGGTAGTACCAGTTGCGCAGGGTGCCGTTGCTGTAGGTTTCGCGCAGTTCGGTACGCGGATAAATGGCGTTTTCGGTTTTCGAGCCAGTCACCGGGGACCAGAAGAACAGGGTGCCGGTGTCGGAATGGAAGTACTGATCCTTGAAGCCATCCACCAGTTTTGAGGTTTCGACGGTGTACGGCGGGCTGCCAACAGGAACGCTGAGGTTCCAGGTTGCGAGGTCGATCATGACGGTTCTTCCAATCAATTCATCCGGAACGTCGGTGCCAGAAGCTCTAGCCCGCGCGTTTTCGGGCGTCTTTATAAGCGTAGCGGCATTTTTTGTTAATGCCCGTCCGGCGATTACTTGACGTCAAAGTCCTGTCGAAATGCCATCCCGCCCGGTTTTCGGGGGCTGTAGCGGTGACCGTTAGTCGGCTGGGTTGAGCATTGTCTAAATGATGGCGGGATGACAGCTTCTGCTTTCATCGATCCGCGTCTAGAGTGAAGGCTCAGTACGTCTATGGTTTTGCCGGCAACCGGTCCCGATAAGAGAAGCAGCATGGAATGCGCGCAACCCCAGCCAGGTGAAGGCAGCTCGGTCCTTTTGATCGTCGATGATTACCCCGAAAATCTGATCAGCATGCGCGCGTTGCTGCAGCGTCAGGATTGGCACGTGATGACCGCCGCCTCCGGTTTCGAGGCGCTGAACCTTTTGCTCGAACACGACATCGACCTGGTTCTGCTCGATGTGCAGATGCCCGGCATGGACGGTTTCGAGGTCGCACGGTTAATGCGCGGCAGCCAGCGCACGCGGCTGACGCCGATCATTTTCCTCACCGCCAACGAGCAATCCCAGGACGCCGTGATCAAGGGCTATGCCAGCGGCGCGGTGGATTACCTGTTCAAACCGTTCGATCCGCAAATCCTCAAACCCAAGGTCCAGGCGCTGCTCGAGCACCAGCGCAATCGCCGTGCCTTGCAACGCCTCAGTCATGACCTGGAAGTGGCGCGCGCCTTCAATGCCTCGGTGCTGGACAACGCCGCCGAAGGCATTCTGGTGTTGAGCGAGGACGGCGTGATCCGCTTCGCCAACCCGGCGATTTCGCGACTGCTCAATGCGCCGGTGAAGGATCTGGAAGGCAAGGAGTTTCTCGATTTCCTGCAGAAGCCACACATTCCCCTGTGGGCCGATTCCGAGTTCTACGCCGGTTACCAGCGCGGTGAAACCCTGCGCCTGCATGATGCGTTGCTGCGCACGGCGCCCGGGCAGCAAGTGCCGGTGGCATTGTCCTGCGCGCCGCTGCCCTCGGAGCAGCACGCGATGGTGGTGACTGTGCTGGACATGTCGGTGGTGCGTCACTTGCACCAGCAACTGGAATTCCAGGCGGTAACCGATCCGCTGACCGGGCTGCTCAACCGGCGCGGGTTCTACCAGACCGTGGAAAACCTGTTGTTGCGCGGCGAACGCAGCGACAGCAGCTGGGTGCTGCTCTACCTCGATCTCGATGGCTTCAAACGGGTCAATGATTCCCTCGGCCATGACGCCGGCGACCGCGTGTTGCGCTGGGTTTCCGAGCAACTGAAGGCGTGCCTGCGGCCGTTCGATATTCTCGCGCGCATGGGCGGCGATGAATTCACCGCGCTGCTGGATCTGGAGTTCCCTGAGCAAGCGGCGAAGATTGCCGAAAAACTCATCGAACGGGTATCGGTCTGTCAGCAGATCGAAGGCCTGGATATCGTCCTTGGCGCCAGTATCGGCATCGCTACTTATCCCGACTGTGGGCGCAATCTCGACGGTTTGCTGCGCGCTTCGGACATAGCCATGTACGAAGCCAAGCGTGCCGGGCGTCAGCAATATCGTTTCTATGATCATGAAATGAACGGCCGCGCGCGTTCGCGCCTGATGCTGGAAGACAGCGTGCGCGAGGCCATCGAGAATCGTGATTTCAATCTGGTCTATCAGCCGCAGGTGGCGATCGGCAGCGGACAGATCCGTGGGTTCGAAGCGTTGCTGCGCTGGCAGCATCCGAGCGTCGGCGATGTGCCGCCGGGGTTGTTTCTGCCGTTGCTGGAAGAGGCGCGCTTGATCAGTCGCCTCGGCAGCTGGATCTATCACCGTGGCGCCGGTCAGCGCAAAGCTTGGGAAACCTTGTTCGCCGAAGACCTGGTGCTCGGCGTGAGCCTGAGCAACACCCAGTTCGGCCTGCCGAATCTGGTCACTGAACTGCGCCAGGTCATGGAGCGCCATGCGCTGCAACCGCGGCAACTGGAAGTCGAAGTCACCGAAGAAGCGTTGATGCAAAACCCGGACGAAACCCGCAAGCAACTGCGGCTGCTGCGTCATCTCGGGGTGCGCGTGGCGCTGGATGATTTTGGTTCGGGGCCTTGCTCGCTGGCGCATCTGCGCGATCTGGAACTGGACACGCTCAAGCTCGACCGCCACTTGATCGCGCGCCTGCCGGACTCGCCACGCGATGCGGCGCTGGTGCGCATGGTCATCGACCTGTGCAAGCAATACGGCCTGCTGGTGATCGCCGAAGGAGTGGAAACCCTCGAGCAATATCAGTGGCTGCAAGCGCATGGCTGCGAATACGTGCAGGGCTTCCTGGTGGCGCGCCCTCTGGTCGCCGAGGACGCCGTGCGCTTCGCCGAGCCGTTCGACTGGAGCGCGCTGCCTGGCTGAATTCGCTACACTGGCGGACCTTTTTCGAACCGTGCTGCCCGTCCATGACTGTGTTGAAGTACCTCCAGGCCTATCCCGCGCAATTGCAGGATCAGGTGCGCCAACTGATAGCCGAAGGGCGTCTGGGTGAATACCTGAATCAGCGCTATTCAGGGCGACACGACGTGCAGAGCGACAAGGCCTTGTACAGCTACGCGCTGGATCTCAAGCAGCAGTACATGCGCAATGCGCCGGCCATCGACAAAGTGCTGTTCGACAACCGCCTCGACCTGACCCACCGCGCCCTCGGTCTGCACACCACGGTGTCACGAGTGCAGGGCGGCAAGCTCAAGGCCAACAAGGAAATCCGCATCGCCGCGCTGTTCAAGGACGCCGCGCCGGATTTTCTGAAGATGATCGTGGTGCATGAGCTGGCGCACTTCAAGGAATCGGATCACAACAAGGCGTTCTATAAACTGTGCGAGCACATGCTGCCGGGGTATCACCAGATCGAGTTCGATCTGCGTGTGTACCTGACCTGGCGGGATATGCAGGCTTGACCAATCAGGAAGGTGTGGATGGACGTCAGCAAGACCAAAAGCAGTTTCTATCGCCGTTTGTACGTGGCTTATCTGATCGATAGCGGCCTGGCGCCGAGTGTGCCGACGCTGACCGAAGTCACCGGCATGCCGCGACGCACGGCGCAGGACACGATTGCCGCGCTGGCCGATCTGGACATCATCTGTGAGTTCGAACAGGAAGAGGGCGCACGCAATCATGCCGGGCGCTATCGGATTCGCGAGTGGGGAGCGATTGATCGCGGCTGGATCGAGCGCAATTTGCGGCAGATAAAAGCGGTGCTTGAATACCCCTGATTCCTGCGCCGACGGTTCTGACGCCTTCGCGAGCAGGCTCGCTCCCCCAATGGATATGCATTCCCTGTAGGAGCGAGCCTGCTCGCGAAAGGGCCTTCAGGACCGACGCATGCCGATGTGCGGAATGTCATCCTCCAGATATTCCTCGCCGACTGCGACAAACCCGTACCTGCCGTAATACCCCTGCAGATGCGCCTGCGCCGACAGATAGATCGGTACCTGCGGCCAGTGCTTTTCGGCCTGCTTCAGCGCTTGTTCCATCATCGCGTGGCCCAACCCTTTGCCACGGCCAGCGGGAGCGGTCACCACGCGGCCAATCACCACGTCGCCTCCCTGGGATTCCGGGTCGAGCAGGCGCAAATAAGCCATCAGCTGATCATCCTCCCAGCCCATCAAGTGATGGGTATCGCCCTCCAGATCCTGGCCGTCGAGATCCGGATAGGCACATTTCTGTTCGACCACGAATACATCAGAGCGCAGCTTCAACAAGGCGTACAACTGCTCTTTGCCCAGATCACGATGATGTTTGCAGATCCACTCGATTGTCATTTTTCGATTCCTTGACCATGTCGCCCGATACTAAGCGCAGCAGCGCCGTATGTCTGTATGGCGCAACAGTCTGTGATAAAGGTCAAAATGCCACTATTCCTTTCTCGCGCTGGCTGCGACTTTGTGTAATCTGCTCAAGAGCACTGTCCACTGTCTCCCATGAGCTAATGTTCAATGCTTGGGTTTTGCCGGTAAGGGGCCTTGGGTTTTGACGTGAAACCACGTCGGGCGGTTGCCCGCTGAGGATGTTCAAGCATGCTGCGATTGCTTCAAGCCGTTGCTTTGATCGGACTGCTGGTACTCGGCCAGGATGCTGCGGCGCAGAAGCTGCGGCTGGCGTTCGATAACTGGCCGCCGTTTACCGACGACGCACTGGTCAACGGTGGCCTGGCCACTGACATTGTCAGCACCGCACTGGCTCGCGCCGGTTATGCCAGCGGTTACGAGCAAGTGCCATGGGCGCGCGCATTGCTGGGGATTGGCGAGGGGCGTTACGACGTGCTGGTCAACGCTTGGTACAACGACGAGCGCACGCAGATCGGTCAGTTTTCCGGTGAGTACCTGATCAATCGCATCCGCTTCCTCAAGCGCAAAGACGCACCTATTGAATACAACAGCCTCGAGCAACTGCACACCTATCCGATTGCGGTGGTGCGCGGCTATGCCTATTCCGCCCCTTTCGATGCCGACACGGCGATGCAGAAAGTTCCTGTGCACAACTTCGCCATGGGCGTGCGCATGCTCGCGGCGGATCGGGTCAAGCTGACGCTTGAAGATGAGTATGTAGCGAAGTATTACCTGGCGCGGGAATCGGCCAAGGTGCGCAATTCGGTGGAGTTTTTACCCAAGCCGTTGAGTGAGAACAGCCTGCATATTCTGGTCAGCCTGAAGAATCCGCAGCATGAGCAGATCGTCGCCGGGTTTGATCGGGCGATTGCAGCGATGAAGGCTGACGGGACTTATGAGAAGTTATTGCGGCGGCATGGAATGTAGTTGGGAGCTACAAGTTTCGAGCTGCAAGCTTCAAGTTAGAAGCCGGGTTGCGTTCGGCTTGTAGCTTGTAGCTTGCAGCTTGCAGCTTGCAGCTTGCAGCTTGCAGCTTGCAGCTTGTAGCTTGCAGCTAGACCTCTTTGATCAGATGCGTCGCCAATGTCCGAAGCGGTCCTAACTGCCGGCATATCAGCGCCAATTGCGTCTGCACCAGGCGCTGCCCTTCATCAATCTCGTCCGGCATCTGCTCCAGCTCGGTGGCCAGCGCTTCCTCTTCATCACTCTGAATGGCGATCGGCTGCTTGCTCGCCAGGCCTTGGGCGATTTCGTCGATGCTGCTCGCCAGTTTCGCCCCGGCGCCTTCGATCAGATGCTCACGAACCTCGGCCGGCAGCTGCGTTTCGCGGTGCGCGCCGAGGCCGGACAGGTAGCTGAGCAGAGTGTGCGACAGCACCAGGAAGCGGAAGCCGACATCCGCCTCCTTACGGAAATGCCCCGGTTCCATGAGCATGTTCGCCAGTGTCGTCGACAGCGCCGCGTCGGCGTTGTGCGCGTTGCGGCGGGCCAGGCGATAAGCGAGGTCGTCGCTCTTGCCGGCGGCGTATTGCTGCATGATCTGGCGCAGGTAGATGCTGTTGCAGGTCAGGGTGTTGGCCAGCACTTTGTTCAGGCGCCGGCCCTGCCAGTCCGGCAGGAACAGGAACACCGCCAGACCCGCAATCAAACTGCCGAGCAAGGTATCGAACAACCGTGGCAGGAACAGCCCGTAGCCATCGCCGACCTGATTGAAGCAGAACAGCACCATGATCGTGATCGCCGCCGTCGCCAGGGTGTAGCGAGTGGTGCGATTGGTGAAGAACACCACGCCGGCAGCAATGGCGAAGCACGATTGCACTACCGGGTTGGGGAACAGATCGAACAGCGCCCAGGCCACCGTCAGGCCAATGGCCGTGCCGATGATCCGCTGGCCGAGCTTGCGCCGGGTGGCGCCGTAGTTCGGCTGGCAGACGAACAGCGTGGTGAGGATGATCCAGTAGCCTTGGGACGGGTGGATCAGGTGCACCATGCCGTAGCCGATGCTCAGTGCCAGCGGCAGGCGCAGGGCATGGCGGAACAGCAGCGAGGTCGGCGTCAGTTGTGTACGCAGGCGAATCCACACGTCCTTGAGATTGCGCGGTGAACGGTCGAGCAGGCTGCTGTCGGTGGCATCCGCCAGGGCATCGGGGTTGCTGGCATCGCTGAGCAAGCGATCGAGGGTGCCGAGGTTGGCCGCCAGTGCGCGTAGCGAGCGCAGCAGGCCGCGCCATGCCGGGTTGCTCTGGATGCGTAAATGTTCGAGGGAGGCATGCAGGTCGTTCAGGGCTTCGGCGAAACTGGCGTCGTAGATGAACGGCTGGCGCATCTGGATTGACTCGGCCAAGGCCCGGCAGGCCTTGCCTTGCTGGCGCAGCAGGCGCTGGCAGCGGAACAGCACGTCGCTGTGGAAGAACGCCTCGGCCAGCGCGTTGTATGGGTAGTGCGAAGAGCTGGCGCGTTCGTGGATGTCCTGAGCGAGGAAATACAGCTTCAGATACCGGCTGACTTTCGAGCCCGGTCGGCCGTTGCCGACACGGTGCAGGATGATTTCCTTGGCCGTGTTCAGTGCGGCGACCACCCGGCCATTCTGCTGCGCCAGTTCGAGGCGGCGGGCTTCGACGTCCATCTGCCGGACCGGCTCGAACAGCGAGGATTTCAGCTTCAGGTAAAGACCCAGTTCACGGAACAGCCGCGCCAGACTCTGCTGCACCGGTTGATTGGAAAACAGCGCCTGCCACAGCACCGACAGCAGGCCATACCACGCCGCGCCGGCGACCAGCAGCATCGGTTCATGCCAGAAATCGGTAACCGCGCCGCCGCGCTGATCGACGCCGATCATCGTGTACACCGAGAGAATCAGCGTCGCCGAGGCGATCGCACCGTAACGCTCGCCCAGCGCGCCGAGCATGGTCAGGCCGAAACTGGCCAGCGCCAGGGCCACGGCGAAAATGATCGGGTAGGGAAAGAGCAACTCCACCGACAGCGCGGCGATGCTGAAACACACCAGCGTCACCGCCAGAGCGTTGAGACGACCCTGCCAACTGTCGTCGGTTTCGGCCAGGGCGCTGGCAATGATGCCGAGAAACAACGGGATCAGCAGGCCCATTTCATCCTGATACCAGCACAGCGCCATGCTGCCGGTCAGGGCGATGAATACCCGCACGCTGTAGCTGAATTTATCCAGCGCCCACAGGCGCCGCAAAGACTGACGAAACGAGGTCGAGGACATGAAGTGCGAAAGCCTTCCGAGGCGATGCCGCTAAATTGAGCCAGTAATGACGCCGACGCAATGGCGCCGAGCACATCTGACAGCAAAAAGTGTTCCTTGATCGCCCGACCCCCCTGTAGGAGCTGCCGAAGGCTGCGATCTTTCGACTTTGATCTGTAAAAACAAGATCAAAAGATCGCAGCCTTCGGCAGCTCCTACACGGGGAGTGTTGTTCCGGTCAGACGAACTGCGCAGCAGCGTAACCAGAGGCCCAGGCCCACTGGAAATTGAAGCCGCCCAGGTGCCCGGTGACGTCGAGCACTTCACCAATGAAGTACAGGCCCGGGCTTTTCAGTGATTCCATGGTCTTCGACGACACCTCGCGGGTGTCGACGCCGCCCAGGGTCACCTCAGCCGTGCGATAGCCTTCAGTCCCCGCCGGCACAACCTTCCAGCTGCCGAGTTTCTCGGCAATCTCCGCCAGTTCGGCGTGGGTGTACTGTTTCATCGGTTTGGAGACAAACCAGTTGTCCGCCAGCAGATTGGCCATCTTCTTGGTGAAGATCTCGCCAAGCAAAGTCTTCAGCTCGCTGTTCGGACGCTCGGCGACTTGCTCTTGCAGCCAGCTCGCCGCATCGTGATCCGGCAGCAGGTTGATTTCCACCGTGTCGCCGGGCTCCCAGAACGAAGAAATCTGCAGAATCGCCGGGCCACTGAGGCCACGATGGGTGAACAGGATGTTCTCGCGAAAGCTCTGGTCATTGCAGCTGACCAGACAATCCACCGAGGTGCCGGACAGCTCTGTGCACAACTCCTTGAGCTGGTCGGTGATGGTGAATGGCACCAGCCCGGCGCGGGTCGGCAGCAGTTCATGGCCGAACTGTTTGGCGACCTGATAACCGAAACCGGTAGCGCCGAGAGTCGGGATCGACAGGCCTCCGGTAGCGATCACCAGCGATTGGCACTGGACCTGACCGAGGGTGGTGTCGAGCAGATAACCGCTGTCGGTTTTTTCGATGGTCTGGATCGAGGTGTCCAGGTGCAGCTCGACGCCGGCCTGATCGCATTCATCAAGGAGCATGCCGAGGATGTCGCTGGATTTGTTATCGCAGAACAGCTGGCCGAGTTTCTTCTCGTGGTACGGCACGCCGTGTTTGCCGACCAGACCGATGAAATCCCACTGGGTGTAACGCGCCAGCGCCGATTTGCAGAAATGCGGATTCTGCGAGAGGAAATTGCTCGGTTCGGTGTACATGTTGGTGAAATTGCAGCGGCCACCGCCGGACATGAGGATTTTCTTGCCGGCCTTGTTCGCGTGGTCGAGCAGCAACACCTGACGCCCGCGCCCGGCGGCGGTCAGGGCACACATCAAGCCGGCGGCGCCAGCGCCAATGATCACGACTTCGGTAGAGCGCAAAACGGTGTCCTCTTGGTGGGTCGCTACAAAACAAACTGTGGGAGCGAGCCTGCTCGCGAAAGCGTTGTGTCATTCAACAATGATGTCGACTGACAGTTTGCATTCGCGAGCAGGCTCGCTCCCACAGGGGATCTCCTATGGATGGAAGATCGCTTACAGAATACGTACGCGCAACGAGCGGCCCTTGATCTTGCCGTCGTTCAGGCGCTGCAAGGCCTGCATGGCCACGGTGCGTTCAACGGCGACGTAGGCCTGGAAATCGAAGATCGCGATCTTGCCGACCTGCGCACCGGGAATGCCCGCTTCGCCGGTCAGTGCGCCAAGAATGTCGCCCGGGCGCACTTTGTCTTTGCGGCCAGCGCCGATGCACAGAGTGGTCATCGGTGGTTGCAGCGGCGCCAGGCCCTGGGACTTGAGGTTGTCGATCTGATCCCAGTTCAGCGGCGCTTTCTGCAGTTGTTCGATGGCTTGCGCACGATGAGCTTCGGACGGCGCGACCAAGCTGATGGCGATGCCTTTTTCGCCCGCGCGACCGGTACGGCCGACGCGGTGGATGTGGATTTCCGAATCGCGCGCCAGCTCGACGTTGATCACCATGTCCAGCGCATCGATATCCAGACCACGGGCCGCGACGTCGGTGGCAACCAGCACCGAGGTGCTGCGGTTGGCAAACATCGCCAGCACCTGATCGCGGTCACGCTGTTCCAGATCGCCGTGCAGGCCAACAGCGGAAATGCCTTTGGCGGTCAGGTGATCGACGGTTTCCTGCACTTGCTGCTTGGTGAAGCAGAACGCCACGCAGGACGCCGGACGGAAGTGGTGCAGGACTTTGGTCACCGCGCTCATGCGCTCTTCCGGGGAAATCTCGTAGAAGCGCTGCTCGATCTGCGTGTCGTCGTGGAAGGCTTCAGCCTTGACGGTCTGCGGATCGCGCATGAATTTCGAGGCCAGTTGCTTGATGCCCACCGGGTAGGTCGCGGAGAACAGCAGAGTCTGCCGGCGCTCGGGGGTCTTGATGATGATGTCTTCGATGGCGTCGTAGAAGCCCATGTCGAGCATGCGGTCGGCTTCGTCGAGGATCAGCGTGTTCAGGCCGTCGAGCACCAGCGAACCCTTGCGCAGGTGCTGCTGAATGCGCCCCGGAGTGCCGACGATGATGTGCGCGCCGTGCTCCAGCGAAGCGATCTGCGGGCCGAACGACACGCCACCGCACAGGGTGAGGACCTTGATGTTGTCTTCAGCGCGGGCCAGACGACGGACTTCCTTGGCCACCTGGTCGGCCAGTTCGCGGGTCGGGCAGATCACCAGCGCCTGGCACCCGAAGTAGCGCGGGTTGATCGGGTTGAGCAGGCCGATGCCGAACGCGGCGGTCTTGCCGCTGCCGGTCTTGGCCTGGGCGATCAGGTCCATCCCCTTGAGGATCACCGGCAAGCTCTGCGCCTGGATCGGCGTCATCTGGGCATAACCGAGTGATTCGAGGTTAGCCAGCATGGCGGCGGACAGCGGCAGAGTATTAAAAGCGGTGGCGATGGTGGTCACGGGACTGGCCTGCAAAACAAAATGTCGCGCAGTGTAGCAGCCCCTTGCCAGTTTCCTCGACAGTTCTGGACGAACAGCGATTGACCCGAGGCAGGGATTACCTGTGGCGAGGGGATTTATCTGTGGCGAGGGGATTTATCCCCGATGGGGTGCGCAGCACCCCCAATACCTGCCACCTCAATTCATCAGGCTGACCGCATCCAACCTTTTTGGGGCTGCTGCGCAACCCAGCGGGGATAAATCCCCTCGCCACGGAAGTCCTTCAGCAGCCACAGATGTCCTCCAGCACAATCAGTGTTCGATGTGCTCCTGCGGCCGTTTCGCGCGGCGGCCGTCTTCCTTGGACAGTTGCGAGAAGATCGTCGCCGCCAGCATCGCCATCACGCCGACCGTGACGAAGGTCAGCTGGAACGCGCCGAGCACGGTTTCCACGCCATCGTTGCCGACCTTCGCAGTGAAGCCACCAAGCAGCGCACCGGCGCAAGCCACGCCGAGGCTCAGCGACAACTGCGCGACCACCGACAGCAGACTGTTGCCGCTGCTGGCGCTGGCATCGTCGAGGTCGATCAGCGTCACCGTATTCATCGCGGTGAATTGCAGCGAGTTGATTGCACCCAGCACGGCTAGCAGGCACAGCAGCAGCCAGTACGGCGTCTGCTCGCTGACCAGACCCATGCTCGCCAGCATGATCCCCAGCGCCAGCGTGTTGCCGGTGAGCACGATGCGATAGCCGAGGCGTTCGATCAGCGGCCGCGCGACCCACTTGGCGATCATCGCCGCAGCGGCCAGCGGCAACATGCTCATCCCCGCTTGCGACGGCGAGTAACCCAAGGCCACTTGCAGCAGTAGCGGTACCAGAAACGGCAGGGCGCCGCTGCCCAGTCGCGCGAACAGGTTGCCGAGGATGCCCACGGCGAAGGTGCGAGTCTTGAATAATGACGGCGCGAACAACGGGTTTTCGATGTGCCCGGCGCGCAGCCAGTACGCCGCCAGACAGGCCATGCCGGCGAACAGCAGCAACATTACCCGCAGGTGCGGCAGGTGCAGTTCGCCAAGGCCTTCCATGGCAATGGTGATGAGGATCATCGCTGCGCCGAACAGCAGAAAACCGAGGCTATCGAAGCGCGTGCGCTCCGTGCCGCGCAGGTCGGGAATGAATTTCCACACCGCATAACAGCCGATCACCCCGACCGGCAGATTGATCAGGAAGATCCAGTGCCACGTCACGTACTCCACCATCCAGCCGCCCATGGTCGGGCCGATCAGCGGGCCGAGCAGGCCGGGAATGGTGATGAAACCCATGATCCGCACCAGTTCCGAGCGCGGGTAGGCACGCAGCACCACCAGCCGCCCGACCGGCAGCATCAGTGCACCGCCGAGGCCCTGAATCACCCGCGCACCGATGAGCATGCTCAGGCTGCTGGATAACGCGCACAGCAACGAGCCGAAACTGAACAGCAGAATGGCGCCGAAGAAGATTTTCTTGGTGCCGAAGCGGTCGGCGATCCATCCGGAGGCCGGGATCAGCAGGGCCACGGTGAGCATGTAGGCGATGATCACACCCTGCATGCGCAACGGGTCTTCGGCCAGATCGCTGGCCATGGCCGGCAGCGCGGTGTTGAGGATGGTCCCGTCGAGGGACTGCATGAAGAACGCGATGGCAACGACCCACGGCAACCAGCGGGCGGTGATGGCGTCGAGAGGCGGGCGGTTGGGCATGGAACCTCTTGTGGGTGGTTAATCCAGATTTTTGTTCAAACATGAAACCCTGTGGCGAGGGGATTTATCCCCGCTGGGTCGCGCAGCGGCCCCAAAAAAAGCGGGACTGCTGCGCAGTCCATCGGGGATAAATCCCCTCGCCACAGTTTCTATTCCTACAGTTGATCCCCTGTGTGCCGGGGAGCTTTGTTTTACAGCGTTAGGGTCAACCGGCTGACCAGCGCCCCCGGCAGCAGCGACGACGAGGTATTGCGTTGGCTGTACGTACTCGCCGACAGCAGCAATTCACGCTCGGTAGTCAACGCTTCCAACTGCGAGCCGAGCAGGTTGTAGGCGCTGTCGTCGAAACGCATGGTGCTGACCGGCGCCTGGATCTCGCCGTTCTCGACCCAGAAGGTCGCGAAGCGGGTCATGCCGGTCATGCGCGCCGCCGGTTGATCCGAGTAGTTCAGGTACCACAGGTTGCTGATGTACAGCCCGGTGCCCAACTGCTTGAGGATCTCTGCTTGCGACAGATCACCGGCGGCCATGTTCAATGCGCTGGGCATCTCGCCGCCACCCGCACCGTTCGCCGCCAGACCATATTCGGCGGCGCTGCGCGAGCCGACCAGTTGATCACCGGCCCGGCCTTCGATGATCAGACGCAGATCGCTGCGCGGATATCCCTCGGCGGAAAACGCCGGGCTCAGGGATTCGCTGACTTTCTCATCCAGCGACACCAGCGGACTGAACGCCTGATCGCCGACGTAGAGTTTCTGCAACGGACTGCTCTTGCTGGCGATCGATTGCGCCGAGAACCCGCCCCAACTGAGCATGCCCATGATTTCTTCCAGTGCCGCCGGTGCCAGATAGGCGCGGTACTGTCCCGGTGCCAAAGTGCGTAACGGTCGGCCGAGAAACTCCAGCTGTTCGCGGGCCTGGGCGAAACGCCGGGCGAAACCCTCGTCGCTCCAGTCGTGCCCCGCGTAGCTGGCCTTCACCGCTTCGCCGTTTTCGTGGAACAGGCTGAAGTCGAAATTGAAGCTGTTGGCTTCATGCCAGCCGAATGCGCCGGCGGAGCTGGCGAAACCGCGGCTGATCGGGCCGGCAGCATAAAAACCGACCAGATCCAGACCTTCAGCGGCAGCGCAGATTTGCCCGACGACATCTTCGGTGTCCGGCAGCGGATGCGCTTGTACGTGCGTGCTCTGCCAGCTGTTGTGATTGAGCAGCAGGTACGGATCCTGCGGCAGCAGCGGCAGGGTTTCGCGCAATTGCTGCAGGCCCTCGGCGAGGCGTTGCAGATCGGCTTCCTGATCCCCGGACAAGGTGATCTGCAGGTCGGCGTGGCGACCGTCGTTGATCAGTTTCAGGCCGACGTTGGCCTGTTGTACTTGCCCGGCCTGGCGCACCTTGGCGTGATTGAAGCGCACGAACGCCGAGGCTTCGGCGGCGTAGCTGAGCGTGAACTGTTCCGGCTCGCGCACGCTGTCGCGCAGCCAGTTGACCATGACCTTGAAGGCGTCGGACTGACGCTTCGAAATGCTCATCAGGCGTCTCCCCCAAACACATCAATGTTGCTGAATACGCAGGCCGGCGAAGCGTGGCCGACGCGAATCACCTGGTTCGGTTCGCCCTTGCCGCAGTTCGGCGTGCCCAGCACCTTGACGGTGTTGGCATCGCCGACGGCGCGCAGGCTCTTCCAGAAGTGCGCGGAAATGGCCCGGTAGTTGGGATTTTTCACCACGCCTTTAAGTTCACCATGCTCGATCAACTGGCCCCATTCGCAGCCGAACTGGAATTTGTTGCGCGCATCGTCGATCGACCACGAGCGGTTGGTGCTCATCAGAATGCCGTGCTCGATACCACCGATCATCTGCTCCAGCGTCTGATCGCCCGGCTCGATGTTGAGGTTGGCCATGCGGTCGATCGGTGGCCGGTTCCAGCCGCAGGCGCGGCTGTTGGCAACGCCATCGAGGCCGGCGCGATATTGCGACAGCGCCCCGCCCAACGGCCGCAGCAACAGGCCGTCACGAATCAGGAATTGTTTGCTCGCCGCAGTGCCGTCGTCGTCATGGCCGTAGCTGGCGAGTTCTTCCGGGATGCCCGGGTCGAAGGTTACGTTGAGCAGGTTGGAGCCGTATTGCAGGCTGCCGAAATCGCTGGTCTTGACGAAACTGGTGCCGGCGTAATTGCGCTCATCGCCAAGGATCCGGTCGAGCTCCAGCGGGTGACCGATGGATTCATGGATCTGCAGCATCATCTGATCAGGCATCAGCAGCAGGTCGCGTCGGCCTTGCGGGGTGTTCGGCGCGAGCAGCAGTTGCAGGGCCTGGTCGGCGACATGCGGACCGGCACCGACCAGGCCGCAGCGGCTGATGACGTCGGCGCCACCCTGCTGGCCGAAGTTCTCCCGGCCGAGGCTGCGGGTCTGGCTGTCGTTGCCGTCGTAGGCGGTGACGTCGAGGCTCGGATAAACGAAACGCTGGGCCTGGCGCAATTCGGCGCCGGCGCTGCTCAGGTAGATCTGCTCGACATGGGTGATGCCGATGCTCACCTGCCAATTGACCAGGCGTTCATCCTTGGGCACCGAAGCGGACTCCGCACCGAGCAGATCGAAGCATTCGCTCAGGGACGGGAAGGGCTGTTCGAGGTTGGGTGAAAAATAATCAGCGCGGTCGCTGGACAGCGTCTGCTCGCGCAGATCGAGCAAGGCGTGCGGCTTGAGCCGGCGGGCCTGTTGCTCGGCGCGCTCGAGGGCGGCTTGCAGGCCTTGTTGCGAGAGGTCATTGGTCGCCGCGTAGGCTTCGACGCCATTCACGCGCACGGTGAGCATCGCCCCTTCATCGCGGCTCAGGCTCGGCGGTTCGGCGACGTTCTTGCGCACCGACAGAAACTGTCCGGACTCGCGCACATACCGCAGGGAAAAAAATTCAGCGCCCGTGCGCAAGGCAGCAAAGCGCTGCTTGAGCTGGGGGTGGAAATCGAACATTCGGGAACCTCCTTGTAATGGAGTAGCGGCATGGCGACAGCGGGGAGGGGTGAAACGGTTGCGCGAGGTCTAGAGTAGGCCTGCGTGGGGGTAGGATCAAGTGAAGAGGGGGTGTAGGAGGATTTACTGTGCCCGACAGCAGATCGTTCCCACGCTCTGCGTGGGAATGCCGCCATGGACGCTCTGCGTCCGCTTTGGGACGCGGAGCGTCCCGGGATGCGTTCCCACGCGGAGCGTGGGAACAATCAGGGGAGGTATTACGACTTACTGCGTAACCGGGGTGATATCCCGCATCGGCTTGCCTTTGACCGGCGCGCCGTTCGCGACGTAATAAGCAGCATTGCTGCGCGGCAGCGGCTTGCGGCCGCGGATCTTGTCGGCGATTTTCTCGGCCATCATGATCGTCGGCGCGTTGAGGTTGCCGGTGGTGATGATCGGCATGATCGAGGCGTCGACCACGCGCAGGCTCTGCATGCCGTGCACGCGACCTTCGCCATCGACCACGGCCATCTCGTCGGTGCCCATCTTGCACGAGCAGGACGGGTGGAACGCGGTTTCGGCGTGCTCGCGGATGAACTTGTCGAGCTGCTCATCGGTTTGCACGTCGATGCCCGGGCTGATTTCGCGACCACGGAACGCGTCGAGGGCCGGCTGCTGCATGATTTCGCGGGTCAGGCGGATGCCGTCGCGGAATTCCTGCCAGTCCTGCTCGGTGGCCATGTAGTTGAACAGGATGCTCGGGTGCTGGCGCGGGTCCTTGGATTTGACCTGGATGCGGCCACGGCTCGGCGAACGCATGGAGCCCATGTGCGCCTGGAAACCATGTTCTTTCACACCGTTGCTGCCGTTGTAGTTAATCGCCACCGGCAGGAAGTGGTACTGGATGTTCGGCCATTCGAATTCCGGACGCGAACGGATGAAACCGCCGGCCTCGAACTGGTTGCTGGCGCCGATGCCGGTGCCGTTGAACAGCCACTCGGCACCGATGGCCGGCTGGTTGTACCAGAGCAGCGACGGGTACAGCGAGACCGGTTGGGTGCAGGCGTATTGCAGGTACAGCTCAAGGTGATCCTGCAGGTTTTCACCGACGCCCGGCAGATCGTGGACCACCGGGATGTCGAGACTTTCCAGCAATTTCGCCGGGCCGACACCGGAGCGCTGCAGAATCTGCGGCGATGCGATGGCACCGGAGCACAGCAGGACTTCCTTGCGCGCCTTGGCTTCCACACGTTCTTCAGCGTCACCAATCAGGTAACGCACGCCGACCGCACGCTTGCCTTCAAAGAGAATCTTGTCGGTCAGGGCGTGAGTGACGATGGTCAGGGTCGAACGTTTTTTGGCAATGTCGAGGTAGCCACGGGCGGTGGAAGCACGGCGGCCGTTCGGCGTCACTGTGCGGTCCATCGGGCCGAAGCCTTCCTGCTGATAACCGTTGAGGTCTTCGGTGCGCGGGTAACCGGCTTGGACGCCGGCTTCAACCATGGCGTGGAACAGCGGGTTGTTGCCGGCTTTCGGCGTGGTCACGCTGACCGGGCCGTCGCCACCGTGGTAATCGTTCGGGCCGATGTCACGGGTTTCCGCTTTGCGGAAGTACGGCAGGCAATCGAGGTACGACCAGTCTTCCAGGCCCGGCAGTTTCGCCCAGCCGTCGTAGTCCATCGCGTTGCCACGGATGTAGCACATGCCGTTGATCAGCGACGAACCACCAAGGCCCTTACCGCGACCGCATTCCATGCGGCGGCCGTCCATGTGTGGCTCTGGATCGGTTTCGTAGGCCCAGTTGTAGCGACGCCCCTGCAGCGGGAAGGCCAGCGCGGCGGGCATTTGCGTGCGGAAGTCGAGGCGGTAGTCCGGCCCCCCGGCTTCGAGCAGCAGAACGGTGACGCCTTCGTCTTCAGTCAGACGGGTCGCAAGTGTGTTACCTGCAGAGCCGGCGCCTATGATGATGTAGTCGTATTCTTGAGTCATAAATTCTCCTGCGGGAGCTACAAGCCACTAGCTTCAAGCTGCAAGAAAAAGCAGCGAGCTGTGGCTTCGAAATCGGGGAGGGCGGCAACCCCAAACTGCTTTTACTTGCAGCTTGAAACTTGCCGCTTGCAGCTGATCAGCTAGCTGATCAGAACACCGAGACGTAATCGCCCAGCTCGACCTGTACCGATTTGATGCGGGTGAAGTTGTTCAGCGAGCTGATCCCGTTCTCACGGCCAACACCCGACTGCTTGTAGCCGCCGACCGGCATTTTTGCGTCGGACTCGCCCCAGGCGTTGATCCAGCAGATACCGGCTTCCAGTTGATGGATCACGCGGTGCGCGCGGTTCAGGTCTTTGGTAACGATACCGGCGGCCAGGCCGAAGTCGGTGTCGTTGGCGCGGCGGATCACTTCTTCTTCGGTTTCGTAGGAGAGGATCGCCATCACCGGGCCGAAGATTTCTTCGCGCACGATGGTCATGTCGTCGGTGCAGTCGGTGAATACGGTTGGCGCAACGAACGCACCTTTGGCGAATTCGCCGTCGGTCAGACGACCGCCGCCGCACAGCACGCGTGCGCCTTCTTCTTTACCCTTGGCGATGTAAGCCAACACGCTTTCCATGTGCGGGAAGCTGACCAGCGGGCCGAAGTTGGTGTTTTCGTCTTCCGGGTTGCCAACGCGGATGCGGGCAACGCGCTCAACGATCTTGGCTTCAAAAGCGGCTTTCAGGTGCGCCGGTACGAACACGCGAGTGCCGTTGGTGCAGACCTGACCGGAGCTGTAGAAGTTGGCCATCATCGCCGTGTCGGCAGCGCGATCAAGATCGGCGTCGTCGCAGATGATCAGCGGCGACTTGCCGCCCAGTTCCATGGTCACGTCTTTGAGCGACGAAGCCGAAGCGCTGGCCATGACTTTCTTGCCGGTGTCGGTGCCGCCAGTGAAGGAGATTTTCTCGATGCGCGGGTGCTCGGTCAGCCAGGTGCCGACTTCGCGGCCGCTGCCGGTCAGGACGTTGAACACGCCGTTCGGTACGCCGGCCTCGGTGTAGATCTCAGCCAGTTTCAGGGTGGTCAGCGAGGTAACTTCGCTTGGCTTGAAGATCATCGCGTTACCGGCCGCCAGGGCTGGAGCGGATTTCCACAGGGCGATCTGGATCGGGTAGTTCCACGCGCCGATACCGGCGACCACGCCCAGTGGTTCGCGACGGGTGTAAACGAAAGAGGTGTCACGCAGCGGGATCTGCTCGCCTTCGATGGCGGGCACCAGGCCTGCGTAGTATTCCAGCACGTCAGCGCCGGTGACGATGTCGACGTACTTGGTTTCGGAGAAGGATTTGCCGGTGTCCAGGGTTTCCAGCGCGGCCAGTTCATCGTTGCGCTCGCGCAGGATGTCGACGGCGCGGCGCAGGATGCGCGAACGCTCCATGGCCGTCATCGCGGCCCAGATTTTCTGGCCCTTTTCGGCGCTGACCACGGCGCGCTCGACGTCGTCTTTGGTCGCACGTTGCACCAGTGCGAGGACTTCACCGTTCGCCGGGTTGATGGCTTCGAAGGTGGCGTCGCTGCCGGCGTCGGTGTACGCGCCATCGATGTAGAGTTTTTGCAGTTCGAAACGGGCCATAGTGTCCTCGCAAGTGCATTGGTGGTTGGCGTTGACCACCGCGATGACGCTGCGGTGGAGTTCAGGGGCCGAGCATTTTCTGTGTGCTCTAGCTCACCTTCTTGGCCAATTGGAAATCCATGTATTCGTAAGCGATCTGTTGCGCCTGCGCCGTGTCGAAAGCGTCTCCCGACAGCGCGCCGCGCAACCACAAGCCGTCAATCAACGCTGCCAGACCCCGGGCGGCGCTGCGCGCATCTTCGAGCGGCAGCACACGGCGGAACTGGCAGCACAGGTTGGAATACAGACGGTGATCGTTGATCCGCTGCAACCTGTGCAAAGACGGCTGGTGCATGCTGGTGGCCCAGAAGGCCAGCCAGGTTTTCATTGCCGGGCCATTGACCTGGCTGGCGTCGAAGTTGCCTTCGATGATCACCTGCAGATGCGCCCGTGGGCTGTCATCTGCCAGCGCCTGACGGCGCGCGGTGACGCTCTCGCTGAGGGCGGTCATCAGGTACCGCATCGTGGCGGCGATCAGGCCGTTCTTGTCCTGAAAGTAATGACTGATGATGCCATTCGAGACACCGGCCAAACGGGCGATCAGCGCAATGCTGGCGTCCCCCATTCCGACCTGATCGACCGCTTGCAAAGTGGCTTCGATCAGTTGTTGGCGGCGGATGGGTTGCATACCGACCTTGGGCATCTTGCACATCTCCTTAGGCCTTCCGAGGGGCGAATGACGCCGATCGGATTGAGGGCCAGTCTATTTTGTTTTGATTGAACGTTCAATCAACAAAGAATAAGATCTGCGACAATTCGTCGCTGCCTACAGAAAATTCCTACGCGTAATGACGATAAAAACCGACACCTGAAACGGCTCGAAACCTGCGCGGGGCATGGCGCGGTTCGCGATTCGATGGACGTGTTGAAAGGGCAAGACGCTCGGGGCCAGGTTTCGGATGAACGTCCGTCGCCTCTGGCCACGAAAGCGAATACGCAACGCCATTTCGGCAGGTTCGGGCTTTTTTCGGAGTGTCTTTATATCACCCGCCGGTCGGCTGCCAACTAACCGATTGGTCGGGTTCCGTGATGCCTTGTGTTCTTCTCTCGCACTGCCTGGAGCATTTGTGCCATGAGTTCTGCCTCGCTAATAAAGACCCCGCCCGAGAAGGTGACGGTCAACGGTTGGGTGTTCTACACCTCGACCGCGCTGATTCTGTTGTTGACCGCCATTCTGATCATCGCCCCGCAAGAGGCCGGCAGAATGTTGGGGATGGCCCAGGCCTGGTTGTCGCGCAGCTTCGGCTGGTACTACATGGTGGTGATCGCCGCCTACCTGGTGTTCGTGGTCGGTCTGGCGTTTTCCTCGTACGGCAAACTCAAACTGGGCAGCAAGGACGACACCCCGGATTTCAGTTACGGCGCCTGGGCGGGGATGCTGTTCTCGTCGGGCATCGGCATTTCGCTGTTGTACTTCGGCGCGTCCGAGCCGCTGGATCACTACTTCAATCCGCCGGAAGGCACCTCGGCCAGCAATCTGGCCGCGCGTCAGGCAGTGCAACTGACCTTCCTGCACTGGGGCCTGCACGGCTGGGCTATCTACGCTTTGGTCGGTCTGGCCGTGGCGTATTTTGCCTATCGGCATAACCAGCCGCTGGCGCTGCGTTCGGCGCTGTATCCGCTGGTCGGCGAGCGTTGGGTCAAAGGCGCGGCCGGGCACGCGGTGGACGGCTTCGGCATGTTCGTGACCCTGCTGGGTCTGGTGACCAACCTGGGGATTGGCTCGCTGCAAGTGTCGTCCGGGCTGGAAAACCTGTTCGGCATGGAGCACAGCAACACCAACCTGCTGATCGTCATCATCGTCATGAGCACCGTGGCGACCATCGCTGCCGTGTCGGGCGTGGAAAACGGCATTCGGCGTCTGTCCAACCTGAACATCGTGCTGTTCAGCGGCCTGCTGATTTTCGTCCTGCTGTTCGGCCCGACTTTGCACCTGCTCAACGGTTTCGTGCAGAACATCGGTGACTACCTCAACGGCGTGGTGCTGAAGACCTTCGACCTCTACGTCTATGAAGGCGACAGCGCCAAGTCCGATCGCTGGCTGGGCCTGTGGACGCTGTTCTACTGGGCCTGGTGGATTTCCTGGGCGCCATTCGTGGGCATGTTCATCGCACGGATTTCCCGTGGCCGCAGCGTGCGTGAACTGGTCGCTGGCGTGCTGCTGATTCCGCTGGGCTTCACCTTGGCGTGGCTGTCGATCTTCGGCAACTCGGCGCTGGATCTGGTGATGAATCAGGGCGCGGTGGAGCTGGGCAAGACGGCGCTGGAACAGCCGTCGATGGCGATCTATCAGTTGCTTGAGCATTACCCAGCGTCAAAAGTCGTCATCGGGGTATCGATCTTTGTCGGCTTCGTGCTGTTCCTGACCCCGGCCGACTCCGGCGCGGTGATGATGGCGAATCTTTCGTGCAAGGGCGGCAACGTCGATGAAGACGCGCCGCACTGGCTGCGGATCTTCTGGTCGGTGGTGATCACGCTGGTGACCATCGGCCTGCTGTTCGCCGGCAACTTCGAAGCCATGCAGACCATGGTGGTGCTGGCCGGCCTGCCGTTCTCGGTGGTGCTGATCTGCTTCATGTTCGGCCTGCACAAGGCGATGCGCCAGGACGTGCAGATCGAACAGGAGCAAGCACAACTGGCCGAGCGCGGACGCCGTGGTTTCAGCGAGCGCCTGACGCAACTGGATCTGCAGCCGAGCCAATCGGTGGTGCAGCGCTTCATGGACAAGCATGTCACCCCGGCGCTGGAAGATGCAGCGGCGCAATTGCGCAATCAGGGCATTGAAGTGCAGACGCTGCTGGGCAAGGCCAAGCGTTGCATGGGCGTGCGGGTCGAGATGGAAGAGGGCAACCCTTTCGTTTACGAAGTGAGCCTGGATGGTTATCTGGCGACCCCGACCGAATCGGCGCAGTCGGATGAAGCGCGTCAGCGTTACTACCGTGCCGAGGTGTATCTGCACAATGGCAGCCAGGATTACGACTTGATGGGCTTCACCCCGGAGCAGATCACCCGGGATGTGCTGGATCAGTTTGAAAGCCATCGGCAGCTTCTTGGCCGGGTGTATAGCTAAACAGCTAAAACAAAAGGGGCTCGATTGAGCCCCTTTTGCATGATCGTTCCCACGCTCCGCGTGGGAATGCATCAATGGACGCTCTGCGTCCGCTGTTGTGGGACGCGGAGCGTCCCGGGCTGCATTCCCACGCGGAGCGTGGGAACGATCACGCCGCGATAATCTCGCGGCGTTTTTGTGTCTGCGGACTTTACCCCAGATTCTTGCCCAACAACGCGTGATACAACTCGCTGTCGCCGAGAATCCCCACCACATGATTGTTATCGTGCAGCACCAGCTTGTTGCCGGTCTGATAACGGATCTGCAGCGCGTCACGCATGCCGATGTTCGAGTCCACCAGCGTCGGTTTGCGCTCCAGGCCTTCCACTGCTTGCCCCGGTGCCCAGTTCTGCAGATTCAGCACTGAACCGTTCTGCCGCGCGCCTTTGATGGTGTTGCCTTCGGCCAGGTCCAGCCACGAGTTGCCGCCCGGGTCGAGGCACACCGAGCCGTTGATGCGTTTGCACTTGTCCAGCGTGCGCATCAGGCTGCGGCCGCAGAGCACGTTGAGCGGATTGGTGTGGGCGACGAAGGTGCGCACATAGTCGTCCGCCGGGTTGAGGACGATTTCTTCCGGCACGCTGTACTGGATGATCCGGCCGTCTTTCATGATCGCGATGCGGCTGCCGAGTTTGAGGGCTTCATCAAGGTCGTGGCTGACAAAAACGATGGTCTTGCTCAGCTTGCGTTGCAGTTCCAGCAATTCGTCCTGCAGGCCTTGGCGGATCAACGGGTCGAGGGCCGAGAACGGTTCGTCCATCAGCAGAATATCGGCGTCCATGGCCAGCGCACGGGCGAGGCCGACGCGCTGCTGCATGCCGCCGGATAGCTCATCAGGCTTCTTGTTGCGCCATTGGGTCAGGCCGACCAGTTCGAGTTTCTCGTCGACCAGTTTCTTGCGTTCCTTCTCCGGTCGGCCCTGCATTTCCAGACCGAAACTGATGTTCTCGCGCACTGTCAGCCACGGCATCAGGGCGAACTTCTGGAACACCATGGCAATGCGCTTGGTGCGCATCATCTTCAGCTCGGCGGGCGTGCAGGACGCGATGTCGATCTGACGGTTTTCATGCTCGACGAACAGCTTGCCACGGCTCACGGTGTTGAGGCCGTTGATGCAGCGCAGCAGGCTCGACTTGCCCGAGCCGGAGAGGCCCATCAGCACGCAGATCTCGCCCTTGTTGATGTCCAGCGTGGCTTTCTCCACGCCGACGATCTGACCGGTCTTCTTCAGGATCTCGTTGCGGGTCATGCCCTGATCGAGCAGCTTGAGTGCCTCGCGCGGGTCCTTGGAGAAGATTACGTCGACGTCTTCGAAGCGAATTATGCTCATGCGTCACCCCCTACTTTGGCGTCGGGTTGTTTGCAGATACGGTCGAGCATGATCGCCAGCAGTACGATTGCCAGGCCTGCTTCGAAGCCCAGCGCAATATCAGCAGTGTTCAGTGCGTTGACCACCGGTTTGCCGAGTCCGTCGGCGCCGACCAGTGCCGCGATCACCACCATCGACAGCGACAGCATGATGCACTGGGTGATGCCGGCCGCGATGCTCGGCATGGCGTGCGGCAGTTCGATCCTTGAGAGCAATTGGCGACGCGAGCAGCCGAAGGCCTTGCCGGCGTCCATCAGTTCTTGCGGGACATCGCGGATGCCCAGGTAGGTCAGGCGGATCGGCGCCGCGATGGCGAACACCACCGTGGAGATCAGGCCCGGTACCACACCCAGCCCGAAGAGGGTCAGGGTAGGAATGAGGTAAACGAAGGTCGGTACGGTCTGCATCAGATCGAGCACCGGCCGCATCATGGTGTAGAACATCGGTTTGTGCGCGGCGACGATGCCCAGCGGCACGCCGATCAACACGCAGACCAGGGTGGCGAACAGCACCTGGGCGAGGGTTTCCATGGTTTCCTGCCAGTAACCCAGGTTGAGGATCAGCAGGAACGAGGCGACCACGAACGCGGTCAGGCCCCACTTGCGTTGAATCAGATGGGCAATGATGGCAATCAGGCCAATCAGCACCAGCGGGTTGAACCAGGTCAGCGCAAACGTCACGCCGTGGATCATCGTTTCCAGTGTCACGGCGATTGCGTCGAAGGTGTTGGCGCCGTGTTGCGTCAACCATTCGACGAAGCCCGCGATGTACTGGCCTAAAGGTATTTTCTGATCAATCAGCATGGTAGTGAACGTCCGCATGCAAGGAAATTAACAGCCCGGGCAGGCACGCCTGCCCGGCATAAGCGGTGCCCCTCAAATCAAGGCGCGAGCTTGGCTTTCACGGCCTCCAGGCCTGGTTTACCGTCAATGGTGGTCACGCCAGCGAGCCAGGTATCGAGCACCTGTGGATTCTTTTTCAGCCAGGCCTTGGCGGCCGCGTCAGGCTTCATCTTGTCGTCGAGAATGTTGCCCATCAGTTCACTTTCCATGTCGACGGTGAACTCCAGGTTTTTCAACAGCTGACCGACATTGCTGCATTCTTCGGAGTAACCCTTGCGGGTGTTGGTCGCCACGGTGGCTGCGCCGAAATCAGGGCCGAAGAAGTCGTCGCCGCCGGTCAGGTATTGAATCTTGAAGCGCTTGTTCATCGGGTGCGGTGCCCAGCCGAGGAAGACCACGGCAGTGTCGCGCTTCTGCGCCCGGTCGACTTGCGAGAGCATGCCGGCCTCGGAGGATTCGACGATCTTGAAGCCTGCGGTTTTCAGGCCGAAGGCATCCTTGTCGATCATGCTCTGGATCAGCCGGTTGCCGTCGTTGCCCGGCTCGATGCCGTAGATCTTGCCGTCGAGCTCTTTCTTGAATTTGGCAATGTCGGCGAAGTCATGCAGGCCTTTGTCGTACAGGGCTTGCGGCACGGCGAGGGTGTATTTGGCACCCTTGAGGTTGGTGCGCACGGTGTCGACGGTGCCGGCATCGCGATACGGCTTGATGTCGTTCTCCATGGTCGGCATCCAGTTACCGAGAAACACGTCCATGTTCTTGCCGTCGGCCAGCGACTTGTAGGTCACGGGCACGGAGATCATGGTGGTTTTGGTCTTGTAGCCGAGGGCGTTGAGAACAACGGAAGTGGTAGCGGTGGTGGCGGTGATGTCGGTCCAGCCGACATCGGAGAAGTTAACGAGGCTGCACTGTGCCGGTTCTGCGGCTTGCGCCAGTAACGGCAGACTCAGCAGGGCGGCCAACAACAACGACGGGGAACCTTTCATGGATGGACTCCTTGGTGTTTTTTTTGGCAGTGTTCCGACTGTGGACCACCGCACTTATGGGTTGCGGTTGGTGGCGTTCTGACGACAGCTCTACCGCAGCGCCTTGCAATCGAGTCATCCCGATCATGTACCAGTGAAAATCTGACGCCTACAGGGAGGGTCGTATCCAGTACAGGGATGGTCGCTTCCAGTGTCGGTGACGTCGCTTACAGCTTTTTTCCGCCCCCGATGACCTGCTCAACGGCATAAAAACGGCGTATTTGCGGGGCGAAAACGTAACGACGCTGCTGGACATGACTGCGTCGGTGTCAGACGCCGAGCGCGCCGACAAAAGCCCGATGATGCCGGCATTCGGCGGATCGCAGCTTGAGCGTAGCAGCTCCGCCAGCGGGCGCTTTTGCCGCCCGGACCGGTATTCTCAGGAGCTTCGCAGCAATGGCTATCAGCGTTTTCGACCTGTTCAAAATCGGCATCGGCCCTTCCAGTTCCCACACCGTCGGGCCGATGCGCGCCGCCGCATTGTTCGTCGAGTCGCTGCGCGGCAAGCATCAACTGGAGCAGGTGCGGCGTATCGAGGTGCAGTTGTTTGGATCGCTGTCGGCCACCGGCATCGGCCACGGCAGCGACAACGCGGTGATCATGGGCCTGATGGGCGAGTGGCCGGACGCAATCGACCCGGCGCAGATCGGCCCGCGCATTCAGGCGCTGCGCGAAACCCATACGCTTTTATTGGATGGTCGCCTGTCGGTGCCGTTTGTGTGGGCGCGGGACATGCGCCTGATCGATGAAAACCTGCCATTCCATCCCAACGCCATGACGCTGGTGGCCGAAGGCGAGTTCGCTGAGCTGCACCGGGACACCTACTATTCGGTCGGCGGCGGCTTCGTCGTTGATGAGGCGCAAGCGTCCAGTGGTGTGGTCGATCTGGATCGCACCGAATTGCCCTACGATTTCTCCAGTGCGGTCGAGCTGCTGGAGTTGTGCAAAAAACACAACCTGCGCGTTGCCGAACTGATGCTGGCCAATGAAAAGGTCTGGCGCAGTGAAGAAGAAATCCGCGCCGGGCTGATGAAACTGTGGCGAGCGATGCAGGATTGCGTCGAGCAGGGCCTCAAGCATGAAGGCATTCTGCCCGGCGGCTTGAACGTTCGCCGACGTGCGGCGAAGTTGCATCGCAGCCTGCAAGAGCTGAACAAGCCCAACGTCATCGGCTCGACCCTGAGCGCGATGGAGTGGGTCAACCTGTTCGCCCTGGCCGTCAATGAAGAGAATGCGGCCGGCGGGCGCATGGTTACCGCGCCGACCAATGGCGCGGCGGGGATCATCCCGGCGGTGCTGCACTACTTCATGAAATTCAGCGAGGCAGTCACCGACGCCAACGTCGTCGACTATTTCCTCGGCGCGGCGGCGGTCGGCATTTTGTGCAAGAAGAATGCTTCGATCTCTGGTGCGGAGGTCGGCTGCCAGGGCGAGGTCGGTTCGGCCTGCGCGATGGCAGCGGCGGGGCTGGCGGAGATTCTTGGCGCCACCCCTGAACAACTGTGCAATGCGGCGGAAATCGGCCTGGAGCACAACCTGGGTCTGACCTGCGACCCGGTCGGTGGTCTGGTGCAGGTGCCGTGTATCGAGCGCAATGCAATCGCGGCAGTGAAAGCCATCAACGCGGCGCAAATGGCTCTGCGTGGCGACGGTCAGCACTTCATCTCGCTGGACCGGGTGATCCGCACCATGCGTGATACCGGCGCCGATATGCATGACAAATATAAAGAAACTTCGCGCGGTGGCTTGGCGGTCAGTGCGGTTGAATGCTGACCGTGAACCTGTGGCGAGGGGATTTATCCCCGCTGGGCTGCGAAGCAGTCCCAAATCCTGCAATCGAGTTTTGCCTGACACACTTTGGTGAATGGATTTACGACTGCTGCGCAACCGATCGGGGATAAATCCCCTCGCCACAGGTTGATCTGGCAGAGTGGAGTGCCAGACCAGTCAAAACTGCTCAACAAAAGAACATCCCGATCCAGCCATGCTACCTTTTGGCGCGTCGCAATCAGACAAGCGTCACTATCAGTCGTGACTTGCCGGTCGTTACGCGACCGTCCGTCGTCCGTGCTTGCGGTGACACTCTGTGCAAATCCGCTGCAGGCCAGTTCCCACAAGTGCTACCGATCTGCTCACAGGCTGCGCGGCAGGGCTTTGGCGGCGCTTGATGGCACTTCGAAATGGCATGTTCCGAGGTCTCGTATAGACGCGTCGCGAGGTCGTTTTCAGGAGTTATTGAATGGCCGTCCAATTTCAGGCACGGCAATTGCTCTGTCATAACAAAGCCTGCTTTCTCTGTGAGACGCGGGCAATAACAAGAGCCTCCGCCTGAGGCCGCCACCCGCTTTGTGTGAGGAGATACCGCGATGACGTCGTTCAACTCCGGGGCCCAACCCCAGAACCGTGCGCCTCAATCCATCGGCTTTCTGCTGCTGGACAATTTCACGCTGATTTCCCTGGCGTCCGCCGTTGAGCCGCTGCGCATGGCCAACCAGTTGTCCGGTCGCGAGCTGTATCGCTGGAGCACCCTCACCGTCGATGGCGGCCAGGTCTGGGCCAGTGACGGTCTGCAGATCACTCCCGATGCCTCCATGCACAAAGCACCACCTCTGGACACTGTGATTGTCTGCGGCGGCATTGGCATTCAACGCACCGTGACCCGTGAGCATGTCTCGTGGCTGCAAAGCCAGGCGCGCCAGTCCAAGCGCCTGGGCGCGGTGTGCACCGGCAGTTGGGCACTGGCCTGCGCCGGTCTGCTCGACGGCTTCGATTGCAGCGTGCACTGGGAATGTCTGGCGGCGATGCAGGAAGCTTTCCCGCGCGTGGCCATGAGCACACGCCTGTTCACCCTCGACCGTAACCGCTTCACCAGCTCCGGCGGCACCGCGCCGCTGGACATGATGCTGCACCTGATCAGCCGCGATCACGGTCGCGAACTGTCGGCAGCGATCTCGGAAATGTTCGTCTACGAGCGCATCCGCAACGAACAGGATCACCAACGTGTGCCGCTCAAGCACATGCTCGGCACCAATCAGCCGAAGCTGCAGGAAATCGTCGCGTTGATGGAAGCCAATCTGGAAGAGCCGATCGATCTGGATGAACTGGCGGTGTATGTCGCGGTGTCGCGTCGACAGCTGGAGCGGTTGTTCCAGAAATACCTGCACTGCTCGCCGTCGCGCTATTACCTGAAGCTGCGCCTGATCCGCGCCCGGCAACTGCTCAAGCAGACGCCGATGTCGATCATCGAAGTGGCGTCGGTGTGTGGTTTCGTCTCCACGCCGCACTTCTCCAAGTGCTACCGCGAATACTTCGGCATCCCGCCGCGTGACGAGCGCGTGGGCTCCAACACCACCCAGCAAGTGGCGATGTTGCCACTGCCGCAGGCCATCGTGATGTCGCCGCTCTCGGGGCCGATGTCGGCGCTCAGTCAGGCGCGCAATGAGTCGACGTTTGCCAGCGTAAGGCTGTAAAGCAAAAGATCGCAGCCTTCGGCAGCTCCTTGTATCTCGACTAACGCTCCGTCAGGAGCGATAGTTCTCGACTGATCATCG
>NZ_CEEDDH010000010.1:0-211565 GCF_979253165.1 Pseudomonas sp. AC083
CATGTGAGAGTAGGTCATCGTCAAGATTAAATTCCGAAACCCCAATTGCGAAAGCAGTTGGGGTTTTGTTTTGCCTGGGAAAAAGTTTTCAGCGCTATGGCGAACAAAATTGCACAGTTATTTTCGAAGCAGAACACTAGAATAGCCCCATCTTTATCGGAGTCAGAGCCTGTATGTCAGAATCGGTTGACGCCCCCGGGCTGTCAGATTTACCGCTGGAAGACTTGATAGCGTGCCACGAGTGCGACCTGCTGATGCGCAAGCCGACACTTGCCCATGGTGAGAAAGCGCTCTGCCCGCGCTGTGGTTACGAACTGTATGCCCATCGCCATAACGTGGTGCAGCGCAGCCTCGCGCTGGTGATTGCGGCATTATTACTTTACGTACCGGCAAACTTTTTACCCATCATGCAACTCAATATCCTCGGGCAATCTTCGCAGGATACGGTCTGGAGTGGCGTGGTCGGTCTGTTCAACACCGATATGCAAGGAGTGTCGATTGTCGTCTTCCTTTGCAGCATGGCCATACCGTTACTCAAGTTGTTGTGCCAGCTGTTTGTCCTACTGACGATCCGCTTCAATGTCGGCCGTAGTTATGGCTTGTTGCTCTATCGTATTTACCACCACCTCAGAGACTGGGGCATGCTCGAGGTCTACCTCATGGGCGTCCTTGTCGCGATCGTAAAGCTGGCGGATATGGCAGCCATCACCGTCGGCCTCGGGCTGGCATGTTTCATTGGCTTGTTGTTGGTACAAGTCTGGCTGGAGGTGGTGATGTCACCGCATCAGATCTGGCAGGCATTATCAGGAGAGGATGCCCATGCGGGCGATTGATGCGGGCATTCTGGTGTGCACCGAATGCCACGAACTGAACAAGCAGGAAGCTGACGTCGATGAGCAGAGCTGTACCCGCTGCGGCGCGCAGGTTCACGCTCGCCGCCCCAACAGCCTGACCCGTACCTGGGCGCTGTTGATCACGGCAGCCATTATCTATATTCCGGCCAACGTCTTGCCGATCATGACGGTCAGCTCCCTGGGCCAGGGTGAACCGAGCACCATCATGTCCGGCGTGATTGAACTGGTGCAGCACGGCATGATTCCGATCGCGAGCGTGGTGTTCATCGCCAGTATTCTGGTGCCCACGTTCAAACTGGTCGGCATCGCGTTGTTGCTGTTTTCCGTGCAGCGCCGGCAGCCATTGTCGGCCCGTCAGCGCATCTGGATGTACCGATTCATCGAGTTCATCGGCCGCTGGTCGATGCTCGATATTTTCGTGATCGCCATTCTCGTGGCGGTCGTTAACTTCGGCCGGATAGCCAGTGTCGAAGCCAATTTGGGCGCCGTCGCCTTCGCCTCTGTGGTGATTCTGACGATGCTCGCCGCAGTAACTTTCGATCCCCGACTGATTTGGGATAACACGGAGTCGGACGACGACCATGACTGATTTGCCTGTAGCGAAAACCCGACCGGCTTCAAACTGGTCGGCCATTTGGGTGCTGCCTCTGATCGCTTTGATCATCGGCGGCTGGCTCGGCTGGCGTGCTTATTCCGAGACTGGTATCGAGATTCAGGTGCGCTTTGAAAGCGGCGAAGGCATCCAGGCCAACAAGACTGAAGTGGTCTACAAAGGCATGCCGGTCGGCAAGGTCAAGACGCTCAAGCTCGACGATGAGGGCAACTCCAAAGGGGTGATCGCCACCATCGAAATGAACAAGGACGTCGAGCAGTACCTGAAGACCAGCACACGGTTCTGGCTGGTCAAACCGAGCGTGACCCTGGCCGGTATCACTGGTCTGGAGACATTGGTCTCGGGTAACTATGTCGCGATCAGTCCCGGTGAAGGCGAGCCCGTGCGCAAGTTCAAGGCACTCGCCGAAGAACCGCCGCTGTCCGACGCCAAGCCCGGTCTGCACCTGACCATCAAGGCCGATCGCCTTGGCTCGCTGAATCGCGGCAGCCCGGTGTTCTACAAGCAGATCAAGGTCGGTCAGGTCAAAAGCTACGTGCTTTCCGAGGATCAGAGCACCGTTGAACTGAAGGTGTTCATCGAGCCGACCTACGCCAAACTGGTGCGCAAACACACACGTTTCTGGAACGCCAGCGGCATCAGCATCGACGCCAACCTGTCCGGTGTGAAAGTCCGTAGCGAGTCCTTGGCCAGCATCGTCGCTGGGGGCATCGCCTTCGCCACGCCGGAGAATCGCAAGGACAGCCCAGCGACCGATCCGAGCCTGCCGTTCCGTCTCTATGAAGACTTCGACGCTGCCGCTGCCGGCATTCGCGTGAAGGTCAAACTCAGCGATTTCGAGGGCCTGCAGGCCGGTCGCACACCGGTGATGTACAAAGGCATTCAGGTCGGCAACCTGAAAGCGCTCAAAGTCGATCCGGACCTGAACAGTGCAACAGCCGAGCTGACCCTTGATCCGTTGGCCGAAGACTATCTGGTTGAGGGCACGCAGTTCTGGGTGGTCAAACCGTCGATATCCCTTGCCGGTATTACCGGCCTGGAAGCGCTGGTGAAAGGTAACTACATCGCCGTGCGTCCGGGCGACAAAGGCGCTGCGCCGAAACGCGAATTCGAGGCGCGACCGAAAGCACCGCCGCTGGATCTGCGTTCGCCGGGCCTGCATCTGGTGTTGTTTACCGATTCGCTGGGTTCGATCGATGTCGGCAGTCCGATTCTGTACAAGCAGGTCAAGGTCGGTTCGGTGCAGAGCTACCAGTTCTCCCGAACCAAGAAGCAGCTGGTTATCGGCGTGCACATCGAGAAGGAATACGAAAACCTGGTCAACGCCTCGACGCGCTTCTGGAACGTCAGCGGCATTACCCTCACCGGTGGCTTGACCGGGGGCATTCAGGTCAAGAGTGAATCCCTGCAAACCCTGATGGCCGGCGGTATCGCCTTTGAAACGCCGCAAGCCAATGCGCCGTTGAAGAAACGCATCCCGCGCTTCCGTCTGTTCGCCGACCACGATGAGGCAAACAAGAAAGGTGCGGTAGTGACGATCAAGGTTGATCGCGCTGACGGCTTGAGCAGCGGTACGCCGGTGCGTTTCAAGGGGCTGGATGTCGGCAAGATTGAAAGCGTCGATCTGACCGATGACATGCAGTCGGTAATCCTCACCGCTCGCATCACTGAAGTGCCGGAGAAGATTGCTCGGGTCGGCAGTCAGTTCTGGGTGGTCAAGCCGGAACTGGGCCTGATCAAGACGCAGAACCTGGAAACGCTGGTCACCGGTAAATACATCGAAGTCCAGCCGGCGGCAAAGAATCTCGGCCCGCAGAAGAACTTCGTTGCCTTGGCCGAGGCGCCTGAAGTCACCAAGCAGGAAGCGGGTCTGAGTCTGGTGTTGAGCGCCGCACGTCGTGGTTCGCTGAAGCCCGGCGTGCCAGTGACCTATCGTGAAATCACCGTCGGAAAGGTGACCGGTTATGAATTGGGCCAGACAGCTGACCGTGTGTTGGTGCACATCCTGATCGAGCCGAAGTACGCGCCACTGGTGCGTAGCGGCAGCCGCTTCTGGAACACCAGCGGCGTGGGCTTCGATTATGGGTTGTTCAAAGGCGTGACGGTGCGCACCGAGTCGCTGGAGACACTGATTCAGGGCGGGATTGCCTTCGCCACCCCGGACGGTGAACGCATGGGCAATCCGGCGCGGGCCGAGCAGACGTTCCCGTTGTTCGACAAATTCGAGGATGAATGGCTGACCTGGGCGCCGAAGATTCAGCTTGGTAAATAGTGGCGTCTGTTGAGACGTCTTCGCGAGCAGGCTCGCTCCCACAGGGGAACGCATTCCTATTGTGGGAGCGAGCCTGCTCGCGAAGGGGTCAGCCACATCAACCCAAATCCCAGGCGATAAAAAAGGGCCGCGATCCCATCAGATCGCGGCCCTTTTTTTGCCTTCAGCTAAAGCCGATCAAACCGCATCCAGCTCCGGCTCATCGGCCTGCACATTCAGCGTGGCCTTGACCACATCATGGCGGCGAATGTACTTCCAGTCCGCCTCATCGATGTAGATCCCCGCCGGGCCGCTGCCGCCTTCCAGGTCGATCGCGACACTGGCGCAGACTTGCGGCTTCACACTCGCCAGAATCGGCACGAAGCCCAGTTGCAGACTGGTTTCCAGCAGCGCCGCCTGGTTCTTCTCGTCGATGTCCGCCGCCTCGTCGAGGTAGTACGGCAGACGCACTCGGCCGGCCAGGTCGCGATCCATCAAGTGCAGCAACAAGTACATGTTGGTCAGCGCCTTGATGGTCATGGTCGTGCCGTTGGACGCCGCGCCGTCGATGTCGGTGTGGATCACCGGTTGGCCGTTGACCTTGGTGATCTCGAAGGCCAATTCGAACAAGTCCTTGAGTCCGAGCTGGTTGTGGTTCGCTGCCACCAGCCGCGCGAGGTATTCCTTGGCCTCTTCGTTCTTGTTGTCCTGCTCGGCGCTCTGGCTGAGGTCAAACACCGACAGTGTTTCGCCTTCCTCATACTGGCCGGCGCTGTGGATGATCTGGTCGATGTGCTTGAGCGCTTCCTTGTTCGGTGCGAGGACGATGCGGAAACTTTGCAGGTTGGAGACCTGACGCTTGTTGATCTCGCGGTTGAACAGCGCCAGTTGGTGCTCGAGGCTGTCGTAATCGCTGCGGATGTTGCGCAGGGTGCGGGCGATGTCGGTGACCGCCGCGCGCCGCGCCTTGCCCAAGGTCAGCGCTTCATCGGTGCGGTGTGCGTAAGCGTTGATCAGCAGCGACAGACGCCGCTCCATGTCGTCTTCGCTGTCGAACTTGGCCACGCCTTTCAGACGCACCTGCGCATACAGCGCCTCGATTTGCCCATCGGCACGCAGCAGACCCTGCCAGCTGTCCTGATAGTCGTTGAGCAGCGGCAGCAGGTTGTCCATCGAATCATCGACCGGATCCATGAACGGCGTTCCGAACGGCAGGTCCGCTGGCAGCAACTGACGACGGCGCAGCGCGTCGTCGAGGGTGCGCTGCTTGGCTTCCATGTCGGCGATCTGCCGGCCGACCAGTTGCAGCTTGGCCGACAGTTGCTGGACGCGCTCGGTGAAGGCATCGCTGGAGCGCTTGAGTTCGTCCTGCGCAGCTTCCATCTGCGCCAGTTGTTCGAGTTTGTCGCTTTCCTCGGCGCTCAGTGTCTGGGTGCGACGGAAATCTTCCAGCGCCTTCTGCGCGTCCAGCACCTGCTGATACAGCGCCTCGGTCTGGGTCTTGCTTGCGGCGCGGTCGGCGGCCACGGCTTGCTGGGTTTTCAGTTGCTTGAGCTCTTTTTCCAGACGCTCCTTCTGATCGCGCAACGCGGCGCGGTCAGCCAGAGCCTGCAAGGCCGGCGGCTCGATGTGCGAGATGTCGATCGACAGGCCCGGCACTTCGAAGCGCTCGCCCTTGAAGCCGTCAAGAATCAGCTCGACCGATTTGACCCACTCGCCGTTCTCGTCGAGGGTGATGCCATGTTCACCCAGCGGCAGGCTGAACAGCGCGCTGTTGAACAGGCGCATCAGGCGTTCGACGTCCTGTTGCGAGAACTCTTCGCGCAGACGGGCGTAGCTGTTGTTATCAGCGTGATCGAGTTGCTGCTTCACCGACTTCAGGCGTTTTTCCAGATCGCGCAGACGCTCTTCGAGATCTTCGGCGCTGAACTGACGCGACTGCGCCAGGGCACCTGCCAGTTCATCGTGAGCATCCTTGGCGGCGAGCAATTGTTGCTCGAGCACTTTGACGTCATCGACCAGGGCGAAGCGGTTCTTCAGCACCGACAGCTCACCGAGCCAGCGCTGAATGCCGGAAATTTCCCGCTCCAGACGCATCAGTTCC
The DNA here is from genome assembly GCF_979253165.1 of Pseudomonas sp. AC083. Classification (NCBI taxonomy): domain Bacteria; kingdom Pseudomonadati; phylum Pseudomonadota; class Gammaproteobacteria; order Pseudomonadales; family Pseudomonadaceae; genus Pseudomonas; species Pseudomonas sp. AC083. The sequence goes on from NZ_CEEDDH010000010.1 coordinate 5,823, forward strand.
TGAGTACCACCGCGTTGATCGTTTTGCAGATCGTCCTGCTCGCGACGGTAGTGCTCGGCCTGGATGGTCAGCTCTTCCTTGCGCGCCGTGGCGTAATCCGACCAGGTGCCGAGCAAGGAATCGAGCAGCGGCGACAGGCGATGCAGTTTGCCGCGCAGCACATCGCGCTGTTTCACGCCGTTGGCCAGCGCTTCAACCAATGGACCGGCGGCGACCAGCGAGTTGTAGTCCTGCTCCATGCGCCGCACATCGCGGAAGGCTTCTTCGCACGCGGCGATGTAATCGACGCTGCCCGAACGCAGGCTGTGTTCGAAAGCATCGAGGAACAGTTGCTTGAGCTTGGCCGCGGTGATTTCACGCATGTGCAGCAGGTTGATGAACAACGCACGGAAAGTTTTCAGGCTCTGCTCGCTGGTGGAGCGCAGCGGGATAAGGGTCAGGTCGAGCGGGATTGACGTGTGGCCGCCAACCAGCAAGCGGCGCAGCTCATCCGGCTTGAGTTCGTAAGCCTTCAGGCCTTCTTTTTCGAGATTGCTGAACAGTTCTTTCTGGCGCAGGCAAGTGTCGTTTTTCTGGTAATGCGCCAGATCGAGCTTGCCGGCGTAGGCGAAGAACTGGTGCCCGAAACCACCGCCCGGGCCGCGACCGACCACGCCGATCACGTGGGGGCCGTGGGGCAGGTTGACTTCGACGAGGATGTAACTGGTGTCGGAGGCGAAGTAGAAGCGCCGCGATTGTTCGAGGCTGTACTTGCCGAAACTCATGTCGGACATGCGCGCCAGAATCGGAAACTGCAAAGCGTTGATCGACGCCGATTTCCCGAGGTTGTTCGCGCCATACACCGACAAGGGTTCTTCCAGCGGGAACAGGCCAAGGCTGTAACCGGCAGTGTTCAAAAGGGCAAAGCGGCGGATGCCGTAGCGTTCCTGGCTCATGCATCGGACTCCTGTTCTTCGGCAATGGCGCGGGCCAGTGCGTCTTCTTCGCTTTCTTCTTCAAACTCGCTCAAATCCAATGGATCGTCGGTTTCGAGGAATTTCGCTTCGGCTTCTTCGTCGATCAGCACCGGCGCCGGCAGCGGCAGAACGCTGTGCACGCTGGCTGCGAGGTCGCGGTCCTGCTGTACCGACAGGCACACGTCGAGGAAACGGTGCATCGGCGGCAGGAAGCGGTAGACACCGTTTTCTTCGCCGGCAAAACCAAGCTGGGTCATGCGGCGCATGATTTTTTCTTCGAGTTCTTCGACGGTCTGCACTTCGGCCTGGATGAACAGGTCGCGGTACTTGTCCAGCAGCGACGGCAATTCTTCGCGGCCGAGGCTGCCGCCGTCGAGCACGGCAATCGGGTCGCGGCCCTGATCGGCCAGGTGCTCGACGAGGATGAAGGTGAACAGCGCCAGACGCTGGGCGGTCTTGTTCACCGCTGCGGCGGCCATGTCCGGCACGAAGTAGTAGAAACCACGGGTGTCGCAGACCAGTTCAAAGCCCAGCGCCTTGAACAGCGTCCGGTACTGGTCCTGGAAATTCGACAGTTGTGCGTACAGCTCGGGATCACGGCGGCTGACGTGGTAACCCTTGAACAACTCGCGGAAGATCGGCGCCAGTTGCGACAGTTCGGAAAGATCAAGATGCATTTGGGATGCTCGCAGAATCCTCGGCGGCGGTATCGCTGGCCGAGAGCAGGGCGAAGGAGCGCAGGCTGACCTGGTGCTCGTGAGTGTGGTATTCGCGGCGTTCCAGACGCTCGCGCTTGAAGCGTTTTTCCCGCGACAGGCGCGAGAACCAGTAAAGCAATTCGTCGGTGGCGCCGTCCGGTTCCTGCTCCAGCAGCCAGGTCATCAGGTCCGGCATCGGCAACGATTCTTCGCAACGATCGACCATCTCGCGCACGGTGCGGGGGGCTCGTGGCGCGTCGCCCGCCTTCTGGGTTTTGTGCGCCTTGGGGAAGCGCGCCGGTTTCGGCTCGAAACGCGCCAGCGCATAGACGTAGGCTTCGACCTGACTGGCGCTGCCCAGGAAGGTGCTTTGCGGACGGGTGAACAGCGGCATCGCCGCTTGCGGCACGGCGTCGATGCCTTTACGCCGGATCGCCGCCAGCGCCAGTGCGGCGCCACGGGTCACGGCGTTGTGCCGACGCGCTTCTTCACGCAACGGCAGCAGCAGTTCGCGGGCATGGCGCAGGGTCAGTTGCGCGCTGGTCTGCATTTCGAGGATGCGCGCGTGGGTGCGCAGGAGCATGTCGTCATCGACCAGATGGCCGAGGCGCTGCTGTTCGCTGAGCATCTTCAGTAGCACCGTTTCGACCTTGCGCACGCCTTGTTCGAAGGCGCCGTCGGCGTTGACCAGATCAATCATCGGCTCGACGTATTCGTCCCACGTCGCCAGCACTTCGGCGTAACGCTGACGCAGCGGAATCTGCCGGTCGCTGGTCTTCGCCCGTTCGGCGACTGCCACCAGGGCCTGTTCATCGTTGTCGAGTTTCTTCAGTACGTCGCGCACGCGCATGTCGAGCAAGCGCAGCTGGCGCGCCAGATCGTTGCCGTCACGAACATCGAAAGCGTCCTGGATATAACCGGCCAGACGCTCAAGGTGACGCAAATAGGCTTCGATTTCCAGGCACAGACCGAGGCGGTGTTCGCGGCGCAGGTAGGCGAGGAAGTCGTGGATCTGCGCGTTGAGCTCGAAACGGTTCGGGCTTTTCGCCACCGGAACCAGAATATCGAGGCGAATCCACACGTCGAGCAGGCTGGTGATGTCCTGCGGCGTGCTGTCGAGTTGTTGGGCGGCCAGTTGCGTGCGCAGTTCGTTGAGGCTCAGGGTGCCTTGGTCGAAGTGCTCGCACAGTGGCTCCAGAAGTGCCCAGTGTTCAGCGAGGGCGCGCAAGACGCGCTTGGGTTCGATCATCGGAATGGCCGGCTGGTTGGCGATTAAAAGCGGCGATTGTACTGCATCACAGGCGCGGCGATTCACTCTCGGGACGGGCTGTCGCATTCTTTGCCCAAAGCGCAGCGGCGCGGTGCAGCGCAGGCTGTCGATCAACAGCAAGCGATCTTGCGCGAAGGGCGGTAGAATCAGCGCACTTTCCGTTATCCACAAGTGGCCGACCTTTGCTTATCGAGTCCCGCCGCCGCGCCTATTTGAACGCCATGCAGGTGGTCAACTGGCTGCCGCGCACCGAACTGCCTTTCGCCGCACCGTCGCGGCCCGAGCTGCTGGAGATGCCCGAGCCTGAGGTTGAGGTGCCGGTTGCTCCGGCGCCTCTGGCCCAAGCACCGGCGCAGCCTGCCGCGCGTCAGGTCGAGCGGCCGAAAATCGAAGTGCCGCGTCCGTCGCTGGCCAGTACCCGCAACGGCGCGAAACCGGTGGAGGAAGTCGACGACACGCCGGTGGTGGTCAAGCCTGCGCCAGTGCCGCCGCCGCGGTTCGCCCTGCAACTGCTGCGCGCCGGGCGCTGCCTGCTGCTGGTCGAGTTACCCACAGGCGAAGCGTTTCAGAGTCGCGATCCGGCCTACCTGCTGCTCAAGGATATGCTGCGCGCCGCCGGTTTGCCGGATGCGCCGCAGATCGTCGGCGAACCGGTGCGCTGGCCTTGGCTCAATCGCGGCACGCTGGATCAAGGCCCGGAAGCGGCGCGCGACTTCGTGCAAGGCTTCCTCTCGGTGCAAATGGAAGCGGCGCCCTGCGCCTGTCTGTGGCTGATCGGCCTGCCGGCGGTGAAATTTGCCGGGGAGGCGGACGCCGAAGCGTTCAATAGTGAATTGCAGATCGAAGGTCTGGGCCTGGCCTGGGCGATTCCCGGCCTGGAACTGTTAATGGAAGAGCCACAGCGCAAGGCCGCTGTGTGGCAAGCCATGCGTCGGCTGATGGCGCGCTGGAAACAATCCGATGAGTGAGGCTGTAACCTTTCGCCCGATGACCGAGGCGGACCTGGACGCTGTGTTGAAGATCGAATACGCCGCGTACAGCCATCCGTGGACCCGGGGGATTTTTCTCGATGGCCTGGGCAAATACCAGATCTGGCTGATGTTCGAGGGGCAGCAGCAGGTGGGCCACGGTGTGGTGCAGATCATTCTTGATGAGGCGCACCTGCTCAATATCACCGTCAAGCCGGAAAATCAGGGGCGTGGACTGGGGCTGACGTTGCTTGAGCATTTGATGTCGCGTGCGTATGCGGCCGAGGCTCGGGAATGCTTTCTCGAAGTGCGCGACAGCAACACGGCTGCGTTCAAGTTGTATGAGCGGTATGGCTTCAACGAGATCGGCCGGCGTCGCGATTATTATCCGGCGGTGGGTGGGCGTGAAGATGCGGTGGTGATGGTCTGTACCCTGGTTGACTGAGGCCATGTAGGAGCTGCCGAAGGCTGCGATCTTTTGATCTTGCTTTGGATTTTGCAAAAAAAGTCAAAAGATCGCAGCCTTCGGCAGCTCCTACAGGGAGCGAGTTTAAACTCAGCTGATCAGCGCTTGCCATCCAGCGGATCCAGATCCGCCAGTTCCGCTTCATCCAGCCCGTCACCGCCGCCGATGTCGTTTTCACCGACCTCGCTCAGATCCCAATCCGCCGGATTGCCTTCGCCGAGTTCATCGGCATCACGCGAACCATCCTCGCGAATCAACGTTTCCGGGCTCAGGTCATCGTCGGTAGGCTGATGATCATCCACCGAGGCCCCGGTCATGCCCGCCTCACGCACTCGCTCAGCCGGCATCAACTGTTCGCGTTCACGCTCGGGCAGTTCATCTCCGATTTTCGCGCTGGGCTTTTCGTCGTCGAAATCCAGCTCGTGCACCGAGCCCATGCGGTCTTCGTTATCATCGATGGGTTCCGGTTGCACCGCATCATAAGGGCGTCGTGAATCAGTCATGGCAATTCCTCATAGTGTGGGCCTTACTGAGTGGACTCACCGGGCGCGCGAGAATTCCAACGAAAACACTTTGCGCTGGTGGCGTGACTTCGACGGGTGGTCGTCTATCAAACCTGCGCATCTTTCTTGAGGCCTTATCCATGCACGATCTACAAGACCTGATTGATAACAACGAGCGTTGGGCTGACGCGATCACCAAGGAAGACCCGGATTTCTTCGCCAAACTGGCGCGCCAGCAGACTCCGGAATATCTATGGATCGGCTGCTCCGACGCACGCGTACCGGCCAACGAAATCGTCGGTATGCTGCCGGGCGATCTGTTCGTGCACCGCAACGTGGCCAACGTCGTGCTGCACACCGACCTCAACTGCCTGTCGGTGATCCAGTACGCAGTTGATGTGCTCAAGGTCAAACACATCCTCGTCACTGGCCACTACGGCTGCGGCGGTGTGCGCGCGTCGATGCAGGATCGCCAGTTCGGCCTGATCGACGGCTGGCTGCGCTCGATCCGCGATCTTTATTACGAAAAGCGCGAAGAGCTGGCCAAGCTGGCGACCGAAGAAGAGCAGGTCGACCGCATGTGCGAACTCAACGTGATCCAGCAAGTGGCCAACGTCGCGCACACCAGCATCATCCAGAACGCCTGGCATCGCGGCCAGCCCCTGTCGATCCACGGCTGCATCTACGGGATCAAGGATGGCCGCTGGAAAAGTCTCAATACCACCATCAGTGGTTTCGAGCAGTTGCCGCCGCAATATCGTTTGCGCCCTGTCGGCGCGCCATAGCCGTCACTTCAACCTCGCCCCGCGTGACGCCAGCGCTGTAAAAAGCGCTGTCCTTCAGGCGTGGGTGGTTCGTCGTAACCGGTGATCCAGCCACGGCAGCGCGACGAGCCGCAATCACAGGCGAACTGGCGTAGTAGTTTGTCTTCGGTCGATGCGTAATCGATGCTTAGATGTTCGCCACTGTGGATATCTTTCAAGGCCCACAGCCACAACTCGCTCATGTCGAGAAATACATTCGGGTCGCAGGCGTGTTCCAGCACCCCGCAAAAGCGCGGATCGTAAACGTGAATGCCGGTTTGCAACTGCCGGGTCTGTCGACAGCGATAGGGCAGCAATTGCCCTGACACCCGGCACATTCGGCTGATACGCAGAAACTCTCGGCGCGCGACCACTGCCGTGGCGATGCCGTGTTCGTCGTGGATGATCTGAAAGTCCTGGCAGGATGGAAAGCCCAGCCGCACCGGAAGTCCGGCGAACGGATAGATGCCTTCTGTGTCGCGCGGCAGGTGCCGGCCCATGGCTTGATTGTTCATAACGATCCTTGTTGTTGAGTGTTGCCTCCGGGTTGTGCCCATGCCTCGCCAGGCGAAGCATGATTGGATCCAAGCGTCGCGCAATTGAAGGTACCGGTCTACTGTCAAACCTGACAGGCGCGATCACCGTTGGCCCGCGTCAGCATTGGCTGACACGGGGCCTCCGGCAGCGATTACAGAGCGGGTGCGGGCACGGCGGCGGCAGGCAGTGGCGCTTTCAGCTGTTGCAGTTGCGTCTTGACCGGTGGCGTTGCGCACTTGGCAGCCGCTTGTTCGGCGCTGAGATCGCGAATCGAGGTATAGAACAACTCGCAGGTTTTGACCTTTTGCGTCACCTGCCATGTCTGCATGCAGCTGTTCAGCGTGGTCTGCGCATCGCTGCCCGGCTTGCTGCCCATTCCGGCCTGCCAGCAGGCGGCACTCAAATCCTGGCCCATGACTTTCAGGCCCGCCGCGTCAGCCTTGGCCTGGGCATCGTCGCCGGTATAGCTCTTCGGATCGGCCGCGTACCAGATATAGCTCGGATGATTCGAGCCGAGCACCGGCATGTTCACCCCTTCGCTCGGACTGATGCTTGCCAGCCCCAATACGCCCACCGTCGGCCCATACTGTTCCTTGATCCAGTTGCGCACCGGCGCCCCGAACGCAACCATCGGCAGCGTCGTGCCGCTGGCGGTCTGGCTGAACTGCTTGACCAGCGTGGTCTGGTAATCCTTGAAGTAGTCGTAGACGTCCTCCAGATCCCCGCCAGCATTGGACGGCGCGGCAATCGGCGCGATGTCGATGATGGTCTGGTAAGCCGGCGTCTGCCCGGCAGGGATGCCGTTATCGGTCAGCAAAGTCGCCCAGCGATCGGTGGTGTTCGAGCGCAGGTAGTCCTGCGCCTGGGTCAGGGAGTAGTCAGGCGGGAAGTGCAGCAACTCGACGCTCTTGCGATTCTCCAGGGCCATGCCCAACGGCAGAAACAGATACCAGTTATAGGCCCATTTGCCATCGGCATTGAGCTTGCTGGCGCCGGCATAAGCCAGATCGCCGGCGTCGAGCAACGCCGACAGCGGCTTGTCATAGCCGTCCGGCACACCGGTGATCTCGGCGTAAAGCTGATCGTTGTCGGTTTTCACCAGCACCTTGGCATCGGCGTAACCGTCGCGCTGGACGCTCTGGCTCAAGTAATGAGCGACGGTCTGCTCCAGCGTCCAGTTGCGGAAGCAGATCACGCTGCAATTGTTGGGGTAGGCGAAGAGCCGGGTGACGCGCTCGGTGCTGCCCAGTTTCACGTCGACATCGGCGTGAGCGGCGGCGCTTAGCGTCAGTGCAACGAGGGTAAGTCCTGCAAGTTTGAACATGCTCAGATCCTTTTCAGCGTGGGTTCCCCTCGATTTGGGGGCGCTTCATAGTGGATCAGTGGTGTTTGACAGAAAAGCGGTTGAGTATGGATTTCATGATTTCCACGCCAGACCTGTGCAAGCGAGCGCTCGCTCCCACAGGCCTGGCTCGTTTTTGCTACGGCATCACCGGCGGCGTATACGCCAATGTCGTCCCCAGCGCCCACAACAGCAGCAGCACCAGTGGCGTGTGCACCAGCAGTTGCACAAACGAGAAGCCGATCAGATCCCGCGCCTTCAACCCGAGCACGCCCAGCAGCGGGAGCATATAGAACGGGTTGATCAGGTTCGGCAAGGCTTCGGCGGCGTTGTAGATCTGCACTGCCCAGCCGAGGTGGTATTGCAGGTCATTGGCGACTTGCATCACGTAGGGCGCTTCGATGATCCATTTGCCGCCGCCGGACGGGATGAAGAAACCGAGAATCGCCGAATAGACGCCCATCAGCAGCGCATAGGTGTCGTGGGAGGCGATGCTGACGAAGAAGGTCGAGATGTGATGCGCGAGGGTTTGCGCGTCGGCGCCTTTGACGGTGGTCATCAGCGCGGCGATCGAGCCGTACAACGGAAACTGGATCAACACGCCAGTGGTGGTCGGCACCGCACGGGCCACCGCATCGAGGAAGCTGCGCGGGCGCCAGTGCAGCAGCGCGCCGAGCATGATGAACAGAAAGTTATAGGTGTTCAGGCCGGAAATCGCGGTAATCGCCGGTTTGGTCGAAAACTCGTGAAACAGCCATCCCGCCGCCAGCAGCACCAACACGATGATCAGCAACGGGCTGTGTTCCAGCCATTCGCCGGGGCGCGTGCGCGGTTGCAGCGGCGGCAGGTTGAACGCCGGGTCGATGCCGCAGGCCTTGGCGTCGCGTGCCGAATTCGGCCCGGGCGCGGTGGCGTAGGCGATGATGATCGAAATCACGATCAGTGCCAGCAGCATGACCCCGGACTGCCAGAGGAAAATGGTTTCGGTGAACGGGATCACGCCAGTGATCGACAGGATCGACGGCGGCAGGCTGCCCGGGTTGGCCTGCAACTGTGCGGCCGACGATGACAAGCCCAGCGCCCACACCGCGCCAAGTCCCAGGTATGCCGCAGCACCTGCGGCGCGGTAATCCATTTTCAGATCGGTGCGGCGGGCGAGGGCGCGTACCAGCAGCCCGCCGAATACCAGCGACAGACCCCAATTGAGCAGCGAGGCGACCATTGAGATCAACGCTACCCAGGCCACGGCGGAGCGGCCGTTCTTCGGGATGCGTGCCAGTTTGTCGATCAGCTTGACTGCGGGCGGAGAGCTGGCGACGACGTAACCGCCGATCACCACGAAGGCCATCTGCATGGTGAACGGGATCAGGCTCCAGAAGCCGTCGCCGAAGGCCATCGCTGCAGCGGTGGGTTTGGCGCCCATGGCCAAAGTGGCCAGCGCAACGATGATGACGGCCAACGCGGCGAACACCCAGGAGTCGGGAAACCAGCGTTCGGCAAAACTGGAACAGCGCAGGGCAAAGCGCGCGGAGCGGCTATCTTCGATATCAACGGCCACGGGAAGTACCTCGGATTTTTTATGGTTATTTTGATCCGTGGGAGCAGTCGCCCGGCTCGACAGCCACAGAGACCCCTGTGGGAGCGAGCCTGCTCGCGAAGACGTCGGCACATTCAGCATCAGGTTGTCTGAACTGACGCTTTCGCGAGCAGGCTCGCTCCCACATGGGCGGCTGGTCGGTGTTGGCGTGGTCCCTTGGACAGGCGCTAACAGTAAATCAAGCGCCGCCCTTTTGTTGAGCAGGTTTTCGCAAACCGAGACTATGGTCTGACGGGTTGTCGATCCGCGCATTTGCGTAGACCATGAGCGCCTTGGTTTTTGCCGATGCCTGAGTTCTTTGTCATGACTGCCAATTCTCCAGCCCGACCGGCGCCGTTCAGCCGTGCCGATTACAAGACCCTCGGCCTTGCGGCGCTTGGCGGGGCGCTGGAAATCTACGATTTCATCATCTTCGTATTCTTCGCGCTGACCCTGAGTCAGTTGTTCTTCCCCCCGGAAATGCCGGAGTGGCTGCGTCTGCTGCAAAGCTTCGGCATCTTCGTCACCGGTTATCTGGCGCGGCCGCTGGGCGGGATTCTGATGGCGCATTTCGCCGACCGTCTGGGCCGCAAAAAGGTGTTCAGCCTGAGCATCCTGATGATGGCCCTGCCGTGCCTGCTGATCGGGATCATGCCGACCTACGCGCAGATCGGCTATTTCGCGCCCTTGCTGTTGCTGGCGCTGCGCATCCTGCAAGGCGCTGCGGTGGGTGGTGAAGTGCCGAGTGCCTGGGTGTTCGTCGCCGAGCATGCGCCTGTCGGCCATCGCGGTTACGCCCTCGGATTTTTGCAGGCCGGCCTGACCTTCGGTTACTTGATCGGCGCACTCACCGCGACCTTCCTGGCGCAGGTTTTCACGCCTGCCGAAATTCTCGATTACGCCTGGCGCTATCCGTTTCTGCTCGGCGGCGTGTTCGGCGTGGTGGGCGTTTATCTGCGCCGATGGCTCAGCGAAACCCCGGTGTTCATGGCCATGGAAGCGCAGCGCGAGGCGCGGGTCGAGCTGCCGCTGCGCACGGTGCTGCGTGAACATCGTCTGGCCATGCTGCCGGCCATGTTGCTCACCTGCGTACTGACCTCGGCAGTGGTGGTGTTCGTGGTCATCACCCCGACCATGATGCAGAAAACCTTCGGCATGACTGCCAGCCACACATTCGGCCTCAGTGCATTGGGCATCGTCTTCCTCAATATCGGCTGCGTGATCGCCGGTCTGCTGGTCGACCGCATCGGCGCCTGGCGCACGGTCATGCTCTACAGCCTGTTGCTGCCATTGGGCATTGGCGTGTTGTATGGCTGTCTGATCATGGGCGGGCATTGGATCGGCATGGCCTATGCGGTCGCCGGTCTCGCTTGTGGGGTAGTGGGTGCGGTGCCTTCGGTGATGGTCGGGTTGTTCCCGGCGCGGATTCGCGTGTCGGGCATTTCCTTCACCTACAACATTGCCTACGCGGCGTGGGCAAGTATCACGCCGCTGTTGCTGATTGGTCTGATGCCGTGGAGCCCGTGGGTCTGCGTAATCTTCTGTGCAGTGATGGGCGCGGTGGGAGTTCTGACAGCGGCGTATTTCGGTGCGCGCATGCCACGTACCGGACCGTGTCAGGCTGCCGGCGCTGCCTGAACCGCAAGCGCCGGATTATTTTCGACTGACGGGTCTGGCGCTGGCTTCAGAAAAGCTGCGCAAGGCCGATGGCTAGGTTGTATCCGCTAACTACCCTGCCATCGGTGCTTTCCCATGTTCAATAAACGCTTGAAACAAGAGCTGGCCGCTCTGCGCGAAGAACTCTCCAGCCTTGTACAAGTGAAGGAAAGCCTGGAAAGCGAAATGCTCGCGCTGACCCTTGAGCCCGACGGGCGGATTCGTTCGGTCAACCAGAATTTTCTCGATGAAATGCTCTACAAGAGCCAGGACCTGGTCGGCCGGGCAATTGAAGACATCGTGCCGGCCCACGTCAAAACCGACGAATTCCATCAGCGCTTCAAAAACTCGATGAGCCGTGGCGAGCACTTCGCCGGCGCCGTGCGCCTGTTGCGCGGCAATGGCGACGAGGCGTGGCTGCGTTCCATCGTGCAACCGGTACGCTCGTCCGATGGCCGGATCAGACACATTTCCTTCTACGCCAGCGACCTGACCCGCACCATCGAAGCCTCCCGCGAGCATGAGAACCTGATCGGCGCGCTGGTGCGCTCTACCGCCGTGATCGAGTTCGACCTCAACGGCAATGTGCTCAGCGCCAATGATCGCTTCCTCAACGGCATGGGTTACAGCCTGGCGCAGATCAAAGGCAAACATCACCGCACGTTCTGCGCCCCGGATGAGTACAACAGCGCCGAGTACCAGAACTTCTGGCGGCGCTTGAACAGCGGTGAGTTTGTCGCTGGCCGCTTCAAGCGTATCGACAGCCATGGTCGTACGGTGTGGCTGGAAGCGTCCTACAACCCGGTGGTTGATGCCAACGACAAACTGTACAAAGTGGTGAAGTTCGCCACGGTGATTACTGATCAGGTCAACCGCGAGCAGGCGGTTGCCGACGCGGCCAGCATCGCTTACAGCACCTCGCAACAAACCGACAGCACCGCACAACGGGGCACCACGGTCGTCACCGAAGCGGTCAACGTGATGCGTGATTTGTCGCGGCACATGCAGGCCGCTGGCGAAGGTATCGAGGCGCTCAACGAGCAGTCGCTGGTGATCGGCACGATCGTCAAAACCATCAGCGGCATTGCCGAACAGACCAACCTGCTGGCGCTCAACGCTGCCATTGAGGCGGCGCGCGCCGGTGAGCAGGGGCGTGGTTTTGCGGTGGTGGCCGACGAGGTCCGGCAACTGGCCTCGCGCACCAGCCAGGCGACGGACGAAATTGTCGGCGTGGTACGGCAGAACCAGGAAATGGCCCGCAATGCCGTGGCGCTGATGACCGACGGCAAGCTCCAGGCTGAACAGGGCCTGGCGCTGGCGGCGGAGGCGGGCACGGTGATCGTCGAGATTCAGGACGGTGCGCAGAAAGTGGTGGATGCAGTGGGGCAGTTTGCCAATCAGCTCTCTCACTGATCGACACTGACCAAGTGTGGGAGCGAGCCTGCTCGCGAAGGCGATTCAACATTTAACGTTAATGTTGGCTGATACACCGCTTTCGCGAGCAGGCTCGCTCCCACAGATTCTGTGTTTCTCCAGTGGCAGCGCTACAATCGGCTCCTTTTCCTCCGGAGCAGATCCCATGAGCGTCTCCCACCGCCGTCCGGTGCCCCTGAACAAAGCCTACCGCCTGCTCAACCACGGGCCGACCGTGCTGGTCAGCGCCGCTCACGACGGCCAGCGCAACATCATGGCCGCCGCTTGGGCCATGCCGCTGGATTTCGAACCACCGAAAGTCGCCGTCGTCCTCGACAAATCCACCTGGACCCGCCAGTTGCTCGAAGTCTCCGGCACTTTTGTGCTGAACGTGCCTTGCGTCAATCAGGCCGATATCGTGCAAACCGTCGGCAACACCTCCGGCCTGGAAATCACCCGCAACCAAGGTCAGGACAAGTTTCAGGCGTACGGCCTACACACCTTCGCTGGCGAACAGATTGAAGCGCCGCTGCTTGAGGGCTGTGTCGCCTGGCTCGAATGCCGCCTGCTGCCGGAGCCGCGCAATCACGAGCAATACGACCTGTTCCTTGCCGAAGTCATTGCTGCCCAGGCCGATGAGCGTGTGTTCAGCGATGGGCGCTGGCATTTCGAGGGGCATGACGGCTTGCGCACGCTGCATCACGTTGCGGGCGGGCATTTCCTGACGATTGGGGATGGGGTGGATGGCAAGACGTTGGCGGTCTGATTTACTCCCGGGAGAAGGCCTGCTGCTCGGCAGGCCTTTTTCAATGCAGTGTTTCAGTCCCCCAACGCCTCTCCCTCACGCCGAGGATCGGCACCCCCCGTCAATGTCGCTTTGCCCTGCGCATTTTTCACCCGCACGATCGCTTGGGTGCCGCTGGTCATGTCGATTTCGCTGAGCGTGTGGCCCTTGTCCTTGAGTGCCTGGATCAGCGCTGGGCTGAACTGTCCCTGTTCCAGTTCGGTGGGGCCATTGCGGCTGCCGAAGTTGGGCAGGTTGATCGCACTTTGTGCATCGAGGTTCCAGTCGAGCAGGCCGATAGTGGTTTTCGCCACGTATTCGATGATTTGCGAGCCGCCGGGGGAGCCGACCGTGGCGACAAATTCACCAGTGTTGCGATCAAAGATCAGCGTCGGCGCCATCGAAGAGCGTGGGCGTTTTCCGGGTTCGACGCGGTTCGCGACTTTCTGCCCGTTCTCTTCGGGGATGAAGGAGAAGTCGGTCATCTGGTTGTTCAGCAGAAAACCCTGAACCATCAGGTGCGAGCCGAACGCGGCTTCGATGGTGGTGGTCATCGACACGGCGCCGCCGAGATCATCAACCGCGACCACTTGCGAAGTCGAGATGCGCAACGGCGAGCGGTCCGGTGCGTAGGCCACCTGTACGCCCGGCGGTGTGCCCGGTTTGGCGCTGCCCATGCTGCGCTCGCCGATCAGGCTGGCGCGGCTGGCCAGGTAGGCAGGATCGAGCAGACCTTTGACCGGCACCGGGACGAAGTCGGTGTCGGCCACGTATTGCGCACGGTCGGCATAGGCCAGACGTTCAGCCTCGGCGATCAGATGCACCGCTTGCGGCGCCGGTTCGATGCCGGCCGGCCTATTGCTGTTCACTGGTTTGAGCGGGGTCAGCGACAGGCGTGGATCGCGAGTCTCCAGCGCCTGCAACGTGCCGAGAATCTGCGCCACGGCGATCCCGCCCGACGACGGTGGCGGCATGCCGCAGACCTGCCAGCGCTTGTAATCGGTACACAGCGGCGCGCGCTCCTTGGCCTGATAACGCTGCAAATCGGTCAGCGACAGGCTGCCGGGGTTGGCGTGCTGTTGAACCTTGGCGACGATCTCTTCGGCGATCGGACCTTTGTACAGCGCATCGGCACCTTCGCTGGCGATACGTTTGAACACGGCGGCCAACTTCGGGTTCTGCAGGCGCGTGCCGACAGCTTTGACGCTGCCATCGTCATTCAGGAAGTACGCAGCCATGTCTGGCGACTGGCGTATCAGTGGATCGGCAGTCAGCAGCGAATGCAGGCGCGGGGAAATCGCAAAGCCTTGCTCGGCCAGTTTGATCGCCGGCTCAAACAGCTTCGCCCAAGGCAAGCGACCGTGCTTCCGATGCGCCAGCTCCAGCGCCCGCAATACCCCGGGCGTACCGACCGAGCGCCCGCCGATCTGCGCTTGCGTGAAAGCCATCGGTTTACCGTCAGCCTTCAGGAACAGCTTCTCGGTGGCCCCGGCCGGGGCCGTTTCGCGGCCGTCATAGGTGCGCACCTGCTTGCCATCCCACAACACAATCATCGCCCCGCCACCGATCCCGGAAGACTGCGGCTCAACCAGCGTCAACACCGCCTGCATCGCAATCGCCGCATCAATCGCCGAACCACCCTGACGCAACATCTCCCGCCCGGCTTCGGCCGCGAGTGGATTGGCAGCAGCGGCCATGTGTTTATTGGCGTGTCGGGTTTGCAGATCAGTGCGGTAACCGGAAGCGGCTTCCGGTGCCAGCGGCAACGAGGAAGAGGGCGGGGCGTTGCATGCGGTGAGGGTCAGAGCGCTGACAAGCAGTGTCAGGACTGGCAGGCGAAAGCGCTTCAAAGGCTGGGCTGGAAACACGCGGGCTCTCCGTCCGTGGGGTAGAAGTCTTGGGGGACTTTATCGGGCGGGCGGGCGGGGTGCAAACTGCGTGAGGATTACAGCCCTCCCGCTCAGCGGCCGCGCCAATCGATTGGCCGAAAACGATGCCCTCGTTGGAGCGAGCCTGCTCGCGAAAGCGGTAGCTCAGGCGGTGCTATTTTCTTAGTTCTTAGTCGTGTGAAGCGTGCCGTCGGCCATTTTGCTCGGCAGCATTCCCAGCACAAACACGCTGGCCGGCCCGCCGGCGCCACGGATGGCCCAGTTCAGGCGCTGTTGCAAAATCCCGCCGCCGGCCAGACGCCCCAAAGCCAGGTCGGCGCCTATTGCCGTCGCGATCGCGGTGCTGGCGGATGGCATGAGCATGGCGCCGGCGACCATGATGTTGCCGAAGTTGCTGGCTGGCTCCTTGGCAGTGCCAGCGTCCGTGCGACACCAGTTGTCCGGCGTGCAGGACTTGGCAAATACCTTGTCTTCGCCTGGCTTGGGCGCAGGCCACTCATCCTTCTCGATGTACACCGGCTCCGGCGCTTTCGGTGGAAGCAAAGTAAACCAGGCCCTGCCACCGCTATACGGATTTAAAAACCAGTCATCGTCGAGAAGGTATTTGTATGGAGGCATGCCAACTCCCTGCATGGCGCTGAATCGAGCCAGGGGAGCTTGTCGGTCGAAGGGCAATTCGGGGAGAGAGGGGCGGGTGCTTGAAGTGATGAAAAATCCAGTTCTTACGTGAGCAAAGCCTGCTTCCTACAGGGCTATCTCAGTCAATCGGTTTTGCGCCTGGGTCAGGCGAAATTATCGTCGGTCGCGCCTGTAGTCTTTTCCTTTGAATCGCTGACTACGCCGGATTTCTCTTACAGATTATTCAGGTCGACAGCCTACGCGGCGTTGCCTGAGGATGGTTTCTGTAGTTTTTCCAGGATGGATATCAGATGAAGAGGATGAGTCCGTTGCCATTCGATTTTATTTTCAGTCGGCCGCTGTCATGAGCATTTCCAATGAGGATCGTGATTTTCTGATGGCGTTGGGCAGTCGCATTGCACATTTACGCACGGTGCACGAGATAACACAGACGCGGTTTGCAAGGGCTTTAGGTCTTTCCCGGCAGACCTTTCAGGGTTACGAGGAGGGCACGCGCAGCATGCCGGTCACGACACTGGTGAAGATGGCATTTGCGCTTCGCGTTCCCGTTGAAGACCTGCTCGGGGTTCCCTCGTACACGGAGACGCCCAGGCGCAGCTTGACCTCGACGTGGTATCGAAGGCTGCAGTCCATCAATGAGCTTTCGAAGGTCCAACAGAAGGTGATTGCGCAGATGCTTGACGCGCTGATCGCACAGGCAGGGACCAAAACGAGCAACGAAGAAACAGAAGTTTGAAGTAACCCAAAGAACGCGGAACCAAGGTGCGCGAACACCCTGGCCCGCTAACCACGAAGCAGCTTAGAAGGAGCTGAACCATGGCTAAAACCAATCATACGACATCAACCCCCATCACTGAACGCCGGTTGAAAATCGCCGCAGATTTTTACCCGGTCCACACCAAGGAAAAAACCTACAGCCCCGCCAAACCCGTACCCTGGATCAGACTGCGCGGCCTGTGGTTACGGCAGGCAGGATTCGAGGTGAACGAGAACGTCAAAGTGCGTGTGATGAAAGGGTGTCTGGTGATTACAGCGGAATAGATGAATCGTCCAAGTACAGCCGCAACGCCAGTTGCGTAGGAAAAACGCCGCTAACCCTCAAGGGATAGCGGCGTTTTTTCTGAAATAGCGCTTTTGATTATTTAGAATTTTATGGCGGGTGGGGCCTGTAATACCTAGCTAAGAGCCTGGTTGTGAGGAAGGCATTATTTTGAATTTGATATTTGGCTTATGTGAAAAAAGGCGAATTGCAAACTGTAAGAAAGTCTGACGGATGAGCGGCTGCGAGCCCACTGATCAATCGAAAGGGCTGAAGATAGACTTCTGTGGGTGGGGAACCGGAGGGGAGATTATTGCAGGCATAAAAAAACGGCCTACCTTTCGGTAAGCCGTTTTTAGTACTTGGTGGCTACACAGGGACTTGAACCCCGGACCCCAGCATTATGAATGCTATGCTCTAACCAACTGAGCTATGTAGCCAAGTGGCGCGCATTATTCCCCTGAAATGGCAAAGCGTCAAGCGTAAATCGAAAATATTTCTTCCTGTTTTCAACCGCTTATCCTCCAGCCCCGAAAATCGGGGCCGGGGAGGGCGTCAGCGCAGTTGGAATCTGGCGGTATTGGCGCTCAGCGCCTCGCTGCCCTGGCTCAAGGTGTCCGCCGCGAGGTTTACGGCCCGTGCACCTTCAAGCAAACGCACGGCGGCCTGATCGACCTGTTGGATATTGCCGCTGACTTCATCGGCGGTGCTCGCCTGCTCTTCAACCGCCGTGGCGATCTGCGCCAGGGTGTCGGTGACGCTCTGTACGGCGCTGGCGATTTCTCCCAGGCGTTCGCCGAGTCCGGTGACCGCCTCGGCATCCGATTGCGCCTGACCACAGGCGGCTTCCATCAGGCTCACCGCTTCGTTGACCGTGGCACGCAGGCTGTCGACGGTGCCGGCGATCTGCGCGGTGGACGATTGCGTGCGTTGCGAGAGGCTGCGCACCTCGTCGGCGACCACGGCAAAGCCGCGACCCTGTTCGCCGGCGCGGGCGGCTTCGATGGCGGCGTTGAGCGCGAGCAGGTTGGTCTGCTCGGCGACGCCGCGAATGGTGTCCACGACCAGTTGAATCTGCTGGCCTTGCTCGCTGACCCGGCCAAGCGCGGCGGCGGTGTCGTTCAGGCGCTGATTGAGCTGCTGAATGCTGGCCGTGGTGCGTTGGCTGTCGCGGCTGCTGTCGGCGGCGATGCGCCGGGTGTGCTGGGCGCTGCCGGAGGCCTGTTCGCAACTCTGCGCGACGCCTTGCGAGGTGGCGGCCAATTGCGTGGCGGCAGCGGCAATCTGGCTGATCTGCAACTGCTGCGCCTCGACTTCGCTCAGGGCGCCGCTGGAGTGTTGGTTGAGGCTGCGTACCGCGTTGCTCAACTGCGAGGTCTCGTGGTCGACGCCGAGCATGCTGCTGCGCAGCTGCACCACGGCGACGTTGAGCGCGGTGCTGATCGCTGCCAGCTCATCGCGCCCCACCACCGGCACTTGCAGGCTCAGGTTGCCGTCGCGCAAGGCCTCAGCGAGCAAGGTGATGCCGCTGGCACTGCGGCGGATCGAGGCTTGCAGGCAGACGAACAGGTACAACGCGGCCAACAGCAGGCAACCGAAGATTGCGGCGACAACAATGAACTGGCGGATCGCCGAGCTGTAATACGCATCAAGCCGCTGATCCAGCGCGACCAGGGATTGCTGGCGCAGGGAAGCGAGGTCGGTGAGCAGCGCGTCGAGGCTGCGTTCGAAGTCCTCTGGCTTGAGGTTGATGCTGCCGCCAAACACACCGTCGTCGAGGACTTTCAGGCCGCTGTCGAGGTGTTTCAGGCTGTCGTGATACTGACCGGCCCAGGCTTGCAGCTCGACTGGCAGACGCGCCTCCAGCAGGCCGGCGGTTTTCACCAGTTGCTCGCGGGCGTCACCAATGCGGCTGCGCAGGTCGCGCAACTGCAGGCGGCTCTGCAGGGTGAACTGCCCGGAGACCACCGAGGCCTGGCCGACCGCGGCGAGACGGCCGACCCGCTCGATCAGGTCCGGTGCGTGTTGCGTGGAAATCTGCGTCAGCAGGTAGGTTTCCAGCCACGGCGCGAGGGTCAGGCGATTGTCCATCACAATCTGCTCGCGCAAGGCTTGCAGCGCGCCCAAGGCATTGGTGAAGCGGTCATAACCGTCCGGCCACCAGCCGACATTGCTGAGGCTTTTCGTATCCAGGCCATTAAGTGCGGTTTGCAGCGCCTGAAAGCGTTCGAGGATTGCGCCGTCGGCACCTTGCTGGTTCAGGGCATTGCCCAGCTCGGTGGTGGCTTGCAGCACCGCCGGTTGCACGCCGTCGAAGGCAGCCATGGCGGCGAGGGTGGCCGGTGTCGGCTGGCGATTGGTCTCGGTGGCGCGCCAGCGGGCGGCGCGGTCGCGTTGCGCGGCGAGCAGGTTGTCCAGCGCATCCAGCGCGAGCAACTGACGCACGCCGGCACGTTCGCCCGAAATCAGGTTGAGCTTCTCGCGATAGTCATGGCCGATCATCAACAGGCTGCCGGCCAGCGGCAGAATGAACAGCAGAAACAACAATTGGAATTTACCTGCGAAGCCAAACCGCCCCAGCAATTTGATCCCCGGTGAAAGGAAAGCCTGCATGCCTCATGACTCCTCTGGACACCACGCACCATTGGCGTGCATCGCGAACCTTTCGGCTGCGACCTGTGCCCTCTAAAAGGCCTCGAAAGTTCACCCATGCCCGCTCTGTAGGCCGGCTCTGTAGCGAAACTTCCCATTGTCGAGCGCCTTTGTAAGGCGATCGTGTTCAAGGGCAGAAGCAAGGCAAGATTCAGACCATGGCGTTGCGCTATCACTTTCGCCACCAGCGATCCCCTGTAGGAGCTGCCGAAGGCTGCGATCTTTTGACTTTGATGCTTAGAAGCAAGATCAAAAGATCGCAGCCTTCGGCAGCTCCTACACGGTGGTGTGTCATCAATAACTTAGTTAGCTGGCTAAGGGGATAGCGCTGGCGCACCGAAAAATGGCACATTGGCGCACCTGCCTGCGGGCACCCATCTGCTGTCCGGAATTTTCCATGGCTATCAGCAACGTTCAGACCGCCGCTGCCTCGGCGACCGCTGCTCCGCAAAGCAGCCCCTTGGTGATGCGCATCATCGGCGCGGTGGCGCTGGCGCATCTGATCAATGACCTGATCCAGTCGGTGCTGCCGTCGATCTACCCGATGCTCAAAGCCAATTATGGCCTGACCTTCACCCAGGTCGGCCTGATCACCTTGACCTTCCAGTTGACCGCGTCGCTGTTGCAGCCGTGGGTCGGTTATCACACTGATCGCCACCCCAAACCGTGGCTGTTGCCGGCGGGCACGGTGTGTACGTTGATCGGCATTCTGATGATGTCGGTGGTCGGCAGCTTCCCATTGATTCTGCTGGCGGCGGCGCTGATCGGCATTGGCTCGTCAACCTTTCACCCGGAAGCCTCGCGTGTTGCGCGACTGGCCTCGGGCGGCCGGTTTGGTCTGGCGCAATCGACCTTTCAGGTCGGCGGCAATGCCGGCTCCGCGTTCGGCCCGTTGCTGGCGGCAGCGATCATCATTCCCTTCGGCCAAGGCAATGTGGCGTGGTTCGGTCTGTTCGCGGTGTTTGCGCTGTTCGTGCTGTACCGCATCAGCCGCTGGTACGCCAATCACCTCAACTTGTTCAAGCTCAAGGCCGGTCAGGCGGCGACGCACGGCTTGTCGAAGGGCAGGGTAACCAGTGCGCTGGTGGTGCTGGGGCTACTGGTGTTCTCCAAGTATTTCTACATGGCCAGTTTCACCAGCTACTTCACCTTCTACCTGATCGAGAAGTTCGACCTGTCGGTTGCCAGCTCGCAGCTGCACTTGTTCCTTTTCCTGGGCGCAGTGGCGGCGGGGACGTTCTTCGGTGGACCGATTGGCGACAAGATCGGGCGCAAGGCAGTGATCTGGTTTTCCATCCTGGGGGTGGCGCCATTCACCTTGATCCTGCCGCATGTCGATCTGTTCTGGACCAGCATTCTCAGCGTGGTGATCGGCTTCATTCTGGCGTCGGCATTTTCGGCGATCGTGGTGTACGCGCAGGAACTGGTGCCGGGTAATGTCGGGATGATTGCCGGGATCTTCTTCGGCCTGATGTTCGGTTTCGGCGGGATTGGTGCCGCGCTGCTCGGGCATCTGGCGGATGTGCACGGGATTGAGTACGTATATTTCCTGTGCTCGTTCCTGCCGTTGTTTGGTGTGTTGGCGATCTTTCTCCCGCGTACTAAAAAAGCTTGAGATCAAAAGATCGCAGCCTTCGGCAGCTCCTACAAAGGATAGATGTACATCTGTAGGAGCTGCCGAAGGCTGCGATCTTTTAACAATCTTTCGGGCACAAAAAAGCCGCGTATCAAACGCGGCTTTTTCTTGCCCGGCTGTTGCTTAGACGTTGAAGCGGAAGTGCATCACGTCGCCGTCCTTGACGATGTAATCCTTGCCTTCCAGGCGCCATTTGCCGGCTTCTTTGGCGCCGGCTTCGCCCTTGTACTGGATGAAGTCGTTGTAGGCGATGACTTCGGCACGGATGAAGCCTTTTTCGAAGTCGGTGTGGATCACGCCAGCGGCCTGTGGTGCGGTGGCACCGACCTTGACGGTCCAGGCGCGGACTTCTTCGACACCAGCGGTGAAGTAG
This sequence comes from Pseudomonas sp. AC083, assembly GCF_979253165.1. Classification (NCBI taxonomy): domain Bacteria; kingdom Pseudomonadati; phylum Pseudomonadota; class Gammaproteobacteria; order Pseudomonadales; family Pseudomonadaceae; genus Pseudomonas; species Pseudomonas sp. AC083. The sequence goes on from NZ_CEEDDH010000010.1 coordinate 27,023, forward strand.
GTCTGCAGGTGGAGCATTTCGTAGCCGGCGCGGATAACGCGGTTCAGGCCAGGTTCTTCCAGGCCCAGAGCCTCGAGGAACATGTCCTTCTCTTCGCCGTCGTCGAGCTCGGCGATTTCCGCTTCGATCTTGTTGCACACCGGAACGACCATAGCGCCTTCTTCTTCGGCAATGGCCTTGACCACGTCCAGGTGCGGGTTGTTCTCGAAACCGTCTTCAGCGACGTTGGCGATGTACATGACCGGTTTGGTGGTCAGCAGGTGGAAGCCCTTGATCACGGCTTTCTCATCCGCGCTCATGTTTTTCATCAGGCTGCGTGCCGGCTTGGCTTCGGTGAAGTGCGCGATCAGTTGCTCGAGCAAAGCCTTCTGAACCACGGCGTCCTTGTCACCGCCCTTGGCGTTGCGCGCGACTTTCTGCAGTTGTTTCTCGCAGCTGTCGAGGTCGGCAAAGATCAGTTCCAGGTCGATGATTTCGATGTCGCGTTTCGGGTCGACGCTGTTGGAAACGTGGATCACGTTGTCGTCTTCGAAGCAGCGCACCACGTGAGCGATCGCGTCGGTTTCACGGATGTTGGCCAGGAACTTGTTGCCCAGGCCTTCACCTTTCGAGGCGCCAGCGACGAGGCCGGCGATGTCGACGAACTCCATGGTGGTCGGCAGGATGCGCTTGGGATTGACGATGGCCGCCAGAGCTTCCAGACGCGGATCCGGCATCGGCACGATGCCGCTGTTCGGCTCGATGGTGCAGAAGGGGAAGTTCTCGGCCGCGATACCGGATTTGGTCAGGGCGTTGAACAGGGTGGACTTGCCGACGTTAGGCAGGCCGACGATGCCGCAATTGAATCCCATGGTGTTTCCCCTCGGGTAAAAGTCAGGCCTTCTGGCTGTGCAGGTTTTTCATCGCGCGGTTCCATTCCCCGGCGAGGATATCCGGCAGCACGCCGAGGGCAAAGTCGATGCTGGCATCGAGTTTTTCCTGTTCGGCGCGTGGCGCACGACCCAGGACGAAATTTGAAACCATACTGGCAACGCCCGGGTGGCCGATGCCAAGCCGCAGGCGGTAGAACGTATTCTGATTGCCCAGTTGCGCAATGATGTCGCGCAACCCGTTGTGACCGCCATGGCCGCCGCCCTGCTTGAGCTTGGCAACGCCCGGAGGCAGGTCGAGTTCGTCATGCGCCACGAGGATTTCTTCAGGCTTGATGCGGAAGAAACCGGCGAGTGCCGCCACGGCCTGGCCGCTGCGGTTCATGTAGGTGGTGGGAATCAGCAGACGAACATCCTGACCCTGATGCGAGTAGCGCCCGGTCAGGCCGAAATATTTGCGATCGGCCACAAGATTCACATTCTGTGCGTGGGCGATGCGCTCAACAAAAAGGGCCCCTGCGTTATGCCGGGTCTGTTCGTATTCAGCGCCTGGATTTCCCAGGCCAACGATCAGTTTGATGGCAGTCACGATAGGGGCCCTTCCTTGGAGTGGTGGATAACATCGCCGTGATCGGGGAAAGCGGCGAAAGTGGACGAAAAATGCTCATTTACCATGGATGTAAACTCCGCGTTCTCGCCCGCTTTCTCGCTACGTTCCAGTCCGCGATGTTACTTGCTCACTCCGGCATGACAGAGTGAATTACTCTGCTGCGCCTTCTTCGGTAGGTTCTGCAGCAACACGTGGAGCGTGGACGTTGGCAACAGCCTTGTCATCGCCGTGTGCCAGAGCAACGAACTCAACACCTTTAGGAGCTTTGAGGTCCGACAGGTGGATGATGGTGCCGATTTCAGCTTTCGACAGATCGACTTCGATGAACTCAGGCAGATCTTTTGGCAGGCAGGTCACTTCGATTTCAGCAACAACGTGCGAAACTTCGCCGCCTTTCTTCACTGGAGCTTCTTCGCCAACAAAGTGTACAGGCACGATGGCGGTCAGTTTCTGGCCGGCAACAACGCGTACGAAGTCAGCGTGCATCACGTGGCCTTTGGCCGGGTGACGCTGCAGCGCCTTGATGATGACGTTCTGCTTGGTGCCACCAACGTTCAGCTCGATGATGTGGCTGTAAGCCGCTTCGTTTTCGAGCAGTTTGGCAACTTCTTTGGCCAGCATGCTGATGGATTCAGGGGCTTTGTCGCCTCCGTAAACTACAGCTGGAACCAGGCTTGCGAGACGACGCAGGCGGCGGCTCGCACCTTTCCCCAGGTCGGAACGCACTTCAGCATTCAGAGTAAAATCGTTCATTTTGTATCTCCAAAATAGCCATGACCGAGTGGCGTTTGCGACCAGCGCCGAGCACGGTATGGGCAAAAAAGCCCCGCCCCGACAGGAATGCCGGGGCGGGGCGCTTTTCGTCAACGAGACATTTCGCGAAGGGCAGGGCCCTTAACGGAACATCGCGCTGATCGATTCTTCATTGCTGATGCGGCGAACCGCTTCGGCAACAACCGGTGCGATATCCAGTTGACGGATACGTGCACAGGCTTGTGCTGCAGCGGACAGCGGGATGGTGTTGGTCACCACCAGCTCGTCCAGCACGGAATTTTCGATATTCTCGATGGCCCGGCCCGACAGCACAGGGTGTGTGCAATAGGCAAAGACCTTGGCTGCGCCATGCTCTTTCAGGGCCTTGGCCGCGTGGCACAGGGTGCCGGCGGTATCGACCATGTCATCGACGAGAATACAGGTACGCCCTTCGACATCACCGATGATATGCATCACTTCAGAGTGATTGGCTTTCTCACGGCGTTTGTCGATGATCCCGAGATCGACGCCCAGCGACTTGGCAACAGCCCGTGCACGCACGACCCCACCAATGTCCGGAGACACGATCATCAGGTTTTCGAAGCGCTGATCTTCGATGTCATCCACCAGAACCGGGGAGCCGTAGATGTTATCTACCGGAATATCGAAGAAGCCCTGAATCTGGTCAGCATGCAGATCAACCGTGAGAACACGGTCGATGCCGACTACGGTAAGCATGTCAGCAACGACTTTAGCGCTGATAGCCACACGTGCGGAACGCGGACGGCGATCCTGACGGGCATAACCAAAATAAGGAATAACAGCAGTGATACGAGTAGCCGAGGAGCGGCGGAAGGCGTCAGCCATCACTACCAGTTCCATCAGGTTATCGTTGGTCGGAGCGCAGGTCGGCTGAATAATGAAGACGTCTTTACCGCGAACGTTTTCATTGATCTCGGCTGTGATTTCGCCGTCGGAAAACTTGCCGACAGAGATGTCACCGAGAGGGATATGCAGCTGACGTACGACACGCCGAGCCAGATCGGGGTTGGCATTCCCCGTAAAGACCATCATCTTGGACACGCGCAGTACCTAGAGGCTGAGGGTAACCTGGATGAGTAGAGAAAATGGCAGGGGCGGCTGGATTCGAACCAACGCATGGCAGGATCAAAACCTGCTGCCTTACCGCTTGGCGACGCCCCTGTATCTGTTGCTTTCAAGTGCCGGGCACTTGATTCCTTTAGAGCAGACTTTGCAGCTTGCGATGCAACATCGAAACGTTGCTTCCTTTCGCTACAAACCCTGTAAGGGTCTCTGTCAGAAGGGCCGAGACTTTATCAGCTTCAGCTTTGCTTGGGAAGCCCCCAAACACACAACTTCCAGTTCCGGTGAGCTTTGCTTCGGTAAATTTACCTAACAAATCCAATGCGTTACGTACCTCTGGATAACGCCTTGCTACCACCGGCAAGCAGTCATTTCGACTGTTTCCCTCGGGAACGGGGCGCACTTTAATGGGCGGTGTGTTACGTGTCAACAAAGGATCGGAAAAAATTTCTGCCGTACTAACAGCGACTTGCGGCACGAGCACCAGATACCACGGTTCTTCGGGGTCGACCGGGGTCAGTTTCTCGCCGACGCCCTCGGCAAATGCTGCATGGCCACGGACGAACACCGGTACGTCGGCGCCCAGTGACAAGCCCAGTGCGGCGAGGCGATCTTCATCCCAGCCCAGTTGCCACAAATGGTTGAGACCGAGCAAAGTCGTCGCCGCATTCGAACTGCCGCCACCGATGCCGCCCCCCATGGGCAGGACTTTGTCGATCCAGATGTCGATGCCGAGCGCGCAGCCGGACTGTTGCTGCAACATCTTCGCCGCGCGCACGATCAGGTTGCTGTCGTGGGGCACGCCGGCGAACTCGGTGTGCAGTTGAATCATGCCGTCATCGCGCACGGCGAAAGTGAGTTCATCGCCGTAATCGAGGAATTGAAACAGCGTCTGCAATTCGTGATAACCGTCTTCACGGCGACCGAGAATGTGCAACATCAAGTTGAGTTTGGCCGGCGAGGGCAGGGTCAGGCGTGCAGCGGTCATGCTTTATTGCCCCAACTTGCGCGGTTGCCAGGTCTTGATCACCAGCGTCACGTCGAGGTCGGTGCCGTGCAGCTTGATGCGCTCGGGGAGCCAGTAACCATTCTGTTCGGTGTAGGCGGTGTATTCGACTTTCCAGCCGTCCTGCTCAAGGCTGGCCAGACGACTGTCGGCGTCCAGGTTCAAGCGACTTTTGCTTTCCGGAGCGGGCAGGCCACGAACCCACCAGGCCAGATTCGACACCGGTAATTTCCAGCCCAGCTGTTCTTCGAGCAGAGCTTCGGGTGATTGCGATTCGTAGCGGCCCTGGTTGGCGACTTCCAGCGACACCTTGCCCGGACGCCCGGTCAGGCGTGCCGCGCCGCGACCCAGCGGGCCGGACAGGCGAATGTCGTAGTAGTCCTGACGCTGCAGCCAGAACAGTGTGCCGCTGCCGGAATCCTTCGGCGCGCGGATGCCGATCTTGCCGTCGATCTGCCAGCCGTCGAGGCCGGTCAGTTGCTGTTTGTTTGCCGCCCACTGGGCCGGGCTGCCGTGGCCCTCGACCGATTCGCGAGTGCCGAAACCCGAGCAGCCGGCGAGCAGGGCGATGAAGCTGAAAACAATAACGTGGCGCAAAAGCATGGTTTAAAGATTCTCGGATCCGGTCAGGCGCTTGATGGTGCTGCGCAGAATGGTGCTGTCGGGCTGATCCTTGAGGAACTTGCCCCACACTTGTTTGGCTTCGCGTTGATTGCCCTTGGCCCAGAGGACTTCGCCAAGGTGCGCGGCGACTTCGTGGTCGGGGAAGCGCTCGAGCGCCTGGCGCAGGTATTTCTCCGCATCGTCCAGATTGCCCAGGCGATAGTTCACCCAGCCGAGGCTGTCGAGTACCGCCGGGTCTTCCGGATTGATCTGGTGCGCCTGCTCGATCAGCGTTTTCGCTTCAGCGTAGCGGGTGGTGCGATCGGACAAGGTGTAGCCCAGCGCATTCAGCGCCATGGCGTTGTCCGGGTCGCGCTTGATGATCAGGCGCAGGTCTTTCTCCATTTGCGCCAGATCATTGCGTTTCTCCGCGAGCATGGCGCGGGTGTAAAGCAGGTTGAGATCGTCCGGGTATTTCTGCAGCGCTTGTTGCAGAACCTTCCAGGCCTTGTCGTCCTGTTTGTTGGCCGAGAGGCTTTCCGATTCGATCAGATACAGCTGAATCGCGTAATCCGGTTGCTCGTCACGCTCGGCCGCCAGTTTGCTCTGCGCTTCGGCGGTCTTGCCGTTGCTCATCAGGATATCGGCCTGACGCAGCTGTGCCGGCAGATAGTCATTGCCCGGGCCGACCTGTGCGTATTCGATGAGCGCGCCTTGCGGGTCGTTGCGCTCTTCGGCAATCCGGCCGAGGTTCAGATGTGCCGAATCGACGTGGCTTTCGCGAGCGATCAGGTCTTCCAGATAACCTTTGGCCTCATCCCACGCCTTGGCTTCCAGGCACACCAGTGCCAGCGAATAACGCAGTTCGTCGTCTTCCGGGTATTGCTGAACGAGGGTGGAGAATTCGGCCTTGGCGTCGTCCATGCGGTCCTGTTCGACCAGCATGCGCGCGTAAGTCAGGCGCAGGCGCTTGTCTTCCGGGTATTTCCTGATGCTTTTCTGCAACAGCGGCAGCGCTTCGTCGCCACGGTTGAGCAATTGCAGCAGGCGCGCACGCAGCAGGATCGGTGCAATTTCGCCGTCTTCCGGTGGGTTGTCTTCGAGCAGAGTCAGCGCGCCTTGATTGTCGCCGTCCTGCTGCAACAGCAGAGCCTTGCCGAAAATCAGCTGATTGTTGTTCGGGTGGCGCTCAAGCAAACGGTCGAAGCTTTTCATCAGACCGTTGCGGGTTTCCTGATCGGTGTCGGCGGCCGACAGTGCGAGGAAGTCGAAATGGGTGTCGCCCTTGCCCTGCAGGACTTTCTCCATGTAGACCATGGAGTCGTCGTAACGCCCGGCGCGAGCCAGTTGTACGGCAGCGGCGCGTTGCGCTTCGAGATCGTCCGGGGCATTGCGGGCCCAGATCAGCGCGGTGTCGAGGGCCGGTTGATCGGCGCCCAGATATTCGGCGATGCGGAAAGCCCGCTCGGAGACGCCCGGATCCTGGGTGTTGATGGCCTGGGTCACGTAATTGTCCAGGGCAATGTCGAAACGATTGCGCTGGCCGGCGAGTTCGGCGCTCAGCAGGCTGAACACGGTTTCCTCGCTGAATGTGCCGTAAACCTTGGGCTTTTCAGGTGCGGGCGTGGTGTCTTCGACCGGCGGGGTGCCGTCCGGCGCAACGGGCGCCATGGCCTGGCAGCCGCTGAGGAAGACAAAAGCGAGGAGCAACGCGGAAGATCTATTCATATAGGAAGAGGACGACTAACCTGCGGTCGGATCATCATGACACAAGCCTTCGGCCAAACATAACCGAGACTCAATTGTGGCCATTATAGGGGCTGACGATTGGGACAATAGTCAGCGGTAGTTGTTCTGAATCTTTCGAAGTAGGACAATTGCCGGCTTCACGTCACCATCAGCGACCTTGAATGGCCTTCCTTGCACTCGGTATCAACCACAAGACTGCATCAGTAGACGTGCGCGAGCGCGTGGCCTTTACCCCTGAGCAACTGGTGGAGGCCCTGCAACAGCTCTGCCGACTGACCGACAGCCGCGAAGCCGCGATCCTCTCCACCTGCAATCGCAGTGAGCTTTATATAGAACAGGATCAGCTCTCGGCCGATGTCGTGCTGCGCTGGCTGGCCGATTATCACCATCTGAGCCTCGACGAACTGCGCGCCAGTGCCTATGTGCATGAAGACGATGCGGCTGTTCGTCACATGATGCGCGTCGCTTCCGGGCTCGACTCGCTGGTGCTGGGCGAACCGCAGATTCTCGGCCAGATGAAATCGGCCTACGCCGTGGCCCGCGAGGCCGGCACCATCGGTCCGCTGCTGGGGCGGCTGTTTCAGGCGACCTTCAATGCCGCCAAGCAAGTGCGTACCGATACCGCGATCGGCGAGAACCCGGTGTCGGTGGCGTTTGCCGCAGTGAGCCTGGCGAAACAGATTTTCAGTGATCTGCAACGTAGTCAGGCGCTGCTGATCGGTGCCGGCGAGACGATTACGCTGGTCGCGCGCCATTTGCATGAGCTGGGGGTCAAGCGCATCGTCGTCGCCAACCGCACGCTGGAGCGCGCCAGTCAGTTGGCCGAGCAGTTCGGCGCTCACGCGGTGCTGCTCTCGGACATCCCGGCGGAGCTGGTGCGCAGCGATATCGTCATCAGTTCGACCGCCAGCCAGTTGCCAATCCTCGGCAAGGGTGCGGTGGAAAGTGCGCTGAAGCTGCGCAAGCACAAGCCGATCTTCATGGTCGACATCGCCGTACCGCGCGATATCGAGCCGGAAGTCGGTGAGCTCGACGACGTTTACCTGTACAGCGTCGACGATCTCCACGAAGTGGTCGCCGAGAACCTCAAGAGCCGTCAGGGCGCTGCACAGGCGGCGGAGGAAATGGTCTCGGTCGGCGCCGACGATTTCATGGTGCGCCTGCGCGAACTGGCGGCGGTCGACGTGCTCAAGGCCTATCGTCAACAGAGCGAACGCCTGCGCGACGAGGAATTGCAGAAGGCCCTGCGTCTGCTGGCCAACGGCGGCAACGCCGAAGACGTGCTCGGGCAACTGGCCCGTGGCCTGACCAACAAACTCTTGCATGCGCCCAGCGTGCAGTTGAAAAAGCTGTCTGCCGAAGGCCGCCTCGATGCGCTGGCCATGGCCCAGGAACTCTTTGCCCTTGAGGGCTCACCGGATAGTTTTTCGGATAAAAAACCGCAATGAAAGCGTCACTGCTCAACAAGCTGGACATTCTCCAGGACCGTTTCGAGGAACTGACCGCGCTGCTCGGCGACGGTGAAGTCATTGCCGATCAGGCCAAGTTCCGCGCCTATTCCAAGGAGTACGCCGAACTCGAGCCGGTAGTGGCCGCCTATAAAAAGCTGCTCGGCGTACAAAGCGATCTTGAAGGCGCGCAGGCACTGCTCAAGGACAATGACCCGGACATGCGCGAAATGGCCGTGGAAGAAGTTCGCGAAGCCAAGGAGTTGCTGGTCACGCTGGAATCCGATCTGCAGCGCATGCTGCTGCCTAAAGATCCGAATGACGGGCGCAACGTCTTCCTCGAAATTCGCGCCGGCACCGGTGGCGACGAGGCGGCGATCTTCTCCGGCGACCTGTTCCGCATGTACTCGCGTTATGCCGAGCGGCGTGGCTGGCGCGTCGAGATCCTCTCGGAAAACGAAGGCGAACACGGTGGCTATAAAGAAGTCATCGCGCGCATCGAAGGCGACAACGTTTACGGCAAGTTGAAATTCGAGTCCGGTGCACACCGCGTCCAGCGCGTCCCGGCGACCGAATCCCAGGGCCGGATCCACACGTCGGCCTGCACCGTGGCGGTGTTGCCCGAGCCGGATGAGCGCGAAGCCATCGAGATCAACCCGGCGGATTTGCGCGTCGATACTTACCGTTCCTCCGGCGCTGGTGGTCAGCACGTCAACACCACCGATTCGGCGATCCGCATTACCCACATCCCGACCGGCACCGTCGTCGAGTGTCAGGAAGAACGCTCCCAGCACAAGAACCGTGCCCGGGCGATGGCGTGGCTGTCGGCGAAACTCAACGATCAGCAGAACGCAGCGGCGGCCAACGCGATTGCCAGTGAGCGCAAGTTGCTGGTCGGTTCCGGCGATCGATCCGAGCGCATCCGCACCTACAACTATGCCCAGGGCCGGGTCACCGACCATCGCGTCAACCTGACCCTGTATTCCCTGGATGAAATTCTCGCCGGTGGCGTCGAAGCCGTGATCGAGCCGTTGCTGGCCGAATATCAGGCTGACCAACTCGCAGCGATAGGTGAATAAATGACCATCATCGCCAGCCTGTTGCGCGCTGCCGAGTTGCCGGACTCGCCGACTGCGCGTCTGGACGCGGAACTGCTGCTCGCCGCCGCACTGGGCAAGTCGCGCAGCTTTCTGCACACCTGGCCCGAGCGCATCGTGCCGAGCGAGGCTGCGCTGACCTTTGCCGAGTATTTGCAACGGCGGCGTAGCGGTGAACCGGTGGCCTACATTCTCGGCCAGCAGGGCTTCTGGAATCTCGATCTGGAAGTCGCGCCACATACGCTGATTCCGCGCCCGGACACCGAATTGCTGGTGGAGGCAGCCCTTGAGCTGCTGCCGGCAACCCCGGCCAAAGTCCTCGACTTGGGCACCGGCAGTGGCGCGATTGCTTTGGCTTTGGCCAGCGAACGCCCGGCGTGGAAAGTCACCGCCGTGGATCGCGTGCTTGAAGCCGTGGCCCTGGCCGAACGCAATCGCCAGCGTCTGCACCTGAACAACGCTACGGTGCTGAGCAGCCATTGGTTCAGCGCCCTTGAAGGCCAGCGCTTTCAATTGATCATCAGCAACCCGCCGTACATTGCCGCCACCGATCCGCATCTGGTCGAGGGCGATGTACGCTTCGAACCGGCCAGTGCGCTGATCGCCGGTGAGGATGGCCTCGACGATCTGCGCCTGATTGTTGCGCAGGCGCCGGATCATCTTGAAGCCGGCGGCTGGCTGATGCTCGAACACGGCTATGATCAGGCCGAAGCCGTGCGTGATCTGCTGCTTACCCGTGGCTTTGAAGAAGTCCACAGCCGCACCGATCTGGGCGGCCATCAACGCATCAGTCTGGGGCGCCTGCCGTGCTGAATGATCAGGAATTGCTGCGCTACAGCCGGCAGATTCTGCTGCAACACATCGACATCGACGGGCAACTGAAGCTCAAGGCCAGCCGCGTGCTGATCGTCGGCCTTGGCGGTCTCGGCGCGCCGGTGGCGTTGTATCTGGCGGCAGCGGGCGTCGGCGAGTTGCATCTGGCGGATTTCGACACGGTCGATCTGACCAACCTGCAACGGCAGATCATTCACGACACCGACAGTGTCGGCATGTCCAAGGTCGACTCGGCGCTCAAGCGCCTGGGCGCGATCAATCCCGAGATTCAACTGGTCGCCCATCGTCAGGCGCTGGACGCCGATTCCCTCGCCGCAGCGGTGGCGGCGGTGGATCTGGTGCTCGATTGCTCGGATAACTTCTCTACCCGTGAGGCAGTCAACGCCGCCTGTGTTGCCGCGCGCAAGCCCTTGGTCAGCGGTGCGGCAATTCGTCTGGAAGGGCAGTTGTCGGTGTTCGATCCAAGGCGTGCCGAAAGCCCTTGCTACCACTGCCTGTACGGACACGGCAGCGAAGCCGAACTGACCTGCAGCGAGGCCGGCGTGGTCGGTCCGCTGGTTGGTCTGGTGGGGAGCTTGCAGGCGTTGGAAGCGTTGAAGGTGCTGGTCGGCTTTGGCGAGCCATTGGTGGGGCGTTTGTTGCTGATCGACGCGCTGGGTTCGCGCTTCCGTGAGCTGCGGGTCAAGCGTGATCCGGGCTGCAGCGTCTGTGGCGCGCGCCATGCGTGAAGCGCCGATCGGCGTGTTCGATTCCGGGGTCGGCGGCTTGTCGGTCCTCGGCGAAATTCAGCGCTTGCTGCCCAACGAATCGCTGCTTTATGTCGCCGATTGCGGGCACATTCCTTACGGCGAGAAAACCCCGGAATTCATCCGCCAGCGTTGCAGTGCGATGGCAGGATTTTTTCGCGAGCAGGGGGCCAAGGCTTTGGTGCTGGCATGCAATACCGCGACGGTGGCCGGTGTTGCCGACTTGCGTCGCGACTTTCCCGACTGGCCGATTGTCGGCATGGAACCGGCGGTCAAACCGGCCGCAGCGGCCACGCGAAGCGGCGTGGTTGGCGTCCTGGCCACGACCGGCACGCTGCAGAGCGCAAAGTTTGCCGCGTTGCTCGATCGTTTCGCGGCTGACATAAAAGTCATCACCCAGCCGTGTCCGGGATTGGTCGAACTGATCGAAACGGGTGATCTGCACAGCGCCGAATTACGCACTTTATTGCAAGGTTACGTCGCTCCATTGCTCGCGCAAAACTGCGACACAATCATTCTTGGCTGCACCCATTATCCCTTCCTCAAGCCGTTACTCAGGTCGATGATCGCCGACGATGTCAGCCTGATCGATACCGGATCTGCCGTGGCCCGGCAGTTGCAGCGCTTGCTCGCCGAGCGTGATCTGCTGGCGCAACGTCCGAGCCAGCCGGTGAAGTTCTGGACCAGTGCCGATCCGCAATCCCTCAGAAAAATCCTACCGTTGCTGGGCCAAACTGCGTCGAATGTGCAAAACTTCGACTTGTAAAAAAAATGTGAAATAACTGAAAAAACGCTGAACTTCTGACCAAGCGCGGATTTCTATAGCGACAGCAGCAACTAAAAACCAAACGATCGTTCCGGAAAAGGAAGTTTCAAAGTGAAGCGACTATTCTGCTTGGCCGCGATTGCGGCCGCACTGATGGGGCAAAGCATTTCTGCACAAGCCGCTGGCGTTGAATTCGCCGTCGGCGGTACCAGCGATTCGACAATGACGTATCGCTTAGGCATGAATTTCGACTGGGACAAGAGCTGGCTGCAGAGCGACGTCGGTCGCCTGACTGGCTACTGGAGCGGTGCTTATACGTACTGGGAAGGTGACAAGACTTCCAGCAACAACAGCCTGTCGTTCTCGCCTGTATTCGTTTACGAGTTTGCCGGTCAGTCGGTCAAACCGTACGTTGAAGCGGGTATCGGCGCGGCGTTCTTCTCCAACACCGAATATGAGAGCAACAAGCTGGGCGGGTCCTTCCAGTTCGAAGACCGCATCGGTGTCGGCCTGCGCTTCAACGGCGGCCACGAAGTCGGCATCCGCGCCACGCACTACTCCAACGCCGGCCTGTCCAGCGACAACGATGGTGTAGAAAGCTACGCGCTGCATTACACAATGCCGCTGTAACACAGATCAAAAGATCGCAGCCTTCGGCAGCTCCTACATGGGAATGATGTCTCCTGTAGGAGCTGCCGAAGGCTCGGGCCGCGATCGGACGATCTTTTGTTTTTGAATCAGCGGTAGGCTGTCGCAATACCCCGGCGCTCTTCGATGCACTCCGGCGCGCCCATTTCAAACTCGCGGCAAATCAGCGGGCGTCGTTCATAGATCGTGCACATCATGCTGTCGCGATCCAGCGCCGCGCACCAGCCGTCGTCCAGACGCAGCATCACTTCACCGCCCCATTCATCGGTATCGATAAAGCGATCAGGCACGCCGGTGTCGGTGATCAGCATCACTTCGAGCTGGCAGCAGCACGCCGCACAGGTCGAGCAGGTGACCGCCGGTTCGGCAATTTGGGTGTGGGGGATGGTTTTCATCGTGGCAGTGTAAGGCAGTGATCGCCGTGGGTGTGAAAGCGCTGACGGACGCTCACGGCGCCAGACGCCGCGCCATCAAATGCAGCAGTGGGAACAAGCCTGCCCAGAGCAGCCCGATAACGATCAGCGTCGCCGCCTCGCCATAGGGAAATTGCACGCCTGCCAGGCGTCCGCCAGCGTAGTACGACAATGCGCCGCCCACCGCGCCAAGTGCGCTGGCCAGCCACCATGGCCGCGCGCTCCAGGCCAGGCAGTGGCGCAACGTGGTGGCGAGCAGCGCCCACAGCAGCATCAGCCACAGCGGAATCAGCGGTGACGCGTCTGCAAAGCGGAACACGTCGAGATAACGCAAGACGCTGTCCACCGCCGTGCCGACAATCACCACGCACAGAATCAAACGACCTTCTGCCGCCCAACTGCTGATCCAGCGCAGATGAATCACCAGAGCCGCCACCGCCAGCAACAGCCATAAACTGTTGCCGCCGAGCACGCAGGCCAGCCAGCCGAGCTGAAACAGCACGGCATTGGCGATTCGCTCACGCATCGAAGCGCCCGAGCAGGGGAGCGGTCATCGCCGCCGGTTTGGCCAGCAGCAATTGCGCGGTGCCGATGGTGCGTTCGAGGAATCCGCCCTCGCAGTAGCACAGATAAAACTCCCACAAACGCAGGAAATAATCGTCGTAGCCCAGTTCGCTCAGGCGACCATGGGCGAGACGAAAGTTCTCGTGCCACAGGCGCAGGGTCTTGGCGTAATGCAGGCCGAAATCCTCCATGTGCAGCAGGTTCATGTCGGTTTCGCGGCTGACCACATCGAGCATCTTGTGCACCGAGGGCAGGGCGCCGCCGGGGAAGATGTAGCGCTGGATAAAGTCGACGCTGCGCTTGGCCTGTTCGTAGCGTTGTTCGCGAATGGTGATCGCCTGGAGCAGCATCAGGCCATTGCTCTTGAGCAACTGCGCGCATTGCTTGAAGTAGGTGGGCAGGAACCGATGGCCGACCGCTTCGATCATCTCGATCGACACCAGTTTGTCGTACTCGCCGCTCAGGTCGCGGTAATCCTTGAGCAGCAAGGTGACGCGGTCCTGCAAGCCCAATTGTTCGATGCGTTTGGCAGTGAACGCGAACTGCTCTTTCGACAGCGTCGTGGTGGTCACGCGGCAACCGTAATGCTGCGCCGCGTACAACGCCATGCTGCCCCAGCCGGTGCCGATTTCCAGCAGGTGGTCGCTGGGTTTGAGCGCGAGTTTCTGGCAGATGCGTTCAAGTTTGTTCAGTTGCGCCTGTTCCAGAGTGTCGCTCGGCGAAAGGAACTGGGCGGCGGAATACATCATGGTCGGGTCGAGAAACTGTTCGAACAGTTCATTGCCGAGGTCGTAGTGCGCGGCGATGTTTTTCTGCGAACCCTTGCGCGTGTTGCGGTTGAGCCAGTGCAGGCCTTGCACGAAGGGCCGGCCGAGACGCGCCAGGCCACCCTCCATGGCATCGAGTACATCGAGATTGCTGACGAATACGCGCACCACGGCAGTCAGGTCCGGCGAACTCCAATAGCCGTGGATGAATGCTTCGCCGGCGCCGATCGAGCCGCTGCTGGCGACCATGCCCCACAGGGCCGGGTCGAGTACATGGACTTCGCCGAGCAGAGCACTGCCCGGGGTGCCGAAAAGCATTTGTTCGCCATCCTCGACGACCATCAATTGTCCGTGTTTGAGCTGGGCCAATTGGCGCAACACGCCACGGCGCAGCAGCGAGCCGGTCAAACCGTTGGTGCTGAAGCGACCGAGCGGCAGGCTAGAGGATTTCATGGTGCGGCTCCTTCGGAGGCACAGTGGCGGTTTTAAAGCTGCCGTCGGCAGCCTGGTGAGGGAAGATCGGCGCGCGCTTGAGCAGCAGTCGCAGTGCTTGCCAATAAATCGCCAGAGCGGTTTTTGCGGTCATCCACGGAAAGCGCCGCAGGTAGCGATGCAGGCTGCGACGATCGAGCGGTTCACGGCGCAGATTGAGCGTGGCGTCGAACAGTTTCTCGTTGCCCTGCCAATCGGCCATGTGCACGCCAAGGCTTTGCGCAGCGGGGCTGAAGCTCATGCGGTATTCGAGGTCACGGGGCAGAAACGGCGAGACGTGAAACGCCTTGGCTACAGCAAAATGTTGGTGGAAATCCACCAGACTGGTCGGCGTCTGCGCCGGCAACACGTAATGAAAACGCTCGCGCCATGGCGTATTGGTTACTTCACAAACGATCGCCGCGAGTTGCCCGTCGGCTTCATGGCAATAGAAGAAACTCACCGGATTGAACGACAGGCCCCAACTGCGCGGCTGGGTCAGCAGGCATACCGCGCCTTGCGGCTCATGACCGATGGCTGCGCCGACCTGCTGGCGCACCGCGTCGATCAGGCGCATGCCCTTGCCGGTGAAGGCTTTCAGGTAATCGGTTTCGCGAAACGAGAACGGCGCAAAGCGGCTGCGCCCCGCCAGCGGCGACAAGGCCAGCACGGCGTCCTGTTCGCTCAGGTCGAGGTAGAGCAAACCGATGCGGTAGCGGAATTCGTGGCGGCGCGGCGCAAAACGTCGGTGGCCGATGACGCCGCTGTACAGAGCGCTGTTCACAGGGTTTCACCGAACGCGGCGGCTACGCGCAGCCCGCTGACCACGCCATCTTCATGAAAGCCGTTGGCCCAGTAGGCGCCGCAATAATGCGTGTGCTGCTCGCCATCGAGTTCGCCCCATCGGTTTTGCGCGGCTGCGGCGGCCAAGGTGTATTGCGGGTGAGCGTAAGTGTAGCGGGCCAGTACCTTGTCCGGGCTGATGCCGGCGGTCTGGTTGAGGCTGACGCAGAACGTAGTGTCGCTTTCGATGCCCTGCAGGATGTTCATGTTGTAGGTGACCGCCGCGCGCGTATGGCCGGCGCCCCCGAGGCGATAATTCCAGCTGGCCCAGGCCAGTTTGCGCGTCGGCAGCAGGCGCGTGTCGGTGTGCAGCACGACATCGTTGTCGGCGTAGAGCAGGGCGCCGAGAATCGAGCGCTCGGCGTCGCTCGGGTTGGCCAGCAGGTTCAGCGCCTGATCGCTGTGACAGGCGAACACCACCTTGTCGAAATGTTCGAGGCCGGCCGGGCTGTGGATAACTACGCCGTGCTGATTGCGCTCGACACGCTTGACTGGGCAGTTCAGGCGGATCCTGTCGCTGAACGAAGCGGTCAGCGGCGTCACATAGGCACTGGAACCGCCTTCAATGACCTGCCACTGCGGACGATCGCTGACTGAGAGCAGGCCATGATTCTTGAAAAAGCGCAGGAAAAACTGCAGCGGGAAATTGAGCATTTCCGCCATCGGCATCGACCAGATCGCCGCGCCCATCGGCACGATGTAATGCAGGATGAAACGCTCGCCGTAGCCGCCAGCCTTGAGGTAATCGTCGAGGGTGGTATCGGCGGCGATGCGCAGTTCCATCAGGTCGCGCTGCGCTTCTTTGTTGAAGCGCAGAATGTCGCGCAACATGCCCCAGAACCCCGGCGACAACAGATTGCTGCGCTGGGCGAACAGGCTGTTGAGATTGTTGCCGTTGTACTCCACGCCAGTGTCCGGGTCGGTTACCGAAAAGCTCATTTCGGTCGGCTTGAACGCCACGCTGAGCTGGTTGAGCAAGCGAATGAAGTTCGGATAGGTCCAGTCGTTGAACACGATGAAACCGGTATCGATGGCGAACGATTGCCCGGCCACGCTGACCGGTACGGTGTGGGTATGGCCGCCGACCCAGTCACTCGCTTCGAACACGGTGATGTCGTGGCGGCGGTTCAGCAGGTAGGCGCAGGTGAGCCCGGCGATACCGCTGCCAATTACGGCGATTTTCATATCGGGTCCCGCTGCGGTGGGTTCTTGCGCACCATGCGTTTGCCGATCGCCAATTGCGCGCGGGCGGGCAGTTTCGACAGCGGCCACAGCGCGGCCATGAACAGTCCCGGAAAGGCAATTTCCAGCGGACGGTCCTTGAGTTTGGCGAAGATGTGCCGCGCCGCTTTATCCGCAGGCCAGCTCAGCGGCATCGGGAAATCGTTCCTTTCGGTCAGCGGCGTTTCGACAAAACCCGGGCTGATGATGGTGACTTCAATGCCTTCATCCGCCAGATCGATGCGCAGCGATTCGAACAGGTAACGCAGCCCGGCCTTCGATGCGCCATAGGCTTCGGCCCGTGGCAGCGGCAGGTAAGTCACCGAGCTGGCCATGCCGACCAGGTGCGGCGCGGTGCCTTTGCGCAACAGCGGCAGAGCGGCTTCGATGCAATAGCTGCTGGCGAGCAGATTGGTGCGCACCACATGCTCGATGATCGACGAATCGAACTGGCGCGCGTCGACATATTCACAGGTGCCGGCGTTGAGAATCACGCTGTCCAGCGACCCCCAGGCCTCGGCGATCTGCTCACCGATTTCGCGCACGGTCTGACTGTTGGTCAGATCGCCGGGCACCACCAGCACCTGGCCCGGATAACGCTGGGACAAGACCTTGAGCGGCGCGGCCGAGCGCGAGCTGACCGCCAGGTGCGCGCCGCTTTTCAGAATGTCCTCACACAAGGCTGCACCGATGCCACTGCTGGCCCCGGTCAACCAATACCGCCGTGGAGGTGTACGACTCATCCCATTCTCCTTTTCAGCCAGGCAATCACCCGGCCCAATATTGGCAAGTGTTCATACAGCAGCGCCCCGGCATCGAAATAATCCCGATGGCGATAAACCTTGTCGCGCCAGAGCAGGTGCGAACAGCCACCGACCCTGATTTCCCGGCCCTTGGCCAGACGCGGATGGCGATAACTCATGACCCAGCGCAGATAACCCTCACCTTCGCGGATCTGGTCAAAGCCGTGAAAATCGAAACGCAGATCGCTGACGTTGGCGTACAGCTCACTGAAGTAATCCTGCAGCTGTGCCAGGCCCTGAACTTCGTGCAGCGGATCGGTAAAATGAATGTCGTCGCTGTACAGCTCGCCCAAGCGATGCAGGTTGTCTTTGTTCAACCCGGAAAACTCGCGGGCGAAGCTGCGCAGGAATTCACTCATCGCTGCCGCCCACTGGCTGGCGCGACGGCAGGTTCTTGAACGCCGTCAGCGCACGCTCGCGTGAAGTGCTGAGGTTAACGATCGGCGCCGGATAATCGGCCACGCCGAACAGTCCTCCGGCTGCCGCCGGATTGTGCACTTCCTTCTTGTTGAGCCCGGCCAGTTCCGGCAACCAGTGCTTGATGAACACGCCTTCGGCATCGAATTTTTCCGACTGGCTCAACGGGTTGAAGATACGGAAGTACGGCGCCGAGTCGGTGCCGGTCGATGAGCTCCACTGCCAGCCACCGTTGTTGGCCGCCAGGTCGCCGTCGATCAGGTGGCGCATGAAAAAGCGTTCGCCCTCGCGCCAGTCGATCAGCAGATTTTTGGTCAGGAACATCGCCACGACCATGCGCAGGCGATTGTGCATCCAGCCGGTTTCGAGCAATTGGCGCATCGCCGCGTCGATGATCGGCAGTCCGGTGCGTGCCTCTTGCCAGGCCTTGAGTTCTTCCGGCGCATCGCGCCAGGCCAGCGCCTCGGTTTCCGGGCGGAAGGCGCGATGCCGCGAGACGCGTGGATAGCCGACCAGAATGTGTTTGTAGAACTCGCGCCACAGCAGCTCGTTGATCCAGGTCACCGCGCCGACCTTGCCGCTTTCGAACTCGCCCTGATTGCTTTGCAGTGCAGCGTGCAGGCACTGGCGTGGCGAGATCACTCCGGCGGCGAGGTACGCCGACAATTGGCTGGTGCCGGGTTTGGCCGGGAAGTCGCGTTCGCTGCGGTAGTAGTCGATCTGCGCGTCGGTGAAGGTGTCGACGCGGCGCCGCGCCTCTTGCTCGCCGGCCGGCCACAAGGCGCGCAGGGATTCGCTCGGCGTGGCGAAGCCTTTGACCGCCTCGGGAATTGCATCGCTGGCGATATCCAGCGCGGCCTGCTTGCCGGGTGCCTTGACCAGTGCCGGCATCGAGCGATGCAGGCGTTCGTAGCAGACTTTGCGAAACTGACTGAACACCTGGAAGTAGGTGCCGGTCTTGGTCAGCACTGTGCCGGGTTTGAACAGCAACTGATCCAGGTAACTGTGGAATTCGATGCCTTCGGCTCGCAACGTTTCGGCCACGGCTTCATCACGACGGCTTTCGTGAACGCCGTATTCCTCGTTGACGTGCACCGCCTCGATCTTCAAATGCCGGCACAGCTTGAGCAGTTCTGCTGGCGCCTGATCCCAGTGCGGCGCGCTGCGAATCAACAGCGGAATGTTCAGCGCGCCGAGGCTCTGGCTCAGTTCGCGCAAATTGCGTAGCCAGAAATCCACTTTGCACGGCGCATCGTCGTGCTCCAGCCATTGCTGCGGACTCAACAGATACACTGCCACAGTCGGGCCGCGCGCTGCGGCGGCCGCGAGGGCGGTGTTGTCATGTTGGCGCAAGTCGCTGCGTAGCCAGATCAGTTGCATGTGATTAAACCCATCATCAAATCAACCCGCGCTCGAGCAGCGCCTGGTGTGCGGCAAGCGGATCTTCAGCCAGGAACAGATCGGCAGTCTGGGCGGTGCGTGCGGACAACTCGGTGTGGTGAATGTGCACCGTGGGGCCAGCAATCAAGGTCGGGCAATTGACATTCGCCAACAGCTTGGGCAGCTGCGCCAGTTGCATGGCTTTGCTCGAATACAGCAGCACGCCACGGGCTTGCAGATGCTCGACGGTCAGCGCCAGTTCACCGGCCGGCAGTGGCCAGTCGAACACTTGCACCGGGCAATCGGCACTGCTGATCAGCCATGCGCACAGCCACAGATGTGGCTCCAGCGGCAGGTCGGAATGATTGATCAACAGCAGCGGCGCCGAATGCAGCTGGCGGTTGTTATGGTAGATGCGTGCGCCGAATTTGCTGCGCAACCAGGAAAAGAAAAACGTCCGCTCCATCTGTGCGCCGAACTGGCCCTGCCAGCGCTGTTCGAGCTCGGCCAGCAGCGGCATCAGCAATTGCTCGCACAACGTCCGTGGCGGATACAAGGCAATGGCCTGATTGACGCTGTCATCCAGCGCGCGCTCATTGAGCGAGGTGACCGCCGACAGCAACGTCTGATGCAGACGCTGCCAATCGTTTTCCACGGTTTCCGTGAAGGCCTGCGGCGCATCGAGCAGTGGCTTGACCTGGCTGACCGCAACACCACGGTTGAGCCAAGTGAGGATGGCCATGATTCGCTGCACATGTTCAGCGCTATACAGTCGATGGCCCTTGGGCGTGCGCTGGGGCACCACCAACCCATAGCGACGTTCCCACGCGCGCAGGGTGATAGCGTTGACGCCGGTCTGCCGCGCGACTTCGCGAATCGGCAACCAGCCCTCGTCGAGGGCTTTCTTGAAGTCGGCGCCGAGGTCTTCCCGGGCGCTGCTGTCGGTTTTATCGTTCATTAGATCGCGTTTCGCAGACTGAGGTTTTCCGGGTGCGGCTGCAGGTAAACCTGCTGCGCGATGTACGGGTCCGGATGGAGTCGAAAGTGGTGTTTGAGCAGCGTCAACGGCACCACCAGCGGCACGATGCCCTGGCGATACTGGCCGATGATCTGCTGTATTTCCTGTTTGTCTTCGGCGCTCAGCGATTGTTTCAAATAACCGCTGAGGTGCAGCAGCACGTTGCAGTGAGTGCCGCGCGTGGCGCATTTCTTCAGCGCGGCCATCAGCTCGCTGAAGTAGCGCGGGCCGAGCTCGGCGGGATCGCTGTCAGCCATGTTGCCGAGCATCTTGCCGAGGTTTTTGTATTGCAGCGGGTTGTGCGCCATCAGCAGGTACTTGTAGCGCGAATGGAATTCGGTGAGGGCGCGGCGGCTCAGGCCTTCGGCGAGCACTTGTTGCCAGGCGCTGTAGGCCAGGACGCGGGTGATGAAGTTTTCCCGCAGCACCGGATCGTTGAGGCGCCCGGCTTCTTCCACCGGCAGATCCGGATGCTGTGCACAGAATGCCTGCGCATAGATGCCGCGTCCGCCACCGTTCACTGGCGCGCCGTTGTCGTGATAGACCTTGACCCGTTCCAGCCCGCAGGAGGGCGACTGCTGCATGAAGATGTAGCCGGACAGGTCCTGCAACTCGGCGGCCATTTTTCCGCCGTACTCGGCCAGCGGCCTGGTGACGTTGATGGTGCGGTCGACGGTGCCGACGGCCTCGGGTTGTTCAGGGTCGCCGACCAGCCGAATCGGCTCACGGGGAATGCCCATGCCGATGGCGACTTCCGGGCACAGCGGGACGAAGTCGAAATATTCGGTGAGGGTACGGCTGCACAGCCGCGATTCCTTGTGCCCACCGTTGTAGCGCACTTCTTCGCCCAACAGGCAGGCGCTGATGGCGATCTTCGGCTTGGACAGGGAAGCAGTAGACATGAGCACCTCGAATCTATACCTGTACAGAGAGTTATCGCTGTACAACTTTTCCTCAGCATAGATCGATGGATGTACAAGTCAAATGATTTGTATAAGATTTTTGTGCTGCGTTGATCTGTGGGAGCGAACCTGCTCGCGAAAGCAGTGGGGCAGTCGACGAATTCGAATCTGATTCAGCGCTTTCGCGAGCAGGCTCGCCACCACAAGGGAAATCTATTTCCACCCGAGTAACCAGTGCTCTCTGTCTTTCAGTACCTGCCAATCGAGTCGCTCGCTACGCTGGGTCAGCACCGCCTGCAATTCAACTTCCAGCACCGTACCTTCCTCGTCGCGGATCAGTTCGGTGACCAGAAAATGTTTTTCGCGGTTTTGCGGGTGGGCTGCTGTCCACTTCGACAGCAGCAATTTGCGCGGATTGATGCGATTCATTGCAGGTGTTCGTGCAAGCGACGTGCAGCCTCCTGACCACTGAGCCAGGCGCCTTCAACGCGGCCCGACAGGCACCAGTCGCCACAGGCGTACAGGCCCAGATCGACATCCGCCAGCGTGGTCCATTCATGGCCGGTAGCGGGGCGGGCGTAGAGCCAGCGGTGGGCGAGGCTGAAGGTCGGCGCAGGCATGGCGCTGTGCAGCAGTTCGGCGAACGCACCGTGCAGATGTTCGATCACCGCCTCCTTGGAGAGGTCGATGTGTTGCCGGCTCCAGGCGCTGGTTGCATGCAGCACCCACGTGTCGAGAGTGCTGTCGCGCCCGGGTTTGCTGCGGTTGCGCGCCAGCCAGTCGAGCGGGCTGTCCTGCACGAAGCAGCCTTCGATTGGCGTATCCAGCGGGGTTTCGAAGGCGAGAGCGACGGCCCAGGTCGGCTCCATTTTCACCCCGGCAGCGACGCCGGCAAGTTTCGGCGCGGCGGCCAGCAACGCGGTGGCTTGCGGTGCCGGTGTGGCGATCACCACGTGGCTGAAAGGGCCGTGGGTGCAGCCGTCGGCGTCCTGCAGATGCCAGTGTTCTTCACCGCGATAGACCTCGGTGATGCGGCAGGCAAACTGCACGTCCAGGCCATCGAGCAGGCCGCGGGTGATGGCGCTCATGCGCGGCGTGCCGACCCAGCGGGTCTGCTCGTCCGGCGACATGTTCAGTTCGCCGCCCTGGAAGGTGTACAGCTGCGGCGCCCACTCGGCGGCCCAGCCCTGGCTCTGCCAGCGCTGCACTTCGGTGACGAAGCGCCGGTCACGCGCGGTGAAGTATTGAGCACCCAAGTCCAGCGAGCCGGCGTCGCTGCGCTTGCTCGACATGCGCCCGCCGCTGCCGCGGCTTTTATCGAACAGTTGAACGGTATGCCCGGTCTCTGTCAGAGCCTGAGCGGCGGAGAGCCCGGCGATGCCGGTGCCGATGATTGCGATAGGTACAGTCATAGGGGCCTCGTTTACCTTTCTGTACAGACTACGCCGTCGATCAAACCTGTACAATTCTGTTTTTTGGTATAACTTCTAGCGTTCTCGTTCTGACAGCTTGGCCTATTGTTAAACCATAGAGCCTGCCCGATCGAAAAGATCCCTGCCTATAAAAATAGACTAGTGATCCGGGTTAAACGCCACGCGAGGAAGATGTCATGCACATATTGCTGACCGGCGGTACTGGTTTGATCGGACGTCAGCTCTGCCGGCACTGGCTGGAGCAGGGCCATCGGCTGACGGTGTGGAGTCGCCGCGCGGAAAAAGTCGCGCAGATCTGCGGCGCGCAAGTGCGCGGAATTTCGCGTCTGGAGGACCTCGGCGAAGAGCCGCTGGATGCGATCGTCAATCTCGCCGGCGCGCCGATTGCCGACCGCCCCTGGACCCATCGACGCAAGGCGTTGCTGTGGAGCAGCCGCATCACCCTGACGGAAACGCTGCTGGCGTGGCTGGAAACTCGCGCGCAGAAACCGGCGCTGCTGATTTCCGGCTCGGCGATCGGCTGGTACGGCGACGCTGGCGAACGCGAGTTGACTGAAGAATCACCGCCCGGCATCGACGACTTCGCCAGTCAGTTGTGTATCGCCTGGGAAGAGACCGCGCTGCGTGCCGAGAACCTCGGCATCCGCGTGGTGCTGGTGCGAACCGGTCTGGTGCTGTCGGCTGAGGGCGGCTTTTTGTCGCGGCTGTTGCTGCCGTTCAAGCTCGGGCTGGGTGGGCCTTTGGGCAATGGTCGGCAGTGGATGCCGTGGATTCACATCGACGATCAAATCGCCCTGATTGATTTTCTTCTGCACCGGAATCAGGCGAGCGGTCCTTATAATGCCTGCGCGCCGAAACCTGTGCGCAACCGCGAATTTGCCAAGACCCTGGGCAGTGTATTGCACCGCCCGGCGTTCATGCCGATGCCGACCCTGGCGCTGAAAGTCATGCTCGGCGAGCTGTCACTGTTATTGCTTGGCGGCCAACGCGCGACGCCGGCACGCTTGCTCGAAGCGGGGTTCAGCTTCCGCTTTACGGATTTACGCGCGGCTCTGGATGATCTCTCCAGCCGCCTCTGAAATAGGACGTTGCATGACCGATCACGCTTTGCTTCTGGTCAACCTGGGCTCTCCGGCCTCCACCTCGGTGGCCGATGTGCGCAGCTACCTCAATCAATTTCTGATGGACCCCTACGTGATCGACCTGCCATGGCCGCTGCGGCGGTTGCTGGTGTCGCTGATCCTGATCAAGCGTCCCGAACAATCGGCACACGCCTATGCCTCGATCTGGTGGGAAGAGGGCTCGCCGCTGGTGGTGCTCAGCCGCCGCTTGCAGGAGCAGATGACCCGGGCGTGGAAACACGGCCCGGTGGATTTGGCGATGCGTTATGGCGAGCCGTCGATCGAAACCTGTCTGCTGCGTCTGGTCAAAGCGGGACATAAGAAGATTACGCTGGCGCCGCTGTACCCACAGTTCGCCGACAGCACCACGACCACGGTGATCGAAGAAGCCCGACGCGTGCTGCGCGAGATGAAGCTCGATGTGCAGTTGTCGATCTTGCAACCGTTCTACGATCAGCCGGAATACATCGAAGCACTGGCCGCCAGTGCGCGTCCGCATCTGCAGCAGGATTACGATCATCTGCTGCTGAGCTTTCACGGCTTGCCGGAACGCCATCTGAGCAAACTCGACCCGACGGGCAATCACTGCCTCAAGGGCGCCGATTGCTGCCAGACCGCCTCGCCGGAGGTATTGGCGACCTGTTATCGCGCGCAGTGTTTCCGCACCGCCGCCGCCTTCGCCAAAAGCATGGGGCTGGCGGACGGCAAATGGTCGGTGTCGTTTCAGTCGCGCCTGGGCCGGGCGAAATGGATCGAGCCGTACACCGAAGCGCGGCTGGATGAACTGGCGAAAAGCGGAGTGAAAAAGATTCTGGTGATGTGCCCGGCGTTTGTCGCCGATTGCATCGAGACGCTGGAAGAGATTGGCGATCGCGGCAAGGAACAATTCCGCGAAGCGGGGGGCGAGGAGCTGGTGCTCGTGCCGTGCCTGAACGACGACCCGCAATGGGCCAAGGCGCTGGCCACGCTCTGCGAACGAGCGCCGCTGGCCCTCTGAGCAAGCCCGCTCACACAGTGATCGTTCCCACGCTCTGCGTGGGAATGCAGCCCGTGACGCTCCGCGTCACTGGACGCGGAGCGTCCCTTGAGGCATCCCCACGCGGAGCGTGGGAACGATCATTGCGGGGGGTTAAATCAGCGGCTCATCCGCCTTCTTTTGCTTCCAGCCGTCATTGCCCGGCAGGATCAGGTTCAGCGCAATCGCCACCACCGCGCACAGCGCGATGCCTTTGAGGCCGAAGTCATCCGGACCGGTGCCGGTGCCGACCAGCACACCGCCAATGCCGAACACCAGCGTCACCGAAACAATCACCAGATTGCGCGCTTCGCCCAGGTCGATCTTGTGGCGGATCAGGGTGTTCATGCCCACCGCTGCGATCGATCCGAATAACAGGCACAGAATCCCGCCCATCACCGGCACCGGAATGCTTTGCAGCAGCGCGCCGAACTTGCCGATGAACGCCAGGGTGATGGCGAAGATCGCCGCCCAGGTCATGATTTTCGGGTTGTAGTTCTTGGTCAGCATCACCGCGCCGGTCACTTCGGCGTAAGTGGTGTTTGGCGGGCCGCCGAACAGGCCGGCGGCGGTGGTGGCGATGCCGTCACCGAGCAGGGTGCGATGCAGGCCCGGCTTCTTCAGGTAATCGCGACCGGTCACACTGCCCACGGCGATCACGCCGCCGATGTGCTCGATCGCCGGGGCCAGTGCCACCGGAACGATGAACAGAATCGCCTGCCAGTTGAACTCCGGCGCGGTGAAGTGCGGCAGGGCGAACCACGGCGCCGCGGCAATTTTTGCGGTGTCGACCACGCCGAAATAGAACGACATGGCAAAACCCACCAGCACGCCGGAAATGATCGGCACCAGACGGAAGATGCCCTTGCCGAACACCGCCACGATCAGCGTGGTCAGCAGCGCCGGCATGGAAATCATCATTGCTGTCTGATAGTGAATCAGCTCGGTACCGTCACCGGCCTTGCCCATCGCCATGTTCGCGGCAATCGGCGCCATGGCCAGGCCGATGGAGATGATCACCGGACCGATCACCACCGGTGGCAGCAAACGGTCAATGAAGCCGGTGCCTTTGATCTTCACGGCCAGGCCGAGGAAGGTGTAGACGAAACCGGCTGCCATCACCCCGCCCATGGTCGCGGCGAGGCCGAACTGGCCCTTGGCGAGAATGATCGGCGTGATGAAGGCGAAGCTCGACGCGAGGAACACCGGCACCTGACGCCCGGTGACGATCTGGAACAGGATCGTCCCCAGACCTGCGGTGAACAGTGCCACGTTCGGGTCCAGGCCGGTGATCAGCGGCATCAGCACCAAGGCGCCGAAGGCCACGAACAGCATCTGCGCGCCGGACAGCACCGTGCGCCAGAGCGGATCGTTGAACTCTTGCTGCATGGTTACGCGTCCTTCTGCTTGGTGCCGAAGATCTTGTCACCGGCGTCGCCAAGCCCAGGAATGATGTAGCCGTGCTCGTTCAAACGTTCATCGATGGACGCGGTGTAGATGGTCACGTCCGGGTGCGCCTGTTCGACGGCAGCAATGCCTTCCGGCGCGGCCACCAGGACCATGGCACGGATGTCGCGGCAACCGGCCTTTTTCAGCAGGTCGATGGTGGCAACCATGGAACTGCCGGTGGCGAGCATCGGGTCGATGATCATCGCCAGGCGCTCGTCGATTTCCGGTACCAGTTTTTCCAGATAGGTGTGCGCTTGCAGGGTTTCTTCGTTGCGGGCAACGCCCACAGCGGAGACCTTGGCGCCCGGGATCAGGCTCAGCACGCCTTCGAGCATGCCGATGCCGGCACGCAGGATCGGCACGACGGTGATCTTCTTGCCGGCGATCTTCTCCACCGACACGGTGCCGCACCAGCCGGCAATGTCGTAGGATTCGAGCGGCAGATCTTTTGTAGCTTCATAGGTCAACAGGGCGCCGACTTCCTGAGCGAGCTCGCGGAAATTCTTGGTGCTGATGTCAGCGCGGCGCATCAGGCCGAGTTTATGACGGATCAGCGGATGGCGGATCTCGAGGATGGGCATGGGAAAGGCTCCGGCGGCGGGCAAAAAAACCGGCCTAGATTAATCTATCCGAGGGTGATGTCCTATAGGACATTCTGTACGTTAGTCCATAAGAGCTTGATTCGACCTCGCGGGATGCGTACCTTTGCCCGCTTTTCCAATTCCGCCAACCCCTGGAGAGCGCCATGTCCGCTGATCTCGAGCATATCCGTCAAATCATGCGAGAGGCTGACTGCCTGTACACCGAGTCTGAAGTCGAGGCGGCCATCGCCCGCGTCGGTGCACAAATCAACGAGCAACTGGCTGACAGCAACCCGGTGGTGTTCTGCGTGATGAACGGCGGCCTGATCTTCTCCGGCAAACTGCTGACGCATCTGCAATTCCCGCTGGAAGCGTCCTACCTGCACGCGACCCGTTATCGCAACGAAACCAGCGGCGGCGACCTGTTCTGGAAAGCCAAGCCGGAAGTTTCGTTCATCGACCGCGACGTGCTGATCATCGACGACATCCTCGATGAAGGTCACACCCTGGGCGCGATCATCGACTTCTGCAAACACGCCGGCGCGCGCAAAGTACACACCGCCGTGCTGATCGACAAGGATCACGACCGCAAGGCGCGCCCGGACCTGAAAGCCGATTTCGTCGGCCTGCCATGCATCGACCGCTACATTTTCGGTTATGGCATGGACTACAAGGGCTACTGGCGCAACGCCAACGGGATTTACGCCGTTAAAGGCATGTAATCCGCGCCTCAATCTAAATGTGGGAGCGAGCTTGCTCGCGAAAGCGGTGTATCGGTCGACATCTGTTTTGAATGTCAGTCCGCCTTCGCGAGCAAGCTCGCTCCCACAGTGTTTTTGTGTGTGCTGATCCATCCGCGTTACCCATGCTAGAGTGCTCGGCCCGCCCTCCGGAGCCTGTCATGCGCCTCTTGATCCGCAGTCTCGCCGCCCTGTTGCTGTCTCTCAGCCTGCCGCTGTCCGCCGCGCCGATGCACAGCCAGTTCCTGCCGCCGGACGATCTCACCCTGCGCGACGCTGAACCCGAGCAACAGCAACTGCTGCAGGTCAGCGAGTATTCGGTGGTGGTCGGTGCGCAGCGCCAGTCCAATCAGCAGCCGATTCCGGTCACCTCGTCCTTGTTGATCCGCCTCAAGGGCAAGTCTCTGAACAAAGGCGCGAACATCAACCAGGTGCTGGTGAGTTTCGACGGCGAAAGCAAGAGCCTGAAGAAACCGGCCTATGACGATAAAAGCAAAACCCTGACGCTGTTCTATCCGCTCGCTCAATACCGCGTGGTGATGGATCTGCTGCGCAACGACACGGTGTATGTGCAGTTCCTCAGTTATGCCAATGGCCATATCTGGGCCGATCTTCATACCGGGGCGATTCGTCCGCGTTGAGCCGGGCGGCCGGGCAAGGGTAAACTGCCCGCCCCGTGTCATGTCTGCGAGCTGGAGTCGGCAATGCGTAAAGATAAGAAACAAGTGATTGGTGACGAGATCGGCGATGAGCAGATCAAGCTGTTCCTCGATTTTGAGCCGGTCGACGCCACTTCGCCGTCGCTGCACAAACTGATCAAGGCCTACCGCGGTTTGCGCATCGATGACTTCGAGCGCTTTCTGGGCTTCTTCGTTGAGGCGGGTTATGACGTTGATGGCAAGGATGAGCAGGGCAAGACCTTTGTTGACCTGATCGCCGATCAGCGCAACGCCCCGGACTACATCGAGCTGATCGAAAAGTCCCGCGGTTAAGGGCAAAAGACAAGATCAAAAGATCGCAGCCTTCGGCAGCTCCTACATGGGATTTATGTTGGCCCTGTAGGAGCTGCCGAAGGCTGCGATCTTTTGATTCTGGCGTCCGTAAAAAACGCCCCGATTGGGGCGTTTTTCATGCCGCAAGATCAAGCGAAGCTTGGTGTCTCGCTGCTTTCTTCAACCAGTTCCAGGGCGATGTTGTTCTGCGTGTTGATCTTGCGATACAGCGCAGCATCGGTTTCCAGAACCTTTTCACGGGCCGGGAAGATTTCCGCGAGTTTGCTTGCCCACTCGCCTGACGCCTTGGCCGGGAAGCACTTCTCGATCAGTTCGAGCATGATCGAAACGGTCACCGACGCGCCTGGCGAAGCGCCGAGCAGGGCGGCGAGGGAGCCGTCTTTCGCTGCGACCAGTTCGGTACCGAACTGCAGGATGCCGCCCTTTTTCGGGTCCTTCTTGATGATCTGCACCCGTTGGCCGGCCACTTCCAGGCGCCAGTCTTCGGCTTTCGCCTGCGGGTAGTAACGCCGCAGGGATTCCAGACGCTGTTCCATTGACTGCATCACTTCGCTGACCAGGTACTTGGTCAGGTCCATGTTGTTTTTCGCCACCGCCAGCATCGGCCCGATGTTGCCGGCGCGCACCGACATCGGCAGGTCCATGAAGGAGCCATGCTTGAGGAACTTGGTGGTGAAACCGGCGTATGGCCCGAACAGCAGGGATTTCTTGCCGTCGACGACGCGAGTGTCGAGGTGCGGCACCGACATCGGTGGGGAACCCACGGCCGCCTGGCTGTAGACCTTGGCCTGGTGGTGCTTGACCACTTCCGGGTTATCGCAACGCAGCCACTGGCCGCTGATCGGGAAGCCGCCGAAGCCTTTGCTTTCTTCGATGCCCGAAGCCTGCAGCAACGGCAGGGCCGCGCCACCGGCACCGAGGAAGACAAACTTTGCGTCGACTTCGCGGGTGTTGCCGTTGTTGACGTCCTTGATGCTGACGGTCCAGCCGGCGCCGTTACGCTTGAGGCCGGTCACGCGCTTGCAGTATTTGACCTGGGTGTCCGGAGCACTGCTCAAATGCTTGAGCAACTGATTGGTCAGGGCGCCGAAGTTGACGTCGGTGCCGTTCATCACGCGGGTGGCGGCGAGGACTTCGTCGGGCGAGCGGCCCGGCATCATCAGCGGCATCCACTCGGCCATCTTGCCTTTGTCTTCGGTGTACTCCATGTCGGCAAACGCGTGGTGCTTGCTCAACACGTTGAAGCGCTCTTTGAGGAACGACACACCGCTTTCGCCCTGAACGAAACTCAGGTGCGGAACCGGGCTGATGAAGGATTTGCACGAGCCGAACGTGCCCTTTTTGGTCAGGTACGACCAGAACTGTTTCGACACCTCGAACTGGGTGTTGATGTGCACGGCTTTCTTGATGTCGACGCTGCCATCGGCGGCCTGCGGGGTGTAGTTCAGCTCGCACAGGCCGGCGTGACCGGTACCGGCGTTGTTCCACGGATTGGAACTCTCGGCGGCGCCGGAATCCATCAGCTCGACGACTTCCAGCTTGATCGCGGGGTCGAGCTCTTTGAGCAGTACGGCCAGGGTGGCACTCATGATGCCGGCCCCTACCAGAACTACGTCGACTGCTTCGTTATGCGCCATTTAACGCGTCTCCCAAATCTGCAGCACCAAATTGTCGGCATGGCTGCCAGGCGTTCCAGGGCAGGTCAGTGGGCCCGGGCTATCCATGGTCAGGTGGGCCATGTCCGAATCTTCGCAATTTTTCGCAACTTCGACGGATGCGTGCGGCCTGGTTTCAAGCGTTCCATGAACGCATTTTCACGCAGGGCTGGCAATTCGACTTATGGTCGAGTCATCCGTTTTCGTGCAACCAAATCCGTAGCGGACAGGCTTCAGGCTCCGGTGTTCGAGGTATACCCGGTCCTGTGTCGTTGGGCTGTTTCAGACGCTAATGGTGCATGTTCAGACGCAAAACTATTCATTTGCTCGCCACACTCTTGTGAAGTTGTGAAAACCCGTTTTTTTCACGCTCTTTTGAAGACGTGAACCTCAAAAAAGGGCTGCCTTGGCCTGGCACCTGCCCGCTAGGGCAAAACAACGCGGTGGCCGAGCGAATGACAGCTCTGCAGATTCGCGAAAAGCGGGTTTTTGCCGGAAGAACAGGCAAGCGCGCCAACTTCACTCGATCTGTGTGGGCGGCTCTCTGTGGGCGATTTTGATGTCGATGCATGCGCATTGACGCTGTTGCGGGGCCCGATCAGGAGACGTCCTTATAATCGGGGGGAGATTGTAGCGAAGAAATGCGCGCAGTTGCTCGTGTTTAATGACTTTTATTAGGCATCCGGTCAGATGCTCAACTGCACCTGACCCCGTGCGCGCATTTGTCGCGGTACGACCCGGGCGCTGGCGGGCAGCGGCTGGTTCAGCCAGGTCAGGCGGATTTCTTCGATTTCCACCCAGCCGTCGCCCATCGGTTGCAGGCTGCACTGCTTGAAAGCCTGGCAACGGCCGTTGCGGTCGAGCAGGGCGAAGCTGCGATGCAGCGGGCGTGGGGCGAACAGCGAGATCAGATAACGCATGGCAGAGTTCCTTGAAGGAGGACTGCTTTGAAGCTTGTCGGCAAGCCATGACGCCAGGGTGTATGGACGGTGAAGAATGTGTGACAGGAACCGCTTTCGGCGGGGTTTGTCTGACATTTCAGTATTCACTGTGCGGCGCTGGTTACGCGCAGTGGCCCACCGCTATACTGCCGGCCTGTTTGTGCCTGATTCTGGAGAGAAGAGCATGTTGCAACGCCTGTTGTTCGGTTTGATCACTGTCGCCGGTTTGACCCTCGCCGGCTGCGCCCACAGCCCGCAACAACTGAATCCGGAGCCGAAGCTGACCACGCAACTGCCAGCGGTCGGTCGCGGCCAGCCTGTCATCGTGCGTGTGGTCGACGGTCGTCCGTCGCCAACCCTCGGCACCCGTGGCGGTCTGTACCCGGAAACCAGCGCCATCACCGTACAGCGCGAGCAGATCCTGCCCAAGCTGCAGGCCCAGGCCGAAGCCGCCGTGCGTCTGCTCGGCTTCACCCCGACCACTAACGCACCCAACGCGCCGCAGCTGACCGTGACCCTGGCCGAGCTGAAGTACCAGTCGCCGAAAGAAGGCATGTACGTGACCGAAGCGACCATCGGCGCGACCTTCCGCTCCGACGTGCAGAACGCCAACCGCCGCTACAGCGGCCGTTACGGTGCGTCGCTGGACCAGCGCTTCGGCATGGCGCCGAATCAGGAGACCAATACCAAACTGGTCAGCGATGTATTGAGTGATGCGCTGACGCGTCTGTTCAAGGACCCGACCGTGGGTCAGGTGCTCGCTGAGTAAGTTTGCAGCGAATGTGAAAAAGCCCGGGGCCAGTGATGGTTCCGGGCTTTTTTGTGGATCTGAGATTTGTGTCGTATGGGAAATCGATTCCCCTCACCCCAGCCCTCTCCCGAGGGAGAGGGAGCCGATCGCGTGTGCTTCAAAACCTGAATTCGGCGCGGTATCTCATGTCGGCGCATCTACCGCAAACACCTCGGTCAGTCCCCTCTCCCTCTGGGAGAGGGCTAGGGTGAGGGTGCTTTTGACGTTCAGGCAGCCTGAGAATAGAAATCAAGCACGCTCACGCCAGTCAGCAAATCGGTCTCGGGCAAGTCCGCATGCTGATGCCCGCCCAGCGCGCAATACACCAGCCAGTGCCGGTCCTGCACGTTGAAGGCGAGGCTGCCGACCAGGCTTTGCTGGTCGTCGTAAGGAGTGATGAGGTACAGGCGATCCTGGTTTTCCGCGTGCAGCATGTCGCATTCCATTCGGGTTTCGAGGCGCGCAGGGTGAAGCATCCACGTGACGATGCCATGACACAGGACAGCCATCGGTCGATTGTCAGGTTATTTGTCGCAAAGGCTGGGGCAGGGCGTCAGGGTTTGGGTAGAATCCGCGCCGCGGTCGTCGGTCTGGCGTCTGCCACACCGGTTAAGTTCGAGGTCTGTGATGTCGCTGCACTTGATGACGCTGTTTACCGCCCATCCCGCCAAGTTGATCAACCTGCTGGCCTTGCTGCTGGCCTTTCCGGGCAGTTGGCTGCTGCACGCGACCCGCCGCCGTGAGCAACGCGCGCAGGCCAGCCTCGCCGCCCAGCGCCAGGCGCAGCCGAATGCCGAGCCGATGCTCGACTGGGCGACGTTGCGCATGAACCGGTTTTTCTATCGCTTCGGATTTGCTTGCCTCGGTCTGGCGCTGCTGGTGTCCTGGATCAGCACCCGCTTCTGAAGCAGTAGCAAACCTGTGGCGAGGGGATTTATCCCCGTTGGAGTGCGCAGCGCTCCCAGGTTTTTACCTGAGAAAAACAGGGCCTGCTGCGCAGTCCAGCGGGGATAAATCCCCTCGCCACAGCTGTTGCCTACAGCGGCAATCCAGCCTTGACCCGATACTGATTGCGCACCGGTGTCGCATATTGCAGCACCAGATACGGGCGATGCTCGGCGGGGCAGGCGTCCAGTCGGCTCTGCCATTCATCCTGCGCCTTGGCCAGTTCGTCAGCCGGGAACACCTCGGCCGCTTTCGGCACATTCAGTTGCGGATCGGCATCCGCCCACTGCGCGTACGCCAGGTAATGCACCGGGAACAACCGATAGCCGCCGAGAATCTGCTTGTCCATCTCGATCGCCAATTGCTTGGTGTCTTCAAACACCTCGGTGATCGGCGCGGCAAAGTTCACGTGGACCCGGCCCTTGTAGCCGGTGATGCCCTTGGCGATGCTCACGTCATCCTCGCCCGGCGCCTTGGCGTAGGTGCCGGTGGTGGCGCGGATGTATAGCTCGCGGGCCTTGGCCTGATCGCACGGGTCGTACTCATAGCTGATCGACACCGGCGTCACGTTGAGCGAGCGGATCACTTCGCCGAACGGCTCGTCCTTGCGGCTCATGTGGAACATCTTGAGGATCGCCGACTCGGTGCGGTCGTCGCCGTCCTTCGCCCGACCTTCCGCCTGAGCAATCCAGATCGAGGCGCAATCGTTGCGTATCGAGTGATTGATGTACGCCGACAGCAATTGATACGCCGCCATTTTCTCGCGACGGCCGGTGATCGAACGGTGGACGATGAAGCTCTTGTTCAAGCGCATCAGGTCACTGACAAACGGCTTTTGCAGCAGGTTGTCGCCAATCGCGATGCGCGGTGTCGGCAGGCCGGCGTGGTATACGGCGTAGTTGACGAAGGCCGGGTCCATGACGATATCGCGGTGGTTGGCGATGAACAGGTAGGCGCTGCCGGACTTGAATTGCTCGACACCGGTATACGTCACGCCGTCGGTGGCGCGCTCGATGGTGTGGTCGACGTAGAACTCGACTTTGTCCTGTAAGGTAGCCACGGAATTCACGTCGGCAAACTCACGACGCAGCCGATGGGCTATAAGAGGTTTGAGCATCCAGCCGAAGGCACCGGCAAAACGCGGGAAGCGGAAGTGGGTGAGGATATCTAGAAACGCCTTGTCGCCGAGCAGCCTTGCCAGTACCGCAGGTACTTCGCTGTCGTCGTAAGGTCGGATGGCATCGAATTCGCCCATCATGCTCTCTTGTTGGAAACGGCTAGGGTAAGTAAAGGGTTTGATCGAAAACCCGCGGGGCACGGTCTGAAAAGTAGTCAGACAAAAATAGCCCTGCAAATAGACCGGCGATTATACGCACAAGTCACTGGGGAGACCGCGATGCTGGAAAATGCGCTGTATGAATGTCCGTATTGCGGTGAGGAAGTCGAGACCACTCTGGATTTGTCCGCTGGAGATCAGACGTATATCGAAGACTGCCAGGTGTGCTGTCGTCCGATCACCTTTGTCCTGCAGGTACATGAAGAAGAGTGGCATCTGGAAGTCTTCAGCGAAAACGAGTGAGGGCCGCGTATGCAGCGCATCTACGAACCGGCGAACCTGATGGAGGGCGAAATGCTCAAGGGCATGCTTGCCACTGAGGGGATCGAGGCGCATCTGATTGGCCGTGATCTGGTGGGCGGTGCGGGTGAATTGCCAATCTTCGGCCTGCTCTGGCTGTCGGTGGATAACGATCAGGCCGAATACGCCCGCGAGTTGATCACCGCGTACAATGCCGCGCTGCCGTTGCCTGGCGACGAACCGGAAAGCTTTCCCGGCACGCTGGTCTGTTAGGCTGGCCTTCGTTTTATTCAGAGTCGTGTTGCCCCATGTGTGGACGTTATGCCCTTTTTCGCTGGAACCGCGACTTCGCGGCCCTGCCAGGTTTTCCCGCCGATCAGCAGGCGCAGTGGAACATTTCTCCGAATGACTCGGTGTTGATGCTGCGTGCCGAAGAAGATGGCCAGCGCACCTTGGCCCGTGCACGCTGGGGCCTGACGCCGCCGTGGCTGACGGATCTGTCGAAGACCCCGGCCCATGCCCGCGCCGAAACTGTCGCAGAACAGCCGATGTTTCGTGAGGCCTTGCGCTTGCGTCGCTGCCTGCTGCCGGCCAACGGTTTCTACGAATGGCGTGGCACCCAGCGCAAGCGGCCTTACTGGTTGACGCCGGGGGAGGGCTCGTCGTTGTTTTTCGCGGCGATCTGGGAAGCGTATCCGGTGCAGGAACAGGTCTGGCTGAGCACGGCGGTGATTACTCAATCGGCGGCGAGTCAGCGGCGACCGTTGATTCTCGATGAAGCGGGGCAGGCTGCCTGGCTTGATCCTGAAACGCCGCTGCATGTCTTGCAGGGTTTGCTCGCCAGTGAACCGGCGGCGCTGCGCGAGCGGGTGCTGGCGAATCTGGTGAATGATCCGAAGTTGAACGGGCCGGAGTGCCTCACCCCGGCTTGATGAGTGATCTGTGCCGGCATATTCGCGAGCAGGCTCGCTCCCACATGTGAATGCAATCCAACTGTGGGAGCGAGCCTGCTCGCGAAGAGGATCTAAAGATCAGACCTTGAACTGATTGATCAACCGCCGCTGCTGTTCCGCCAGTCTGGTCAACCCGGCGCTCGCCGAACTCGACTCATCCGCACCGCCGGCCACTTCATTCGCCACCTGACCGATATTGATCACATTGCGGTTGATGTCGTCGGCCACTGCGCTTTGCTCTTCTGCCGCACTGGCAATCTGCGTGTTCATGTCGTTGATCACCGACACCGCCTGGGTGATCGTCTCCAGCGCTTCGGCCGCTTTCGCCGCGTGCTGCACGCTTTCGTCGGTGCGGTTCTGGCTGTCTTCCATGACGCGCACCACATCGCGGGTGCCTTGCTGCAATTGCTGGATCATCGCCTGGATTTCTTCAGTGGCCTTCTGGGTTTTCTGCGCCAGATTGCGCACTTCATCTGCGACCACGGCAAAACCGCGACCCTGCTCGCCGGCCCGGGCGGCCTCGATTGCCGCGTTCAGTGCCAGCAGGTTGGTCTGTTCGGCGATGCCGCGAATGGCGGTGAGGATGGCGTTGATGTTTTCGCTGTCCTTGGCCAGCGTCTGCACCACCTCGACAGCCTTGCCGATTTCCACCGCCAGTACGCCAATCGAATTCGATGTGTCGCGGACGATCTGCATGCCTTGGCTGGCGGCCTGATCGGCGTGGCTTGCCGCTTGTGCTGCCTGGGTGGCGTTGCGCGCGACGTCCTGGGCGGTGGCGGTCATTTCCTGCACCGCGGTCGCCACCTGATCGATTTCGGCCATTTGTTTCTGCACGCCGATGTTGGTGCGAATGGCGATGTCGGCGGTGTGTTCCGAAGAATCGCTGACGCTCTGCACCGAGGTCACCACTTGCGTAATCATCGCCTGCAACTTGCCGAGGAAGGTGTTGAAGCCTTTGGCAATCGAGCCCAGTTCATCGCTGCGGTCGCTGCTCAAGCGCCGGGTCAGATCGCCTTCGCCCTGAGCGATGTCATCGAGCATGGCGACCATTTGTTTGAGTGGCCGCGCAATGCCGTGGCCCACCAGCCAGATCACCAGCAGGCCGATGCCGGCGATGACCAGGCCGACCATGGCCATGCCGAAGGTGTCGGATTTGCGCTGGGCATCAAGGTCGGCCTGGAGGTTTTGCAGATCGGCCATGACGGCGTTGAGCGGCAATTGCAGCATCAGCGTCCAGCGTGCGTCGGTCTGGCCGATGCCGAACGGCAGGTACAGTTCGATGCGGCCCTTGGCCTGATTCACCGAATAGGTGACCTCGTCGCGCTTGAGATTGGCGAGATTGCTGGCCTGTTCGGCGTCGAGGATGTCGCTGACTTTTTCACCGAATTTGCTCGAGTCCTTGGTGTAGGCAACGATCCGCCCGTTGCCGCCGACCAGGGCCATTTCACCGGCACCGCTGTAGAGTTTCTGGTTGGCGGCGAGGAGCATGTCCTGAATGAAGTTCACCGAGAGGTCGGCGCCGACGATGCCCTGGAACGCGCCGTTGACCATGATCGGTTCGATGAACGAGGCGAGCATGACGATCTTGTCACCGACCTTGTACGGTGCCGGGTCGATCACGCAGGGTTTCTTCGTCTCTTTCGAGCACAGGTAGTACTCGCTGGCGCGTATGCCGGTGGACAAGGTTTTCTGGTCGTCGACATCGGCCAGTTTGTCCACGCCCAGGCTGCCGTCGGTATTGCGGAACCACCACGGCAAAAAGCGCCCGGTGGCCGGGTCGATACCGACCACGGCGCTGCCGATGTAGGCCGCGTCATTGTGGTCCAGTGCGTTTTTTTCCCAGCCGATGTAGGTGCCGAGAATCTTCGGGTTCTTTTCGACGTTTTCCTTGATCAGGCTGATCAGTTGTTCGCGGCTGAGGCTCAGGCGCGGCTGGCCATCGGCGGCGGTTGTGCCGAGCAGGGCGTTGACCCGTACCAGACCGCCGGCAATCAGCAGCGGCGCTTCGAGTTCGCGCTGGATCTGGCTGACCTGGGTCTGCGCCAGCGAAGTCAGGCGCTGTTCGATGACTTGCTCGAACTGCGCCTGGGTGCGCTGTTGCACCATTTCTTGCGTGCGAGCGCCCGAGAACAGCGCGTACAGCACCAGCGCCGCGACCACGCTTAGAACGATGGCGCCGGCCAGAGCGGCGACGGAAAACTGGATCGACTTGAACTTCATGGGAGCTCCGCACGCAAGAGGACAATCTGCGAGGGATTTATCGGCGGGGTGTGCGGTGCCATGAGAGACGTTGGTCGGAATCGCCGCGGGATGTCGCTGATGGATCGGTGCACGGCGGATTCAATGCGCCTTGAGGAATTTCCAGCCAGACTTGCGGCCTTAGGTGGATGTACGCGCAATGCGTCCGTTGTATCTGGCGCCGATACAATTAGCCGCCTAGGATACGCCTCAGGTTTTCAGGGAGCTTTTGAATGAACAAGACATTAATGGTAAGTGCTTTGAGCGCAGCGCTGTTGCTGGCCGGTTGTCAGTCGGTCAACACCACCAGCGGCGGCGCTGTGGGCGTGGAGCGCAAGCAGTACATGTTCAGCATGCTGTCCTCGCAAGAGGTGGACCAGATGTACGCACAGTCGTATCAGAAGACCGTCGGCGAGGCGTCGAGCAAAGGTGTGCTGGACAAGACCAGCCCTGAAGCCAAGCGTGTGCAGACCATCGCCAACCGCTTGATCGCCCAGGCGCCGACCTTCCGCCCGGACGCGGCGCAGTGGCAATGGGAAGTCAATCTGATCAAGAGCGATGAGCTCAACGCCAACTGCGGTCCCGGCGGCAAGATCATTTTCTACACCGGGCTGATCGACAGCCTGAAACTCACCGACGATGAAATCGCTGCGGTCATGGGCCATGAAATCGCCCACGCCCTGCGCGAGCACGGCCGTGAGGCGATGTCCAAAGCCTATGGCATGGAAATGGCCAAGCAGGGCGCCGGTGCCTTGTTCGGTCTGGGGCAGGACAGCCTGGCGCTGGCCGACACCGTGGCCAACTACGGCATGACCTTGCCCAACAGCCGCGCCAACGAAAACGAAGCCGACCTGATCGGCCTGGAACTGGCCGCCCGCGCCGGCTACAACCCGAACGCGGCGATCACCCTGTGGGACAAGATGAGCAAGGCTTCCGAAGGCGCGCCACCGGAATTCATGAGCACTCACCCGGCATCGAGCAGCCGCATTGCTGCGTTGCAGGCAGCGATTCCGAAGGTGATGCCGTTGTACGAAAAAGCGCCGAAGTCTTAAAAGTCGAAGGACACGACGATTCTTCAGGTTGGGAGGGCTGTTGTGGCGAGGGGATTTATCCCCGATGGGCTGCGAAGCAGCCCCAAAACCTGCAAATGAGCTAGGTGTGACACTCTGAGGCAGCAGGTTTGGGGGCGCTTCGCGCCCCATCGGGGATAAATCCCCTCACCACAGGTTTTGGGTAGTTCAGTAGACGGGGTTAAACCCAGCCGCTGCTCTGCATGGCCTTGTATACCGCAACAATCGCCAGAATCATGAACGCCGAAGCCGCGAGGCGGCGGATCAGGGTCAGCGGCAGTTTCTCTGCAGCAAAGTTACCCGCCAGGACCACCGGCACGTTGGCAATCAGCATGCCCACGGTGGTGCCGATAATCACCAGCCAAAGTTCCGGATATTGCGCGGCGAGCATCACCGTGGCGATCTGCGTCTTGTCGCCGATTTCCGCGAGGAAGAACGCGATCAGCGTGGTCAGGAACGGCCCGAACTTGCGCGCCGTGCTGGCTTCGTCGTCATCCATTTTGTCCGGGACCAGGGTCCACAGCGCCGTGGCGGCGAAGCTGGCGGCGAGGATCCAGTGCAGGACGGCGTCGGAGAAGAAACTGCCGACCCAGGCACCTACCGCACCGGCTGCTGCGTGGTTGGCCAGAGTCGCGGCAACAATCCCGGCGATGATCGGCCAGGGTTTGCGAAAGCGAGCGGCGAGAATCAGCGCGAGCAGTTGCGTCTTGTCGCCGATTTCGGCCAAGGCAACGATAGCGGTGGGAACGAGTAGCGAGTCCAGCATCAGGGATTTCCTAAGGGGCGGGTCGACACGGCTATGACACGTACAGCCTTCCCGCCCCGGGTAAGGTGTGCGTGTCATAGGTCTTGTCAAACCCTGCGATCCGTCTGGTGCGGACGCTTGGGTCGCATACGCCATGATCTGAGGATCAAGTATGTTGACGTATGCCGGACGAGCTTGGCGCTCGTGGGAGACTACTCCCCTAGGACGGAGCGGATTCTGCCTAGGCAAATCCGATTGGGCAAGAACAAATTTTCAACCGCGCTTGGCCCGGTAAATCCGGAAACCATTGCCTTCAGCCTTGATCGCACACACGCCCAGGTGCTCCTCGATCAACGGCTGATACTTGAGGAAGCTGTTCGCCACAAGGCGCAGTTCGCCACCGTTTTTCAGATGTTTCGCCGCTTTTCGCAGCAGGTTCTCCGTAGCGAAATAATCGGTGTGCACGCCGACATGGAACGGCGGATTGCTCAGAATCGCGTTCAAACCCATCGGCGCGGCATCGATGCCATCACCGGTCAGCACTTCGGCCTCCAATCCATTGGCGGCCAGGGTCAGACGGCTGCTGGCGGCGGCGAACGCGTCGACATCCAGCAACGTCACCTGATTGTGCGGATAGCGACGTTTCACCGCAGCCCCGAGCACGCCGGCGCCGCAACCGAAGTCGAGCAGATGGCCGCTCGGCAGTTTGTCCAGATGCTCCAGCAGCAGGGCGCTGCCGCGATCCAGGCGCCCATGGCTGAACACGCCCGGCAGGCTGATGACTTTCAACGGCCCTTCGGCCAGCGGCAGTTCGTAAGTCTGCGCCAGGCTTTCCAGCGGTTTCGCTTCAGGCGCATTGGCCACGGTGACTTGCCAGAGCTGGCAGTGGCGAGCGCTGTCGAGTTTGCGTGGCTTGCCGAACGGGTTGAGCTGTTTGGACGCGCCTTCGATGCCGCTGCGTTTTTCCCCGACCAGAAACACCTCACGCCCGGCCAGACGCGACGCCACGGCGTTGAGGATGTAGTCGGTCAGGTCCTTGGACTTGGGCAGGAACACCACAGCGCTGTCGAACTCGCGCTCCGGGACATTCACGCCGAACTGGCTGCGGCCCTCGAAACGCGCGTCCAGTGCGGCTTGGTCGCCAGCGTGCCAGCACCAGCCGAACGCATTCGGCAGACGCCCGAGCAAATCATCGGCGGGCAGGCCGGCCAACAGCAGCGAACCCTGGAATAACTCGGCCTGACGAAGCAGTACTTCACTGCGCGGATCCATAACTGCTCCTTGAAAAAAAGTGCCGCAGTTTATCAACTGACGACCCGCAGCGCCTCACCGCTGAAGAACGCCTGGGCGTTTTCGCTCAGTTGCCCGACGATACGCTGGCGCGCCTCGCGACTGCCCCAAGCGTTATGCGGGGTGACGATCAGGCGCGGGATATCGGCGGCGAGCAGCGGATTGCCCTGGGTCGGTGGCTCGACACTCAACACATCGGTCGCCGCACCGCCGAGGTGGCCGCTACGCAAAGCGTCGGCCAGCGCTTGCTCATCGATCAGGCCGCCCCGGGCGGTATTGACCACAAATGCGCCGGGCTTCATCGCGGCCAGTTCGCGGGCGCCGATGAAATGCCGGGTGTGCTCGTTGAGCGGGCAGTGCAGGGTAAGGGCGTCGATCTGCGGCAGCAGTTCTTCCAGCGGCAAGCGATCCGGTCGAGCAGGGCGCCCCGGAATCTGCCCGAGCAAAACGCGCATGCCGAACGCCTCGGCCAATCGCGCCACGGCACCACCGAGCTCGCCATGGCCGAGCAGGCCGAGGGTTTTGCCTTGCAGTTCGACGATCGGGTAGTCGAGCAGGCAGAACTGCTTCGCCTGCTGCCAGCGGCCTGCGCCCACAGCCTTTTGATAGTCGGCCAGGCGCGTGGCGAGGTTGAGCAACAGCATGATCGTGTGTTGCGCCACCGACGGCGTGCCGTAAGCCTGGCAATTGCACACAGTGATGCCGTGGGCGCGGGCGGCAGTGAGGTCGACATTGTTGGTGCCGGTGGCGCTGATCAGGATCAGTTTCAGTTGCGGGTTGGCAGCCATCGCGGCCGCGTCGATCACGACTTTGTTGGTGATCGCCACACTGGCGCCGTGCAGGCGTTCGCTGACCTGTTCCGGCAGAGTCTGGGCGAACAGCTGCAAGTCGCTGAAGCATTCGCGCAACGGACCGAGGTCCAGATCGCCGAGGTCCAGCGAAGGGTGATCAAGGAATACCGCGCGGCGCGTGTTCGTCATCAACTGTACCTTTTGTGCTGTGAGCGGAGGGCGTACTCTGCCGAGCGTACCAGATGAAACAAATCGTTACGCTGACCCCACAGTGGACACATAACCCTGTGGCGAGGGGATTTATCCCCGTTGGGTTGCGAAGCAGCCCCAAAAACTTCAGTCTGGCCCGCAGGCAATGATTTTGTGACTGCTGCGCAGCCCAACGGGGATAAATCCCCTCGCCACAGGACTGTGTTCTTTACAGATGTTTTATTGACCAAGCTGCCACAAAGGAGCCCCCATGTACTGGACCGAGTTCTTGACCGTTGCCCTGATCCATCTGCTCGCCGTGGCCAGCCCCGGCCCGGACTTTGCCGTGGTCGTGCGCGAGAGCGTGACCCACGGGCGCCGCGCCGGCACCTGGACCGCGCTGGGCGTGGGCTCGGCGATTTTCCTGCATGTCGGCTATTCGTTGCTCGGCATCGGTCTGATCGTGTCGCAATCGATCGTGCTGTTCAACGCGCTGAAGTGGGCCGCCGCCGCGTATCTGCTTTACATCGGCTTCAAGGCCTTGTGCGCGCAACCGGCGAAAACCGTCACCGATGACTTGCACCGGGAAACCGGCGTACGCACCGCGCGGGGCGCGTTTACCTCGGGCTTCGTCACCAACGGCCTGAACCCGAAAGCCACGCTGTTTTTCCTCTCGCTGTTCACCGTGGTGATCAACCCGCACACACCGCTGGCGGTGCAGGCCGGTTACGGCGTTTACCTGGCGGTGGCGACGGCGATCTGGTTCTGCCTGGTGGCGATGCTGTTCAGCCAGCAACGCGTGCGCGCCGGCTTCGCCCGCATGGGCCACTGGTTCGACCGAACTATGGGTGCCGTGCTGATTGCTCTCGGCGTGAAAATCGCGTTCACCGAGATGCACTGACCGGGCCGCATTGTTCTCTTGTAGGAGCTGACGAGTGCAACGAGGCTGCGATCTTTTGATCTTGTCTTTTCATAAGCAAATCAAAAGATCGCAGCCTTCGGCAGCTCCTACAGGGGCCATATCCAATTTCCAGACACCTGGGGGGCTGGCGCAAAGCTAGCATTTGTACGGCTCTGCAAATCATTCCTTTGGCTGATTTTACTGTCATGCAGGCGCACTAGAGTACGAATCTCTCCGCCAACACCGTGCAGTCAGAAAAGGGATTCTTATGTTGCAGACTCGGGTCATTCCGCCGGCCGATGGGGCCTACCAGTATCCATTGCTGATCAAACGGCTGCTGATGTCCGGCGCCCGTTACGAGAAAACCCGCGAAATCATCTACCGCGACCAGTTGCGCTACAGCTATCCGACCCTGATCGAGCGGGTTGCGCGGCTGGCCAATGTGCTGACGGCTGCTGGCGTGAAGGCCGGTGACACCGTGGCGGTGATGGACTGGGACAGCCACCGTTACCTGGAATGCATGTTCGCCATTCCGATGATCGGCGCGGTGATTCACACCATCAACGTTCGTCTGTCGCCCGAGCAGATCCTCTACACCATGAACCACGCCGAGGACCGCTTCGTGCTGGTCAACAGCGAGTTCGTCGGGCTGTATCAGGCCATCGCGCCGCAGCTGACCACGGTGGAGAAAACCCTGCTGCTGACCGATCTCTCGGAGAAAACCGCGGAGCTGCCGAACCTTGTCGGCGAATACGAGCAATTGCTGGCCGCCGCGAGTGCGCAATACGATTTTCAGGACTTCGACGAAAACTCGGTCGCCACCACGTTCTACACCACCGGCACCACGGGCAATCCGAAAGGCGTGTATTTCACCCATCGGCAACTGGTGCTGCACACCATCGGCGTGGCGACGATCATGGGTTCGATCGACAG
The DNA here is from genome assembly GCF_979253165.1 of Pseudomonas sp. AC083. NCBI lineage: Bacteria > Pseudomonadati > Pseudomonadota > Gammaproteobacteria > Pseudomonadales > Pseudomonadaceae > Pseudomonas > Pseudomonas sp. AC083. The sequence goes on from NZ_CEEDDH010000010.1 coordinate 70,424, forward strand.
CGTACGGCTGCTCGGCACCAACGATGTGTACATGCCGATCACGCCAATGTTCCACGTCCACGCCTGGGGTTTGCCGTACGTGGCGACCATGCTCGGGCTCAAGCAGGTCTACCCAGGGCGTTACGATCCGGAATATCTGGTGGAGTTGTGGCGCAAGGAGAAGGTCACCTTTTCCCATTGCGTGCCGACCATCCTGCAAATGCTGCTCAACGCCAAGGCCGCGCAGGGTGCCGACTTCGGCGGCTGGAAGATCGTGATCGGCGGCAGCGCACTCAATCGCAGCCTCTATGAAAACGCCAAGGCCCGTGGCATTCAGCTGACGGCCGCGTACGGCATGTCGGAAACCGGGCCGCTGGTGTCTTGCGCGCACCTCAACGACGAACTGATGGCCGGCAGCGAAGACGAGCGCACTACTTACCGGATCAAGGCCGGCGTGCCGGGGCCACTGGTCGAAGCGGCGATTGTCGACGGCGAGGGCAATTTCCTTCCGGCCGACGGCGAAACCCAGGGCGAACTGGTGTTGCGCGCGCCATGGCTGACCGAAGGTTATTTCAACGAGCCGCAGAAGGGCGCCGAGCTCTGGGCCGGTGGCTGGTTGCACACCGGTGACGTCGCCACGCTCGACAGCATGGGTGTGATCGATATTCGTGATCGCATCAAGGACGTGATCAAGACCGGCGGCGAGTGGATCTCCTCCCTCGACCTCGAAGACCTTATCAGCCGGCATGCGGCGGTACGCGAAGTAGCAGTGGTGGGCATCGCCGATCCCCAGTGGGGCGAGCGTCCGTTTGCCTTGCTGGTGGTCCGCGAAGGGCAGGTGATCGGTGCACGGGAACTGAAGGAACACCTCAAGCCGTTCGTCGAACTGGGGCACCTGAGCAAGTGGGCGATCCCCAGTCAGATCGCCCTTGTTACCGAAATTCCCAAGACCAGTGTCGGCAAGCTCGACAAGAAGCGCATCCGCCTCGACATCACCGAATGGCAGGCCAACAACAGCACCTTCCTTTCGACGCTTTAGGTGCCTGCTGGCGCGCCGAAACCGGCGCGCCAGACCCACCAAGCAAGCGCTTGGCTTGTGAAATCGAAAAAATCAGCCATCCTTGCCGTGCCGACGTGTGTCGGACTGGCGAAAGGACTGTTCCAGAGTGGTTGGCGGCTGCAAATCACACTTTAGAGGGATCAAGCACTACCACCCGCTGGCTATAGTCCGCTTAAGGACTTTTTGAAAACGGAGCACACGCACTGAACGGGGCGAGCAACTCTGGAACGATTTCGGGCAGCCCTGGCGCCCGGTCCTCCACAGCGTTTTTAAAAGTACTCACTGCCATAACAATAATGCACATGGAGTAGCGTCGATGACCTCAGTAAACCAGTTCTGGCGCCGGGCGAAACTGCCTCTGGCGGTCAGTCTTGCCTCCTCGCTCGCCGGGCCTGCATTCGGCGTCAGTTTCAACGTCGGTGAAATCGAAGGCCAGTTCGACTCGTCCCTGTCGATCGGTGCCAGTTGGTCTACTCAGAGCCCGAACAAGAACCTTATCGGCGTCAACAACGGCGGCCGTGGCCTGTCGCAGACCTCCGATGACGGTCACGCCAACTTCAAGAGCGGCGAAACCTTCTCGAAGATCTTCAAGGGCATCCATGACCTCGAACTGAAATACGGCGACACCGGCGTGTTCGTCCGTGGCAAGTACTGGTACGACTTCGAACTGAAGGACGAGAGCCGCGAGTTCAAGGACATCAGCGACAGCAACCGTAAAGAGGGCGCCAAGTCCTCCGGCGGGCAGATCCTCGACGCCTTCGTCTACCACAACTACGCGATTGCCGATCAGCCGGGCTCCGTGCGTCTGGGCAAGCAGGTAGTGAGCTGGGGTGAAAGTACCTTCATCGGCGGCGGCATCAACTCGATCAACCCGATCGACGTCTCCGCGTTCCGTCGTCCGGGCGCCGAGATCAAGGAAGGCCTGATCCCGGTCAACATGTTCTACGTGTCGCAGAGCCTCACCGATAACCTCTCGGCCGAAGCGTTCTACCAACTGGAATGGGATCAGACCGTCGTCGACAACTGCGGCACCTTCTTCTCCCAGCCGGACATCGTTGCCGACGGTTGCGACAACAATTTGCGCGTACTGAACAAGCGTTCGCAGATTCCGGCGATCGCTTTGGGGCCGTTGGCCGCCAACGGTGTGAATGTCGACCAAGAAGGCGTGCTGGTGCGCCGTGGGCCGGACCGTGACGCGCGCGATAGCGGTCAGTGGGGCGCGTCCCTCAAATACATGTTCGAGCCACTCGACACCGAGTTCGGCGCCTACTTCATGAACTACCACAGCCGTGCGCCGATCTTCAGCGCCACCGGCGCACCGCAATCGGTCTACAACACCGCTGCCGCGCTGCCGGGGCCGTTTGCCGCGCTCGCACCGCTGCTGGTTGCGGGCAACTCCAATTACTTCATCGAATACCCGGAAGACATTCGTCTCTACGGTCTGAGCTTCTCCACCACCCTGCCTACCGGTACGGCGTGGAGCGGTGAGATCAGCTACCGTCCGAACGCGCCGGTACAACTGAACTCCACCGACATCCTGTTTGCCGGCGTGCGTCCGCTGGGCGGCGCGCTGACCAACGCTTCGCTGCTGACCGGCGTGCCGGGTCAGGATCTGCATGGCTATGAGCGCAAGGAAATTACCCAGATCCAGACGACCTTCACGCACTTCTTCGATCAGGTCATGGGCGCCAGCCGTCTGACCCTCGTTGGTGAAGTCGGCGCGACCTACGTCGGTGGCCTGGAAAGCCGTTCCGACAAGCGTTATGGCCGCGATCCGGTCTACGGTCCGGGTGAGTTGCCGGCCACTGGCGGTATCGATACCTGCGCCAACATCCTCAACAACAGCACCATCAACGGCGCAGGCCCGGGTTCGCCGCAGAACAACCGCAGCCGCAATTGCGAAAACGACGGTTTCACCACGTCGATGTCGTGGGGCTACCGTGGTCGGGCGATCTGGGAATACAACGACGTGTTTGCCGGTGTGAACCTCAAGCCGAACGTGGCCTGGTCCCACGACGTGAGCGGTTACTCGCCAGGCCCTGGCGGCAACTTCGAGGAAGGTCGCAAAGCGGTCAGCCTGGGCGTCGATGCCGAGTACCAGAACACCTACACCGCGAGCCTGGCCTACACCAATTTCTTCGACGGCAAGTACACCACCGTGGATGACCGCGACTTCGTGGCGCTCAGCTTCGGCGTGAACTTCTAAGCACTGCATTTCAGGACGAACGAATTTATGAAAATAACAAAGAGTCTGTTCCACGCCGGTGTTCTGGGCCTGTCGCTGCTGGCGACCAGTGTCATGGCGGCGGTGCCTGCTGCCGAAGCGGACAAACTGGGCAAGAGCCTGACGCCGATGGGCGCGGAAATGGCCGGTAATGCCGACGGTTCGATCCCGGCCTGGAAACCACTGCCGAAGAATGCCGGCAGCGTCGACAGCAAAGGCTTCCTGTCCAACCCTTACGCCAGTGAGCAGCCGCTGTTCACCATCACCGCCAAGGACGTAGACAAGTACAAGGACAAGCTTGCCCCGGGCCAGTACGCGATGTTCAAGCGCTACCCGGAAACCTTCAAGATGCCGGTCTATCCGTCCCATCGCGGCGCCACCGTGCCGGATGACGTGTTCGCCGCGATCAAGAAGAACGCCACCAGCACCAACCTGGTGTCCGGCGGCAACGGTCTGGAAAACTTCGATACCGCCGTGCCGTTCCCGATTCCGAAAACCGGTGTGGAAGTGATCTGGAACCACATCACCCGCTATCGCGGCGGCAGCGTGACCCGTCTGGTGACCCAGGCCACGCCGCAACCGAACGGCTCGTACAGCCTGGTGTACTTCCAGGATCAGTTCGTGTTCCGCGACAAGATGAAGGACTACGATCCGGCGAACCCGGGCAACATCCTGTTCTACTTCAAGCAGAAAGTGACCGCGCCGGCGCGTCTGGCCGGTGGCGTACTGCTGGTGCACGAGACGCTCGATCAGGTCAAGGAACCGCGTTCGGCGTGGGTCTACAACGCCGGTCAGCGTCGTGTGCGCCGTGCACCGCAAGTGTCGTATGACGGCCCGGGTACTGCCGCCGACGGCCTGCGTACCTCGGACAACCTCGATATGTACAACGGTGCGCCGGATCGTTACGACTGGAAGCTCGAAGGCAAGAAAGAGATGTACATCGCCTCCGACAGCTACAAGCTCGACGATCCGAAACTGAAGTACTCGGACATCATCAAGGCCGGTCACATCAACCAGGACCTTGCGCGCTACGAGCTGCGCCGAGTCTGGCACGTGGTCGCGACCCTGAAGGAAGGCCAGCGCCACATCTACGCCAAGCGTGACTTCTACATCGACGAGGACACCTGGCAGGCAGCGGTCATCGACCACTACGACGGTCGTGGCCAACTGTGGCGTGTAGCCGAGGCGCATGCCGAGAACTACTACGACAAGCAAGTGCCGTGGTACGCCCTCGAAACTCTGTACGACTTGCAGTCCGGCCGTTATCTGGCACTGGGCATGAAGAACGAAGAGAAGCAGGCGTATGACTTCGGCTTCACCGCCACCACCAGCGACTTCACCCCGGCCGCTCTGCGTCAGGATGGTGTTCGCTAAACCTGCGTAAACCCGAGGCCGCATCCTCGTGAAAACGCCCCGACCGGTTCGGGGCGTTTTTGTGTCTGTAGCCTTTTTGTAGCCATTTGTAGCAGCGACCTTCATTACCTCTTCGTTTAAGGCTAGGCTGCGGACATCTGCAACGCCGCCAATCGCCTTCGAACAAGAGCCGGCCATGACTGATCTGTCCCCACTTCCGGGTCCCGCAAGCATCACCGTCGCAGCACTGGACGGGCGTTTTTTCCGCCCGCCGCTGCCTGATGGCTATGTCTTGCGGCCGCGCCTTTGCCAGCGTCTGCAGGCCGGGCTCGGAGGTCGGTTGCTGCTGGTCAGTGCCCCGGCCGGGTTCGGCAAAAGCTCGCTGGCGGTGGAGTTCTGTCAGAGTCTGCCGGCGCACTGGCAAAGTCTCTGGCTGGGCTTGAGTCCGCGTGACAGCGATCCCGGACGTTTTCTTGAGCGCTTGCTCGAAGGTCTGCAGGACTATTTTCCGGCCTTGGGCGCTGGCGCTCTCGGTCTGTTGAAAATGCGTCAGCGTCATCAGCCGTTTGCTTTCGAAGAATGGCTCGACGGTCTGCTCGATGAGCTGGCGCTGCATCTCGATCCTGCTGCACCGCTGCTGCTGGTGCTCGACGACTACCACCTCGCCCAGGGGCCGGTGCTGGATCGTTGCCTGCAATTCTTCCTTAATCATCTGCCCGATGGCTTGCTGGTGATGGTCACCAGCCGCCAGCGCCCGGACTGGCATCTGGCGCGTCTGCGCCTGTCGCGGCAGCTGCTTGAGCTGCACGAACAGGATTTGCGCCTGACCCACGACGAAGCCCTGACTCTGCTCGACCGCCACAGCATCTCACTGCGCGGCGAGGCACTGGAAAGCCTGATCCAGCGCAGCGAAGGCTGGGTCGCCGGCCTGCGCTTCTGGCTGCTGGCGGTGGCCGAGGCGGGCAACGATGCCGCGCTGCCGCAAGGACTGAACGGCGGCGAGGGATTGATACGCGACTATCTGCTCGAAGAAGTCATCGATTGCTTGCCGGCCGAAGTGCAATCGTTTCTCTACGAAACCGCTCCGCAGGAACGCTTTTGCAGCGAGCTCTGCGACGCCGTCCGCGAAGCCCATGACAGCGCCGAGATCCTGCGCTTTCTGCTCGCCCACCAGGTGTTTCTTGTGCCGCTGGACGAGCACGGTCACTGGTATCGCTATCACCATTTGTTTTCTGACTTGTTGCGCAGCCGGCCGATCGCCCAGGCGATGGTGCCCAACGCCACCCTGCATTTGCGCGCCTGCCGCTGGTTCAACGCACAAGGCTTGCTCGACGAAGCGGTGGAGCAGGCGTTGCGTGCCGGGCATCTCGATGTCGCGGCAAATCTCGTACAGAACCTGTCCGAAGAACAGCTGCTCGCCGAGCAGAACGTCGGCATGCTGCTGCGCTGGAAAATGGACTTGCCCGACAGTCTGCTGATCAGCACGCCTCGGCTGATCGTGCTCTACAGCTGGGCACTGGGCTTGGCCTGCCAGCTCGACGCCGCCGAAGAGTTGGCCAACCATTTGAGCCGCTTCCTGCCGGCGCCTTCGGCCACCGCGCAGAAATCCATGCTGGCGCAGTGGCTGGCATTGAGCGGGATCATCGCTCGCGGACGCGGCCATCGCGAACTGACCCTGCGCTATTGCAGTGAAGCGCTGGAGAGCCTGCCGGCCAAGCGTTACGGCCAGCGGCTGATGTGCCTGTCGACCTTGTCCAATCTGGCCATTGCCGACGGAGATCTGTGGCGCGCCCGTGGGCTGAACCGCGAATCCCTCGAGCTGGCACAGCGGGTCGGCAATCCATTATTCGAAGCACTGGCGCACTACGACAGGGCCCGGGTTCTGCAATCGCGGGGCGAGATCCTGCGCGCGCTGGATGAAGTGCATCAGGGCCTGGAGCGCTTGCGCGGTCTGTCGCCGCAACGACTGTACGCCGTGCGCGCACGGCTGACGTTGTATGAGGGTTTCCTGCTGGCGATGCGTTTGCAGCCGCAAGCCGCACGCGTGCGTCTGCTGGCCGGCATTGGCGAGGCGCGCGCCTGTCGCGACATCAGCGTGCTGATCGGCCACTGCGTGATCGCTCGCCTGGACGGCGCCAGTAACGAATTCGCCAAGGCCTTCGCCGAACTCGCCGAAGCCGAACGCCTGATGCACATCTGGGACGTACCGCCGATCTACTACCTGGCGATGATCACCCTGGTCAAATGCGAACTGTGGCTGGCCCAGGGTCGCATCGATCTCGCCGAGGCGTGGCTTGCACGATTGGGCCAGACCTACACCGGCGAAAACGCTGCGGCGCCGCCGGAGTTTCATCCACAGCTGCCACTGCACGTGGAACTGCAACAGGCGCTGCTCGATGTGATTCAGGAGCAACCGATGCTCGCCGAAGGGCGGTTGAACGTGTTGCATGAAAACGGCCAGCGGACCGGGCGGCAGTTGCTCAGTGTGATGGCGTTGACGCAGAAGGTGGCGCTGTTGCTGTCGAGTGGACGCGAACCGGAAGCACGCAAAACGTTGAGCCAAGCTCTGGAAGCCGCTGCCGGCGGCGTCTTCCAGCCCTTCGATGCGCTGCTGAAAATTCATGCCGACTGGATGCGCGGGCAATTGCAGGCGCTCATTTGCAACGCGGTGAGCCAGCAATTGCTCACGCACTTCCCAACAGCCGCGCCGCGCCCGACAGTGGAAAGCTCAGCGACCGAACAACTCAGCAGCCGTGAACTGGCCGTACTGCGTCTGATCGCTCAGGGTTGTTCCAATCAGGAAATCAGTGAGCAGTTGTTCATTTCGCTGCATACGGTGAAAACCCATGCCAGTCACATCAACAGCAAACTTGGCGTCGAACGGCGTACTCAGGCAGTGGCGCGCGCCAAGGAACTGGGATTGCTCTTTTGAGATCGCGCCATGACCCGGCAGAAAAACAAACGCCCCGAACCAATCGGGGCGTTTGTTTTCAGTTCACCGGCCGGGGGTGTTGGCCTGGCAAGTGAACAGGGCGTCAGGCGACCAGATCGTTGGCACTGAAGCTGTTCACACCCACCAGCTGGATTTCAAAGTCCGCGCCGGCATTGCCGCTGACGTTGCCCGACAGTACGTGGTCGACGAAGCGCAGTTGCCCGGCACCGGTGAAGTCATTGGCACCGATGAAGGTGAAACCGTCCATGCCGCCTTGCAGCAGGTTCGCATCGAATTTCGTCAGGTCGATTTTGTCGCCCTGCAGGCTGCTGAAATCGGTGATCACTTCACGGCTGGCGCCCACGCCCATGTCGGTAAGCGAGCTGAACACGAAGGTGTCGGCGCCAGCACCGCCTGTGAGCGTGTCCGTCCCCGCGCCGCCATCCAGTACATTGTCTGTGTCGTTGCCGTAAATGGAGTTGTTCAACCCGTTGCCGGTACCTTTGCTGGCGGACCCGACAAGATTCAGAATCTCCAGGTTGGCCCCCAAGGTGTAATCGACGTACGAATAGACGCTGTCGATTTCCGAGACCGACGTGCCGGTTTCGGTGACCACATCGCCGATGTTGTCGACGATATACGTGTCGTTGCCACCGCCGCCGGTCATGGTGTCAGCACCTTTGCCACCGTTGATGAAGTTGGCATCGGCGTTGCCGACCAGGATGTTGTCCAGGCCGTTACCAGCCAGGGTAAATGCGCCGGCGCCGAGTACAGTGACGTTTTCGACGTTTTGCAGGTTGCCAATGTTCAGATCAATGATGGTGCTGGTTGACGTCGCGTTGAACAGCGTGATCAAAGTATCGCTTCCTTCGTTGGCGTTTTCCTGGATCAGCGCCAGTTCGGCGTACTGGTCGAGGGCGTAGGCATCGCTGCCTTTGCCACCAATCATGGTGTCGACACCGGCACCCCCATTGAGTTGGTTATTGCCGTCGTTACCGGTCAGCACGTTGTTCTGGTCGTTGCCGATGGCGTTGGTGCCGGCCGTCCCCGTCAGAATCAGGTTTTCCAGATTCGCACTGAGGGTGTAACTGACCGAGGCGCGGACCGTGTCGATCTCATTGGCCAGAGTGCTGGTTTCGCTGATCACGTCACTGACGTTGTCGACGATATACGTATCATTGCCAGTACCGCCCGCCATGAAGTCGGCGCCCGCACCACCGTCGAGGATGTTGTTGCCGGTATTACCGTAGATCACATTGTTCAGGGCGTTACCGTTGGCATGCAAGTGGCTGCCCCCGGCCAGGGTCAGGTTCTCGACATTGGTACCCAAGGTGTAATCAATGTAGGAGTACACCGTGTCGATTTCTGACAGCGATACGCCGGTCTCGATCACTGCATCGTTGATGTTGTCGACAATGTAAGTGTCATTGCCAGCGCCACCAGTCATGGTGTCTGCGCCCTGGCCCCCGTTGATGAAGTTGGCAGCAGCGTTGCCTACCAAGACGTTGTTCAGGCTGTTGCCGGCCAGCGTGAATTCACCGCCACCCAGCAACATGACATTTTCGACTTGCTGCAGATTGGTCAGATTCAGGTCGACGATGCTGGTCTGCGCGGTGGCGTTGTATTGGATGAGCAGCCTGTCGACGCCTTCGCTGGCGTTCTCCTGGATGAGTGCCAGTTCGGCGAACTGGTCGAGGGCGTAATCGTCATTGCCTTTGCCACCGATCATGGTGTCGATACCCAGGCCGCCATTGATCTGGTTGTTGCCGTCGTTACCGTAAATGACGTTGTTCAGCGCGTTACCAACGCCTGTAAGGTCAGTGCTGCCGACCAGTGTAAGGTTTTCGACATTGGCACTCAGATAGTGGCTTACGTAGGAGTAGACCGTATCGATTTGCGACGGTGTTGCATCGGTTTCGATGACCTGGTCGAGGATGTTGTCGACGATGTAGGTGTCGTTACCACCGCCGCCCTGCATGATATCGATGCCTTTGCCACCGTTGATGAAGTTGGCATCGGCGTTACCGATCAGGGTGTTGTTCAGTTCGTTGCCTGCCAACGTAAAGGCGCCTGCGCCCGACACGCTCAGGTTCTCGACGTTCTTCAAATTTGCGATGTTGAGGTCGATCGTACTGTTCAACGCGGTCGCGTTGAACAGCGTGATCAGGGTGTCGTTGCCTTCGTTGGCGTTTTCCTGGATCAGCGCCAGTTCGGCGGACTGGTCGAGGGCATACGCATCGTTGCCCTTGCCACCGATCATGGTGTCGACTCCGGCACCGCCATTGAGCTGGTTATTACCGTCGTTGCCTGTCAGCACGTTGTTCTGCCCGTTGCCGATCGCGTTGGTGTCGGCCGTGCCAGTCAGAACAAGGTTTTCCAGATTCGCACTGAGGGTGTAACTGACCGAGGCGCGGACAGTGTCGACCACCCCGACCAGATCCCAATCCTCAAAGATCACATCGCCAGTGTTGTCAACGATGTAGGTGTCGTTGCCGAACCCGCCTGCCATATAGTCGGCACCGAGGCCGCCATCCAGAATGTTGTTGCCCGCATTACCGTAGATAGCGTTGTTGCGTGCATTGCCGGTAGCGTTCAGATTTGCTTCGCCGGCCAGATTCAGATTCTCAAGATTGTTGCCCAGGGTGTAATCGATATAGGAGTAGACCGTATCGATCTCCGTAAGCGAGGCACCGGTCTCGATCACTGCGTCGTTGACATTGTCGATGATGTAGGTGTCATTGCCGGCGCCGCCGGTCATAATGTCGGCGCCTTGGCCGCCATTGATGAAGTTTGCGTCAGCGTTACCGATCAGGACGTTGTTCAGGCTGTTGCCGGCGATGGTAAACGCCCCCGCACCCAGCACGGTCACGTTTTCGACGTTCTGCAGATTGCTCTGGCTGAGGTCGATGAGGTTGTATTGCGCGTTGGCGTTGAAAAGCGTGATCAGCGTGTCGTTGCCTTGGTTGACATACTCGCGGATCAGTCCCAGTTCGGCACCTTGATCGAGAGCGTAAGCATCATTGCCATCGCCGCCGATCATGGCGTCAATGCCGGCGCCACCGTTGAGCTGATTATTGCCCGAGTTGCCGACCAGGATATTGCCGAGCGCGTTGCCAATAGCGTTGATGTCAGCAGTGCCGGTGAGAATCAGGTCTTCAACATTCTTACCCAGGGTATAGCTGATTGAAGACTGTACCGTATCGATCTCGCTGTACAGCGCACGGGTTTCGATGACCACATCGGCAACGTTATCGACGATGTAGATATCGTTGCCGGCACCGCCGGTCATGATGTCGGCCCCCAGGCCACCGTCCAGAACGTTATCGCCGGCATTGCCCGTGAGTTCGTTGTTCAGTGCATTGCCCGTGGCGGTCAGATTCGCAGCACCGGACAGCGTAAGGTTTTCGACATTGTCGCCGAGGGTGTAGTCGATATACGAAAAGACACTGTCGATTTCAGAGCGTGAGCTGCCGGTTTCAACCACCACATCGCCCGCGTCATCGACAATGTAGGTGTCGTTGCCGGCACCGCCAGTCATGGTATCGGCCCCGGCCATGCCATTGAGCAGGTTGTCCAGTGCGTTGCCGATCAATGTGTCGTTGAAACCGGAACCGACGGCGTTTTCGATCTTGGCGCCGAATGCAATCGCCAGCCCTTCGTTGAAGTCAGCGCCATCAGGGTCGCTGAAGACTTTGCCGATCTTGCTGAACGCGCCTTCGTTGAGGTCGATGCGCACGGCCGCTGCCTGGTTGCTGCCGTCGATCGCGTCGACACCGCCGGCGTCCCATATCGTTTCGAAAACCGATTGATTGGCTGCCCAGGAGTAGACGGTGTTGCCTGTCGCCCACATAGTATTGGCGCCGTAGAGGTTCTGGATCGCCAGAATGTCCAGCAGCATCGGAGTGGTCGGGTGGTAAGAGTATGAGTTGTTGTAACTCATGATCGTATGGGTAATGTCGTCCAGCGCCGGATCCATCGTCGTCGCGTTGCCCGGCGTCGGTGCGAACGGATGTTTGAGTCCGAGTGCATGTCCGATTTCATGAACGAATGTCATGAAATCGTAGGTACCTTTGACCGGCGATGGGTCATCGGTGTTCGGGCCGATCCAGATGTCGCCGGCATTGGGGGTGTCGCCCGGCGTGTATGCCCAAGCGGCAGCGTCGGCGTCCATGAGTGCGTAGCCGCCAAACCGGATGTCCCCAACGTTGGCCCAGTTGTCACTGGTCTGGCGGAAAGTGATGTCGGCCACTGCGCTCCAAGTGCTTAACGCGGCGGTCGCTGCGGCCCGCTGGGTCGCAGTCAGCTCGTATCCCGCTTCGTATTCATTGGCTGCGCTGTAATCTGACGCGAAATACGAATTTCCCAGGCTTATAAAGCTGTAAGTCAGGCTGACGCCCATTCCATCATCAGCCCACTTGGTACCGGATAGAAGACTGTCGAGATATTTGATTCCGGTCAGTGAAACATACTGGCTTTCGGTCGATTCGGTTGGGCGTGGCATTGCGCAATTCCTGAAATGGGCTGCGGCCCTTCCTGAAATGTGGCCGCTACAGACATTGATTTTGCACCAGTATTGGATGGTTTGACATCATTGGGCCACTATTTTCTGATTAGTGGCGTCAATTAACTGACCTGGCGTTATATATCGGCAGGTGCAGTAGAATCCTGAAGCCAATGTCAGTGCCGCCTGTCCAGGATCCTTCCATGTCAGCCTCAATCCCAGTGCTCATTCGCGAAACCTTCCCCGTCGGCCCTTTGCAGTGCAACTGCACCATCATCGGCGACCCGATCACGAAGAAAGCCATCGTCGTCGACCCGGGCGGCAACCCTGACCTGATCATGGCGCGCCTCGATGCCCATGGCCTGAAAGTCGTCAGCATCATCCATACCCACGCGCATCTCGATCACTTCCTCGCTTCCGGGCAGATGAAGGAGAAAACCGGTGCGACCCTGCATCTGCACAAGGAAGATCAATTCCTCTGGGACAACCTGGAAATGCAATGCCAGATGTTCGGTGTGCCCTACACCCCGGTGCCCTCGCCGGATCGCTGGTTGAGCGATGACGAAGAACTGGCCTGCGGTTGCGGCGTGGCACTGCATACGCCGGGCCATACACCCGGTTCCATGAGCTTTTGGTTTTCCGAGGCTAAGCTGTTGATAGCCGGCGACACGTTGTTTCGTCGCGGGGTAGGGCGCACGGATTTGTGGGGTGGCGATCAGGCGACCATCGTGCGTTCGATCAAGCAGCGGCTGTATACGCTGGATGAGGACGCAACGGTTGTCACCGGGCACGGTCCGGATACGCGTCTGGGTGATGAGATGCGCGAGAACCCGTTTGTGCGTGCCTGAATTTTTTGTCACGGGTGTGCGGCGGAATTTTTGCGCATTGTCATGATCCAACGCCCGCGCAGGTCCATTGATTGATCAGTGGCCGCTGCACCACAGAATGCAAAAAACCAGGAGCTCTCCATGTTCACCACGCGTCGTTTGATTATTGTCGCTACTGCCGTGGCCGTGCTGTCCGGCTGCGCCTCGCCCAATCCGTATGACAATCAGGGTCAGGCCGACGGTGGCTCGCAGGGCATGAGCAAAACCGCCAAATACGGTGGCCTCGGTGCGCTGGCCGGTGCACTTGCCGGTGCCGCCATCGGCCACGACAACCGTGGCAAGGGCGCCTTGATCGGCGCCGCCGTGGTCGGTGCTTCCGCAGCAGGCTACGGCTACTACGCCGACCAGCAGGAAAAGAAACTGCGCGCGAGCATGGCCAACACTGGCGTTGAAGTGCAGCGTCAGGGCGATCAGATCAAGCTGATCATGCCGGGCAACATCACCTTCGCCACCGATTCGGCGAACATCGCTTCCAGCTTCTATCAACCGCTGAACAACCTGGCCAACTCGCTAAAAGAGTTCAACCAGAACCAGATCGAAATCGTCGGCTACACCGACAGCACCGGCAGCCGCCAGCACAACATGGACCTGTCCCAACGTCGTGCACAGAGCGTGGCGACCTACCTGACCTCGCAAGGTGTCAGCGGTGCCAACCTGTCGGCCCGTGGCGCCGGCCCGGATAACCCGATTGCCAGTAACGGTGACGTCAACGGCCGCGCGCAGAATCGCCGGGTCGAGGTCAACCTGAAGGCAATTCCGGGTCAGCAGTATGGTGGTCAGCAGCAACAGCCGGGCACGGTACAGCAGTATCCGTAAGCGATTGCCTGATTGAAGAAATGCCCGGTCCTGTGATCGGGCATTTTTTTGTGTCATCTGTGCCGGCCCTTTCGCGAGCAGGCCGGCGAGGGCAGCGAAGATTGCAGATACAAAAAAGCCCCCGGACAACAGCATTGTCCGGGGGCTTTTTGTTGGGCGCGAAACCCGATTACTTCTTCAGACCATAATGCTCATCGAGCATGCCCGGCGAATTCGGGCTCTTCGGCGCGTAATCACGCGGTGGTTCCTGATCGCGCGGTGGCGTCAGGCGTTCGCGTGGTGCCTGCGCTGCGTCGGCGTGCAGGGCGGCGATCAGGCGCTGGCGGGTCTGCTCGTCCAGGGCCAGACGATTGGCGCCCTCGGCGAGGTGGTCCTGCACTTCCTGATAGCTCTGGGTCAGCTTCTTGACCAGCATCGCGGTGCTGTTGAAGTGGGTGACCACTTCGTTCTGATAACTGTCGAAACGCTCCTGGATATCATCCAGTTGACGCTGCGTGCGGCTCGGTGCGGCGTTCGGCGCAACGCGCGCGATCAGGAATCCAATGGCGACACCCACAACCAGGGCAAGAGTCGGTAACAACCAAACTAAGAGCGAGTGTTCCACGAGTCCTTCCTCTATAAACGGCTTTGCTTTACGTTAACGGCTCGAACCTGCGCTGTATACCGCGATTCACTCGCAATAGATTGGCACAGACAATTTGCTAGACGAGTCGACCCGATTCGAGGTCACGGAGTTCCTCCCTTGCTGATGCGTGAAACCCCTGTAGTGATTGACGGCCCGGTGGGTCAATTGGAAAGCCTTTACCTGGATAACGAGCAGCCGCGCGGCATCGCGCTGATCTGCCATCCGAACCCGGTGCAGGGCGGCACCATGCTCAACAAGGTCGTCTCGACCCTGCAGCGCACCGCGCGCGACGCAGGCCTGATCACCTTGCGTTTCAACTATCGCGGCGTCGGCGCCAGCCAGGGCACGCACGACATGGGCACCGGTGAAGTCGACGACGCCCAAGCCGCCGCTACATGGTTGCGGGAAAAACACCCGGATCTGCCGCTGACCCTGTTCGGTTTCTCCTTCGGCGGATTTGTTGCAGCAAGTCTCGGCGGCCGTCTCGAAGCCCAAGGCGTGCAGCTTGAGCACCTGTTCATGGTAGCGCCGGCGGTAATGCGTCTGGGCGAGCAGGATCAACTGCCGCAACTGGGCAAGCTGACGGTGATCCAGCCGGAAACCGATGAAGTCATCGATCCGCAATTGGTCTACCAGTGGTCGGAACAACTCCAGCGCCCCCATGAGCTGCTGAAAGTGGCAGAATGCGGACACTTTTTTCACGGCAAGCTGACCGATCTCAAGGATCTGCTGTTGCCGCGTCTCTCGAATTGATTGCAGTCTGACAAGCGATTACCCATGACCAACCGTACCCGCATTCTCACCGGCATCACCACCACCGGCACGCCGCACCTGGGCAACTACGCCGGCGCGATTCGCCCGGCAATCCTCGCCAGCCGCGACAGCCAGGCCGATTCGTTCTATTTCCTGGCCGACTACCACGCGCTGATCAAATGCGATGACCCGCTGCGCATCCAGCGCTCGCGTCTGGAAATCGCCGCGACCTGGCTGGCCGGTGGTCTGGACGTTGATCGCGTGACCTTCTACCGCCAGTCCGACATCCCGGAAATCCCCGAGCTGACCTGGCTGCTGACTTGCGTCGCCGCCAAGGGCCTGCTCAACCGCGCGCACGCCTACAAGGCGTCGGTGGACAAGAACGTTGAAACCGGTGAAGACCCGGATGCCGGCATCACCATGGGCCTCTACAGCTACCCGGTGCTGATGGCCGCGGACATCCTGATGTTCAACGCGCACAAGGTGCCGGTCGGTCGCGATCAGATTCAGCACGTGGAAATGGCCCGCGATATCGGCCAGCGTTTCAACCATCTGTTCGGTCAGGGCAAAGAGTTTTTCACCATGCCCGAAGCGCTGATCGAAGAAAGCGTGGCCACCTTGCCGGGCCTCGACGGTCGCAAGATGTCGAAGAGCTACGACAACACCATTCCGCTGTTCTCCAGCGCCAAAGAGATGAGGGACGCGATCTCGCGGATCGTCACTGACTCCAAGGCTCCGGGCGAAGCGAAAGATCCTGACAACTCGCACCTGTTCACTCTGTTCCAGGCCTTCGCCACCCCGGCGCAGGCTGACGAATTCCGCAGCGAACTGCTCGGTGGTCTGGGCTGGGGTGAGGCGAAGAATCGCCTGTTCCAATTGCTCGACAGCGAGTTGGGCGAGGCGCGCGAGAAGTATCACCAGTTGATCGAGCGTCCGGCGGACCTGGAAGACATCCTGCAGATCGGTGCGAAGAAGGCCCGCGCCGTGGCCACGCCGTTCCTCAATGAATTGCGCGAAGCTGTCGGCCTGCGTTCTTTCGTCAATCAGGTTCAGGTGGCCGCGACTACCAAGAAAAAAGCCGCGAAAGCCGCGCGTTTCGTCAGCTTCCGCGAGGACGACGGCAGCTTCCGTTTCCGTCTGCTGGCGGCCGATGGCGAGCAATTGCTGCTGTCGCGCAACTTCGCCGACGGCAAAACTGCCGGCCAGGTGACCAAACAGTTGCAGTCCGGCGAGCCGCTGGACGTGCGTACTGAAGAATTGAGCTTCAGCGTCTGGCTGGCCGGTGAGTGCGTGGGCGACAGCCCTGCCTTCGCCGACGCCGCCGCGCGGGACGCCGCCATCGAGGCGTTGCGCGTCGCACTGACCCCGGCTCAGGACTGATCGGCGGCACGACCCAACCAAGGGCCGATTGCCATTCCCACAGGCCGTCGCTACAGTGACGGCCCGTTTTTGTTGCCTTGCTAACGAATTATGACGCCCCTAGAACGATATCAAGCTGATCTGAAACGCCCGGACTTCTTCCATGACGCCGCGCAGGAAACTGCTGTGCGTCACTTGCAGCGTCTGTACGACGACTTGATCGCCGCTGACCAGAACAAGCCGGGCTTGCTCGGCAAGCTGTTTGGCAAAAAGGATCAGGCACCGGTCAAGGGCCTGTATTTCTGGGGCGGCGTCGGTCGCGGCAAGACTTACCTGGTCGACACCTTCTTCGAAGCGCTGCCGTTCAAGGAAAAGACCCGCACGCACTTCCACCGCTTCATGAAGCGTGTGCACGAAGAAATGAAAACCCTGGGCGGCGAGAAGAACCCGCTGACCATCATCGCCAAGCGCTTCGCGGCCGAGTCGCGGGTGATCTGCTTCGATGAATTCTTCGTCTCCGACATCACCGACGCGATGATCCTCGGCACGCTGATGGAAGAGCTGTTCAAGAACGGCGTGACCCTCGTCGCGACGTCGAACATCGTTCCGGACGGCCTGTACAAGGATGGCCTGCAACGCGCGCGCTTCCTCCCGGCCATCGCGCTGATCAAGCAGAACACCGAGATCGTCAACGTCGACAGCGGCGTCGATTATCGTCTGCGTCACCTCGAGCAAGCCGAGCTGTTCCACTATCCGCTCGACGAAGCCGCGCACGAAAGCCTGCGCAAGAGCTTCAAGGCGCTGACGCCGGAGTGCACGGCGGCGGTGGAAAACGATGTGCTGATCATTGAGAACCGCGAAATCCGCGCTCTGCGCACCTGCGACGACGTGGCCTGGTTCGACTTCCGTGAACTGTGCGACGGCCCGCGCAGCCAGAACGACTACATCGAACTGGGCAAGATTTTCCACGCCGTCCTGCTCAGCGGCGTCGAGCAGATGAGCGTCACCACCGACGACATCGCCCGGCGCTTCATCAACATGGTCGACGAGTTCTACGATCGCAACGTCAAACTGATCATTTCTGCTGAAGTCGAGTTGAAGGATCTGTACACCGGCGGACGCCTGACCTTCGAGTTCCAGCGCACGCTGAGCCGACTGCTGGAGATGCAATCCCACGAATTCCTGTCGCGGGCGCACAAGCCTTAAACGGAGTTTCGGCAACGAAAAAGGGCCTGCGATTGCAGGCCTTTTTTATGCGCTGAAGTTTTTCCCTGTGGGAGCGAGCCTGCTCGCGAAAGCGCAGTAACTGATCGTTCCCACGCTCCGCGTGGGAATGCATCCCGTGACGCTCCGCGTCACTTGCGAGGCGGACGCAGAGCGTCCAGTGGCGGCATTCCCACGCAGAGCGTGGGGACGATCATCAGGCCGGATCAGGCAGCCTGCTGAAACTGCTGCCGATACTGATTCGGCGACAGCTCGGTGTGCTGGCGGAACAGTCGCGCGAAGAAGCTTGCATCGTCGTAACCGACCTCATAACTGATGGTCTTGATGCTCTTGCGCGTGCCCGAAAGCAGGCCCTTGGCCGTCTCGATGCGCAGGCGCTGCAAGTAGTGCAGCGGCTTGTCGCCGGTGGCGGTCTGGAAGCGGCGCATGAAGTTGCGGATGCTCATGCCATGCTCGCGGGCGACGTCTTCGAAGCGGAACTTGTCGGCAAAGTGTTCTTCGAGCCACTGCTGGATCTGCAGGATGATCACGTCCTGATGCAGCTTTTGCCCACCAAAACCGATACGTCCCGGCGAATAGCTGCGCTGCACTTCGTAGAGAATGTCGCGGGCCACGGCTTGCGCCACGTTCGCGCCGCAGAAGCGTTCGATCAGATAGATGTAGAGATCGCAGGCCGAGGTCGTGCCGCCGGCGCAATAGAGATTGTCAGCGTCGGTCAGGTGCTTGTCCTGATTCAGATAGACCTTGGGGAAACGCTCGGCGAAGGCATTGAAGAAGCGCCAGTAGGTGGTCGCTTCCTTGCCGTTGAGCAGCCCGGCTTCGGCGAGCCAGAACACTCCGGTGGCTTCGCCGCATAACACCGCGCCGCGCGCATGCTGTTCGCGCAGCCACGGCAGGATTTGCGGGTAACGGCTGCACAGCGTGTCGAAATCGTCCCAGAACGCCGGGAGGATGATCACGTCGGCGTTTTCCAGGCCGCCGTCGACCGGCATCACTACGTCGCTGAAGCTTTTTACCGGTTTGCCATCCGGGCTGACCAGGCGAGTTTCAAACGCCGGTGTCAGGCCGTGGCCCAGTTGTTTGCCGTAACGCAGGCTGGCCACATGGAAAAAATCCTTGGCCTGCATGAGGGTGTAAGCGAAAACCCGGTCGATGGCCAGGATGCTGACGCGCCGCAAGGGCGGGGAGACGTGCTTAGACATAATTCAACTTTTGTTTTGTTTTTATAAGGGAAAGTGGTCACCAGACGGCTGGATCGTCTTATTTTTTGTCGGATGTGTCCAGTGTCCCGTAGCAGGAGTCGGGCTTAGTCTCTGAGAGCCGTATCCCTCCAACAACAAAGAAAGGTGCCGCATGATCCCCAGAACCCTGTTCAGCTCCGAGCACGAATTGTTCCGCGACAGCGTGCGAACTTTCCTCGAAAAAGAGGCCGTGCCGTATCACGCGCAGTGGGAGAAGCAGGGGCACATTGATCGCGCGCTGTGGAACAAGGCGGGGGAGGCGGGGATGCTCTGTTCGCATCTGCCGGAAGAGTACGGCGGGCTCGGCGCGGATTTCCTCTACAGCACCGTGGTCATCGAGGAAGTCGGGCGTCTGGGGCTGACCGGTATCGGTTTCTCGCTGCACTCGGACATCGTCGCACCGTACATCCTGCATTACGGCAGCGAGGCGCTGAAACACAAATACCTGCCGAAACTGGTGTCGGGGGAAATGGTCACGGCGATTGCCATGACCGAGCCTGGCGCCGGTTCCGACCTGCAAGGGGTGAAAACCACGGCGGTGCTCGACGGTGACGAATATGTGATCAACGGTTCGAAAACCTTTATCACCAACGGTTTTCTGGCTGACCTGGTGATCGTGGTGGCCAAGACCGACCCCAAGGCTGGGGCCAAAGGCACCAGCCTGTTTCTGGTGGAGGCGAATACGCCGGGCTTCGAGAAGGGCAAGCGCCTGGAGAAGGTCGGCATGAAGGCGCAGGACACCTCGGAACTGTTCTTCCAGGACGTGCGCGTGCCGAAGGAAAACCTTCTCGGCCAGGCGGGTGCCGGGTTTGCCTATCTGATGCAGGAGTTGCCGCAGGAACGTCTGACCGTGGCTATCGGCGGCCTGGCCTCGGCCGAGGCAGCGCTGCAATGGACGCTGGATTACACCCGCGATCGCAAGGCGTTCGGCAAGGCGATTGCCGATTTTCAGAACACCCGCTTCAAACTGGCCGAGATGGCTACCGAGATCCAGATCGGCCGGGTCTTCGTCGATCGCTGCCTGGAGCTGCACCTGCAAGGCAAACTCGATGTGCCGACGGCGGCGATGGCCAAATACTGGGGCACCGACCTGCAATGCAAAGTGCTCGACGAGTGCGTGCAACTGCATGGCGGCTACGGCTTCATGTGGGAATACCCGGTGGCCCGGGCGTGGGCGGATGCGCGGGTGCAGCGGATTTATGCCGGCACCAATGAAATCATGAAGGAGATTATTGCGCGGTCGCTTTGATGATCGTTCCCACGCGCAGCAAAGGAATGCCGCCGGGGACGCTCCGCGTTCCGCTGTTGAGGTAATCCGACTGGCCTCTTCGCGAGCAGGCTCGCTTCCACAGGGGATCACCGTACCTGAGGGAGCGAGCCTGCTCGCGAAGCTTTTGGCGGTCAGTTACGGCGCGGGATTCGGATGATCCTTGTGAATCGCCTCGATCCCGGCCAGCACTTCATCGGACAGTTTCAGATCAAAACTGGCAATGTTGCTGTCCAGTTGCTCAAGCGTCGTCGCGCCAATGATGTTGCTGGTGACGAACGGTTGCTGGGTCACGAAGGCCAGGGCCATTTGCGCTGGGTCCAGACCGTGTTCACGGGCCAGGGCTACGTAACGGCTGCACGCCGCCTCCGATTGCGGGTTGAAATAGCGGCTGAAGCGGCTGTAGAGGCTCAGACGGCCTTTCGGTGGTCGGGCGCCGCCTTCGTACTTGCCGGAGAGGAAGCCGAACGCCAGTGGCGAGTAGGCGAGCAGGCCGCACTGTTCGCGAATGGCGATCTCGGCCAGGCCGACTTCGAAGCTGCGGTTGAGCAGGTTGTACGGGTTCTGGATCGATACCGCACGCGGCCAGCCACGGGCTTCGGCCAGAGCCAGAAAGCGCATCGTGCCCCACGGCGTCTCGTTGGACAGACCGATGTGGCGGATCTTGCCGGCCTTCACCTGTTCGTCGAGTGCTTCGAGGGTGTCTTCCAGCGGCGTCAGGTTGGCTTCGATCTTGTGCTTGTAGCCCAGCTGTCCGAAAAAGTTGGTGCTGCGTTCCGGCCAGTGCAATTGATACAGATCGATGTAATCGGTCTGCAGGCGCTTGAGGCTGCCGTCCAGTGCTTCGGTGATGTGCTGGCGGTTGTGGCGCAGGTTCTTGTCGCGGATGTAGTCGATGGTGTTGCCGGGGCCGGCGATCTTGCTGGCGAGGATCCAGTCGGCACGGTCACCGCGACTCTTGAAGTAATTGCCGATGTAGCGCTCGGTGGTGGCGTAGGTTTCGGCTTTGGGCGGCACCGGGTACATTTCGGCGGTGTCGAGGAAATTGATCCCCGCTTCTTTGGCCCGCTCGATCTGGGCGAAGGCTTCAGCCTCAGTGTTTTGCTCGCCCCAGGTCATGGTGCCGAGGCAGATTGCACTCACGTTCAGGTCGGTACGGCCTAGCTGGCGATAGTCCATCGGGTGCTCCTTGGGCAAAACAATCATAAAAGCAGGTTGAAAAATTTTTCGCAATCTGCATAATTGCCGACCTCTTTCTGCAGTGGAAGTGATGCGCCGCCGCCGAAGAATCTTGCCGTTGAACGGACGCGCCGACCCGAGCCCCCGAAAGCGTCTGTATCCGGCTGCCTTTGACTTGTCAAAGTACGCACTATTCAGTAAGATCCGCCGTCTTATTTACAGGCGGCCCCTGAGGCTATAAAGAATGAAAACTTTTACTGCTAAACCGGAAACAGTAAAGCGCGACTGGTTTGTCGTCGACGCTGCTGGTCAGACCCTGGGTCGTCTGGCCACCGAAATCGCGAGCCGTCTGCGTGGCAAGCACAAGCCTGAGTACACTCCTCACGTTGACACCGGCGACTACATCGTCGTCATCAACGCCGAGCAGATCCGTGTTACCGGCGCTAAAACCACTGACAAAATGTACTACTCCCACTCCGGTTTCCCGGGAGGCATAAAGTCGATCAACTTTGAAAAGCTGATCGCCAAAGCCCCTGAGCGCGTGATCGAGACCGCGGTTAAAGGCATGCTGCCTAAAAACCCACTGGGTCGCGACATGTACCGTAAGCTGAAAGTCTATGCGGGCGCTGCACACCCTCATACTGCTCAGCAGCCCCAAGAACTGAAGATTTAACGGAATAGTTCATTATGTCGGCGACTCAAAATTACGGCACTGGCCGTCGCAAGACCGCAACCGCACGCGTTTTCCTGCGTCCGGGTACTGGTAACATCTCCATCAACAACCGTTCGCTGGATAACTTCTTCGGCCGCGAAACTGCCCGCATGGTAGTTCGTCAGCCGCTGGAGCTGACCGAGACTGTCGAGAAGTTCGACATCTACGTCACCGTGATCGGCGGTGGTGTAAGTGGTCAGGCTGGCGCAATCCGCCACGGCATCACTCGCGCTCTGATGGACTACGACGAAACCCTGCGTAGCGCTCTGCGCAAAGCTGGCTTCGTTACCCGCGACGCCCGTGAAGTTGAACGTAAGAAAGTTGGTCTGCGTAAAGCGCGTAAGCGTCCGCAGTACTCGAAGCGTTAATTCCGCTTCCACGTTCAAAAAAGAACGCCCGCCTCCTCACGGAAGCGGGCGTTTTTTTATGCCTGCGATTTATCAAAGAATTGCGTTGTGACAACTTGCCACAGCCGTAGACCCCCTATACTCCAAGGCTTAAGGGGCTGAGCCCCGGGGAATTAACCTTGTCAGAATTGGGGGTTTTCATTACCATTCGGGCAAAATTTTTATAAGTAACATTTGATTTATTTAGTAGACGCCTGATTTAACAGGCCAAAAAAGCTGATGGGAGAGGACTGAATGAGCAATGACGGCGTGAATGCAGGCCGGCGTCGCTTCCTGGTGGCAGCCACATCCGTGGTGGGTGCTGCAGGAGCGGTGGGGGCTGCGGTCCCGTTCGTGGGGTCATGGTTTCCCAGTGCCAAGGCGAAAGCTGCCGGTGCACCGGTGAAAGTGAATGTCAGCAAAATCGAGCCAGGCCAGCAGATGATTGCTGAATGGCGCGGCCAGCCGGTGTTCATTGTCCGCCGTACCGAGGAAATCCTGGGGAATCTCAAGAAGATCGAGGGTCAGCTCTCCGATCCGACCTCCAAAAACTCCACGCAACCCACTTATGTCGACCCGGAAGTACGCTCGATCAAGCCGGAGATTCTCCTGCTGATCGGGATCTGTACGCACCTGGGTTGCTCACCGACCTTCCGTCCCGAAGTGGCACCTGCGGATCTGGGCAAAGACTGGGTAGGTGGCTATTTCTGCCCGTGCCACGGTTCCCACTACGATCTGGCTGGCCGCGTCTACAAGTCGCAACCTGCGCCTTTGAACCTGCCAGTTCCCCCGCATTCCTATGAGACCGATGACCTGATTGTCATTGGCGTCGATACGGAGAAAGCGTGATGAGCAAGTTCATGGATTGGGTTGATGCACGCTTTCCCGCGACCAAGATGTGGGAAGACCATCTCAGCAAATATTACGCACCAAAAAACTTCAACTTCTTCTATTTCTTCGGCTCGCTGGCGCTGCTGGTGCTGGTCAACCAGATCGTCACCGGCGTCTGGCTGACGATGAGCTATACGCCGTCGGCAGAAGAAGCCTTTGCTTCCGTTGAATACATCATGCGCGACGTCGAGTACGGTTCGATCCTGCGTCTGCTGCACTCGACCGGCGCCTCGGCGTTTTTCATCGTCGTCTATCTGCACATGTTCCGCGGTCTGCTCTACGGCTCGTACCAGAAACCGCGCGAGCTGGTCTGGGTGTTCGGCATGCTGATCTACCTGGCACTGATGGCCGAAGCGTTCATGGGCTATCTGCTGCCGTGGGGCCAGATGTCCTACTGGGGTGCTCAGGTGATCATCTCGCTGTTCGGCGCGATTCCGCTGATCGGCGATGACCTGACCCAGTGGATTCGTGGTGACTACCTGATCTCCGGAATTACCCTGAACCGCTTCTTCGCCTTGCACGTGGTCGCGCTGCCGATCGTGATTCTCGGTCTGGTGGTCTTGCACATTCTGGCGCTGCACGAAGTCGGTTCGAACAACCCTGACGGCGTCGATATCAAGAAGCACAAAGACGAAAACGGCATCCCTCTGGATGGCATCGCGTTCCACCCGTACTACACGGTGAAGGACATTGTCGGTGTGGTGGTGTTCCTGTTCATCTTCTGCTTCATTGTGTTCTTCTTCCCGGAAATGGGCGGCTACTTCCTCGAAAAACCGAACTTCGAGCCGGCCAATCCATTCAAGACGCCTGAGCATATTGCCCCGGTCTGGTACTTCACTCCGTTCTACGCAATCCTGCGTGCGGTGCCGGACAAACTCCTGGGCGTTATCGCCATGGGTGCGGCGATTGCGGTGCTGTTCGTGCTGCCATGGCTGGATCGCAGTCCGGTGAGATCGATGCGCTACAAGGGCTGGCTGAGCAAAATCTGGCTGGTGGTGTTCTGCATCTCCTTCGTGATTCTCGGCATTCTTGGCGTTCTGGCGCCGACGCCAGGGCGCACGTTGCTGTCGCAGGTCTGCACCTTCCTTTATTTCGCCTACTTCATTCTGATGCCGTTCTACACCCGGCTCGAGAAGACCAAACCGGTTCCGGAAAGGGTGACTGGCTGATGAAAAAGTTATTTCTTGCTCTGATTTTTGCTGCGCTGCCTTCCCTGGTTTTTGCTGCCGAGGGTCATGGTCCGGAACTGGAAAGTGTCGATATCGACGTCTCCGACAAAGCCGCCCTGCAGGATGGTGCGCGGACCTTTGCCAACTATTGCATGGGTTGCCACAGTGCCAAGTTCCAGCGTTACGAGCGCGTCGCCGATGACCTCGGCATCCCGCACGAGTTGATGCTGGAGAAGCTGGTGTTCACCGGTGCCAAGATTGGCGACCACATGAACATCGGCATGCAGCCTGCCGACGCCAAGACCTGGTTCGGCGCAGCGCCGCCGGACCTGACTCTGGTAGCGCGAGTACGCGGCACCGACTGGCTCTACGGTTACCTGAAGTCGTTTTACGAAGATCCGGCGCGTCCATGGGGCGTGAACAACAAGGTCTTCCCGAACGTCGGCATGCCTAACGTGCTGGTCGGCCTGCAAGGTCGTCAGGTTGTCGGCTGCAAACAGGTGCAGATCGTCGAGGACGGCAAGAAGCAATACGATCCGCTGACCGGCACGCCGCTGACCCATGAAGCGTGCGATCAGTTGACCATCGTGCCGAAGTCCGGTGCTCTGAACGAAGAGCAGTTCGATGAGAAGGTCAAGAATCTGGTAACCTTCCTGGCTTACTCGGCTAACCCGGTTAAGCTGCAACATCAGCGCATCGGTACTTATGTCTTGCTGTACCTGGCGTTCTTCTTTGTGTTCGCCTACCTGCTCAAGCGTGAATACTGGAAAGACGTGCACTGATACGCTTCAAGCATTGCTGTTAATCGCGCGCGCCCAAGGGCGCCTCCGCTAAAGCAGGATCTGCTCAGTCAGACCCTGCGGGAGGTGCCCTCTGGGCGCGCGCGTTTTTCCGGTTCCGACAAATTCAACAAGCGAGGAGGATCGCCATGGGCGTGACCAATCGGTTGGCCTGTTACTCCGACCCCGCCGACCACTATTCCCACCGAGTGCGCATCGTGCTTGCAGAGAAGGGTGTCAGCGCCGAAATCATTTACGTGGAAGCGGGCCGCCAGCCGCCTAAACTGATTGAGGTGAACCCTTACGGCAGTCTGCCGACGCTGGTCGATCGTGACCTGGCGTTGTGGGAGTCGACCGTGGTGATGGAGTATCTGGATGAGCGTTACCCGCACCCGCCGCTGATGCCGGTTTATCCGGTGGCGCGGGCCAACAGCCGTCTGCTGATCCACAGGATTCAGCGTGACTGGTGCGGGCTGGTGGATCTGATTCTGGATCCCAAGAGCAAAGAGGCAGCACGGGTCGTGGCGCGCAAGGAATTGCGCGAAAGCCTGACCGGCGTTTCGCCGCTGTTCGCCGACAAGCCGTTCTTCCTCAGTGAGGAACAAAGTCTGGTGGATTGCTGCCTATTACCCATACTCTGGCGTTTGCCGATTCTGGGTATTGAACTGCCGCGGCCGGCCAAGCCGCTGCTTGATTATATGGAGCGCCAGTTTGCGCGTGAGGCTTTCCAGGCGAGTCTGTCTGGTGTCGAACGCGATATGCGCTAAGGCTTAAGGAGCCGCTATGAACTCCAGTCGACCTTATCTGGTCCGCGCGCTCTACGAGTGGATTGTGGATAACGATTGCACCCCGCACATGCTGGTCAACTCCGAGTACCCGGCGGTGCAGGTGCCACAGGGTTTTGCCAGTGACGGCCAGATCGTCCTGAACATCTCGCCGAGTGCCGTGCGTCATCTGCACATGGATAACGACGTGGTGACGTTCGAAGGCCGCTTCGGCGGTGTTCCGCACAGTCTCTACGTGCCGATCAGCGCGATCCTGGGCATTTATGCGCGGGAGAACGGCCAGGGCATGGTGTTTGACCTCGAGTTGCCGATGGACGACGAGGAAGACATCGATCCGGATGACGACTCGCCGCCACCGGGCAGCGAGCCGCCACGCCCGAGTGGCCGGCCAAGTTTGAAGGTTGTGAAATAAAAAAAAGGCGATCCGGATGGATCGCCTTTTTTGTGTCTGCCTTTTACGGTCAGTCGATGTATTCGAACAGCTTCACGATCTTCTGCACACCGGACACACCCTGAACCAGATTGGTTGCCTGAGTGGCTTCCTGTTTGGTCAGCAGGCCCAGCAGATAGACGATGCCGTTCTCGGTCACGACCTTGATACGCGAGCCCGGGATGCTGGCGTCGGTGAGCATCTGGGTCTTGATCTTGGTGGTCAGCCACGCGTCGTTCTGGCGCGCGAGCAGGGAGGAGGGTTGCAGCACTTGCAGCTCGTTGTGCACTTTCTTCACGCGCTGGACGTTGGCGGCGGCCTGTTCGGCTTTGGCCTTGAGGTCTTCGCGCGGAGTCTGGCCGGCGAGCAGGACGACGCCGTTGAAGCTGGTGATGACGATGTGCGAGTCGTTGTCCAGTGCCGGATCGGCCTTGGCGATGTTCACGCCTGCTTTGGTTTCGATCAGCGAGTCGTCGATCTTGCTGCCGAAGGTGCGCGTGCCACGGTCGTCTTCGATCGGCGCTTCACGGCTGGCGTTCACCACCGAGGTGCAGCCGCTGATGCCGAGGCACAGGGTCAAGGCCAGAAGGCCAAGGCGATTAGGGGTCATTCTTCACTCCCGAACAGTTGGCTGTCGATCAGATCGCAGAGGCAATGGATCGCCAGCAAGTGGACTTCCTGAATACGTGCAGTGACGTTGGCCGGTACGCGAATCTCGACGTCCTCGGGCAACAGCAGCGACGCCATGCCGCCGCCATCGCGTCCGGTCAAAGCTACGACAATCATTTCGCGATCATGTGCGGCCTGGATCGCTTGAATAATGTTCGCCGAGTTGCCGCTGGTCGAAATCGCCAGCAACACATCGCCCGGCTGGCCGAGCGCGCGGATCTGCTTGGAGAACACTTCGTTGTAGCTGTAATCGTTGGCGATCGAAGTGATCGTCGAAGTGTCCGTGGTCAGCGCAATCGCCGGCAGGCTCGGACGCTCGCGCTCGAAGCGGTTGAGCAGCTCCGAAGAAAAATGCTGGGCATCGCCGGCCGAGCCACCGTTGCCGCACGAGAGCATTTTGCCTTCGTTGAGCAGGGCGTTGACCATGATCTGGCTGGCTTGCTCGATGTGCGGTGCAAGTACGTCCATCGCCTGTTGCTTGGTGTCGATACTGGCCTGGAAAAGCTGGCGAATTCGGGATTGCATGTCCATCTGTGTGACCTTAAGTGGCGCGGCTGTTCGGCACGTGAATGTGCAGCCGGCAAAGCAAAGAGCAAAATGTGTCGGACGAAAACAGGGCAGGGTGCAGGCGATCAACTGTCGAAAGCATTCTGCAACCAGTTCAGCTGATTCGGGTGGCTGTCGATCGCCACCACATCGAAGCGGCAGGGGGAATTGGCCCAACGCGACTCGCGCTGAAGAAAATACTGTGCTGCAAAGATCAGTTTCTGCTGCTTGCGCTCGTCGATACTGGCGAGCGCGCCACCCCATTGAGTGTTTTTTCTGTAGCGAACTTCAACGAATACTACTGTATCGCCATCAAGCATGACCAGATCAAGCTCGCCGCGTTTGCATAACCAGTTCTGCGCCAACAGGCGCAGACCTTGTTGTTGCAGATGTTCGAGCGCTTGGCGCTCGGCATCCTTGCCGCTTTGCGAGCGTGACCTGTCGGACATCAGCGCGGAGTGTCCGGCAGACGCTGCACCTGACCGCTGACGAACTGTGCCCATGGCAGCTGGCGCACTACGCGTTGGGTCTGGGTCATGCCGAGGCTGCCCGACTGACCTTCGATGCGGCTGTCCGGCAGGGCCTTGAGTTGGCCAAGGCGCGGTGCCAGGCGATAGGCGTCGGCGCCCATGGCGTACAGGCGACCGAGGCTGCCATTGGCTTGCGGCCATTGCGCAGCTACTTGCTGGCGCAGCGGATCGCTGGTTTCCAGCAGCCATGGGGTTTCGCAGAAGCGAATGCCGTTCATGTCGTTGTACTGATTGACGTCGCCGCTGGCGCTGTACACATGGGAGGTCGCGTAGACGGGAACGTCACCGGCGTACTGGAAGTTCAGGGTCGGCTTGATCTGCTGGGCCTGTTGCGGCGTGGCGGCCAAGAAGATGAATTCGATGTCCTGACGACGCGAAGGCTGCGCGGCGACATTGGTGCCGGCAACATTCTGCAGGCTCTTGGCTCGAGCTTCGCTCTGACGCAGCTGGAACATGTCGGCGATCTGCTGGGCCAGTTGCACCGGCTGATCGACACGTTCGGTGGCAACGATGCTGCCGCCATTGGCTTGCCAGTCCTGGCTGAAGGCGCGCAGGACTCGATCGCCCCATTCGCCCTTCGGCACCATGATCGCGGCGCGATGCAGGCCGTCGGCACGAGCGCGACGGGAAACTTCGCGAGCTTCGTCTTCAGCAGCGAGACCGAACTGGAACAGTTGCGCCGGGCCTTGCTCGCCTTCGCTGTAGTTCAGCGCCAGGGTGGTGATCGGCAGTTGCGGGCGAGTGCTCAGTTGCTTGACCAGTGGTTTTTCCAGTGGGCCGACTACCAGTTGCACGCCGTCAGCCTGGGCCTTGCGATAGAACTCGTCCATCGAGGTCAGCTTCGAGCTGTCGTAGAACTCGATGGCAGGTGGGTTCTGGCCGGCCTGTTGCGCCTGATAATGCGCGGCCATGAAGCCTTCACGCAGCGCTTTGCCGACCGACGCCAACTGGCCGTCCTGTGGCAGCAGCAGGGCGATTTTGCTCAGTGGCTGGCTGGCCAGTTCCTTGAGTTTGGTCAATGGCAGCGGCAGGTTGACAGCCGCCGGGTGCTTTGGATTCTGCGCACGCCAGTTGTCGATCGCGGCCTGTTGCTGTTCCAGCGTGCCTGCGGTTTTCACCGCTTGCGCCAGAGCCATCCAACCGCCGAGATCGTCGGTGTTGTTCGGTTGCAATTGATCGGTTGGCAGCGACGCGATCAGGGTCCAGATCGCTTCGTGGTTCTTGCTCGCCGCTTCGCCTTCCAGCATCGGTGCAATGAACACACGCTCACGGGCAGCGGCCAGCGTCTGGCCATCGGCTTCAAGGGCGCGGGCGTGAACAGTGCCAGTGCGCACTTGCTGCTCTTCCGGCATTTCGCTGAGCTTCTGGAAGCTCGGATGGCTCAGGGCGGTCAGCGCAGCTTTCGGCTGATTGCGCGTCATGGCCAGTTCGGCGGACAGCGTATTGGCGAAAATCTGCTGGCCTGGCTTGAGTTGCTCCACCGGCACTTGTTGCAGGATTTGCGCGGACTGGCCGGCATTGCCTTGGCGGTAAGCCTGGTCCGCCGCGCTCAGGCGCAGCAGGGCGGCTTGTTCCGGGGTTTTAGCCTGGGCAGCCTGTTCGAGCAGTTGCTCGATGCTGGCGTCCGGAGTCCGTGGAAGTTCGCCAAGGCTGGAGGAAGGGGAGCTGGCACACGCGGCCAACAAGGCAGCGAGGCAGAGGGCAGTGAACAGCCGCAGGCAAGCGATCATGTAAGTGTTCCTGATACTCGATCAAATTAGCGTGGAATTGTACCCAAGCACTGGCCGGGGCGCGATGTTACTGGCGTGAATCGGTCAATTTAGCTGGAGTAAATGTTGCGGCAGCGCACAACCGCGCGAAAAACCGCGCTCGGCCGGAGCGCATCGCAAGCCTCATGACGCGCTACAATGGCCGCTTTTACCGATCACGAGGTGTGCGCTTTGACTGCTCCAGGTCCTTTGAATTCCGCTGCTGGCTCGCTTTATGTGGTGGCGACGCCCATCGGCAACCTGGACGACATCAGCGCCCGGGCCTTGAAAATCCTCCGTGAAGTGGCCCTGATTGCAGCGGAAGACACGCGGCATTCGGCGCGCCTGATGCAGCACTTCGGCATCGGTACGCCCCTGGCCGCATGTCACGAACACAACGAACGGGATGAGGGTAGCCGCTTTATTACCCGGTTGCTGGCGGGCGACAACGTCGCGCTGATCTCCGATGCCGGCACGCCGCTGATTTCCGATCCGGGTTATCACCTGGTGCGTCAGGCCCGTGCGGCCGGGATCAACGTGGTGCCGGTGCCGGGTGCCTGTGCGTTGATCGCAGCGCTGTCGGCGGCGGGCTTGCCGTCCGACCGTTTTATCTTCGAAGGCTTTCTGCCGGCCAAGTCGGTCGGACGCAAGGCGCGTCTGGAAGCAGTCAAAGAAGAGCCGCGCACATTGATTTTCTATGAAGCGCCGCATCGCATTCTCGAATGCCTGCAGGATATGGAAGCAGTGTTTGGCGGCGAGCGTCAGGCTCTGCTGGCGCGGGAAATCACCAAAACCTTCGAAACCCTCAAAGGCCTGCCGCTCAGCGAGCTGCGCGCGTTCGTCGAGTCCGACAGCAATCAGCAGCGCGGCGAGTGCGTGGTGCTGGTGGCCGGCTGGACCGCGCCGGAGTCGGAAGACGCGGTCAGCAGCGAAGCCATGCGCATCCTCGATCTGCTATTGGAGGAAATGCCGCTAAAGCGCGCCGCCGCACTGGCAGCGCAAATCACTGGCGAGCGCAAAAACGTGTTGTATCAGGTGGCGCTGGATAAACAGAAAGGCGTGTAAGCCGTCGCCCATGGCGTTCCTGAGGGTTTTAGCGCTTGTTCTTCCGGCGCTCTGCCGTTAACCTTCGCGGCGGAGAGTCGATCGGACAGTCGCTGCCCTCTATGAAAATTAGGGGGGGGAGGAAAGTCCGGGCTCCATAGGGCGAAGTGCCAGGTAATGCCTGGGAGGCGTGAGCCTACGGAAAGTGCCACAGAAAATAACCGCCTAAGCGCGCAAGCGCCGGTAAGGGTGAAAAGGTGCGGTAAGAGCGCACCGCACGTCTGGCAACAGTTCGTGGCTAGGTAAACCCCACTTGGAGCAAGACCAAATAGGGTCCCAAGGCGTGGCCCGCGCTGGGACCGGGTAGGTTGCTAAAGATGTCCAGTGATGGCCATCGTAGACGAATGACTGTTCAAGACAGAACCCGGCTTACAGATCGACTCTCCACCTTTTTCTTTCCCTGCTTGAAACAAAGAAGACGCGGCTGTGTAATATCAGCCGGCCTGGTCTGAAACTCCGGCAGCGGCAAACGTGGTAATAGCCTTTTCCCACCCTGCTTCAATCAACAGCCGAAGCGCCTTTGTAATACCGAAAAAATCTTACTCTTAACAAACTACTTTAACTTTCGAGCGCAGCTTTCAGTGCTGCATCAAGTTATTGACCAAAACTTCACGTCAGATTCTCGTTGAGCCTCCTTTTACGTCGCTAAATCTCCGTTCTGTAAGGTTTTTCCTTTAATCCGCGCCTTGACGGTGTGGTGGGCGCATTCCTATAGTGTGCGCAAGTGGCGGAAAGTGGCATGAAGTGGGTTTTTTGAGCTCAAAACGATAAAAATTGGAGAAACGCTGACGTGTTTCGCGGAGCTAACGCTATCAGTCTCGATGCAAAGGGCCGTCTCGCCATGCCGAGCCGGTACCGTGACGAGCTCGATTCGCGCAGTTCCGGCCAATTGATCGTGACCATTGATGCCGTTGATCCATGCCTGTGTGTCTATCCGCTCGATGAGTGGGAAATTATTGAAACCAAGTTGCGCGCACTCCCTTCGCTTCGCGAAGAGAACCGTCGCCTGCAACGTTTATTGATTGGTAATGCCGTCGACCTCGAACTCGATGGCAGTGGTCGTTTCCTGGTTCCGCCGCGTTTGCGCGAATACGCCAAGCTCGATAAGCGCGCGATGCTGGTCGGCCAACTGAACAAGTTCCAATTGTGGGACGAGGATGCATGGAATGCGGTATCTGCCGCTGACCTTGCTGCTATTCAACAACCGGGCGCGATGCCTGATGAACTGCGTGATTTGATCCTGTGACTATTGATAGCGGCTTTAACCACATCACCGTACTGCTTGACGAAGCCGTCGAGGCTCTCGCCGTACGTCCTGATGGCTGCTATCTGGACGGCACGTTCGGGCGCGGAGGGCACAGCCGGTTGATCCTCAGCCAGCTCGGGCCGGACGGTCGACTCATCGGATTCGACAAGGATCCTCAAGCGATTGCCACCGGGCAAACGCTAGCGGCCGAAGACGGCCGCTTTGTCGTTGTGCAGCGCAGCTTTGCCGAGCTCGGTTCGGTGGTTGCCGAGCAAGGCCTGACCGCCAAGGTCAGCGGCATTCTGCTCGACCTCGGCGTGTCGTCGCCGCAGCTCGATGACGCCGAGCGCGGCTTCAGTTTCCTCAATGACGGGCCGCTGGACATGCGCATGGACCCGTCCCGTGGCATCAGCGCTGCCGAATTCGTCAACACCGCGCCGGTGGAAGAAATCGCCCGGGTGTTCAAGGAATACGGCGAAGAACGTTTCTCCGGGCGCATGGCCCGTGCCGTCGCCGAGCGTCGTGACATCAAGCCGTTCGAGCGCACCGCCGATCTGGCCGAAGTGCTGAAAGTCGCCAACCCGGCGTGGGAAAAGGGCAAGAACCCGGCCACCCGCGCATTCCAGGGTTTGCGCATTCACGTCAATAACGAACTCGGCGATCTGGAAGCCGGTCTCGACGCCGCGCTGGAAGCGCTGGAAGTTGGCGGCCGTCTGGTGGTCATCAGCTTCCACTCGCTGGAAGACCGCATCGTCAAACTGTTCATGCGCAAGCTGGTGAAAGGCGAGGCCGACAATCTGCCGCGCAACCTCCCGGTTCGCCACGTCGCCTTCGAACCGAAAATCAAAATCCACGGCAAAGCGCAGACGGCCTCCGACGCCGAACTCAAAGCCAACCCACGTTCCCGTAGCGCCGTCATGCGTGTCGCGGAGAAGTTGCGGTGAGCAAGCTTTTCGCCAAACCACTGCCCGGCGGCAGCTTTCTGATGCTGCTGCTGTTTATCGGCGTGCTGTTTTCGGCCATTGCCGTGTCGTACAGCGCGCACTGGAACCGGCAGTTGCTCAACACCCTTTATAACGAACTCAGCGTGCGCGACAAGGCGCAGGCCGAGTGGGGCCGGCTGATTCTCGAGCAGAGCACCTGGACTGCGCACAGTCGTATCGAAGTGCTGGCCACCGAACAATTGAAGATGCACATTCCTGGCGCGGCTGACGTGAAGATGGTGGCGCCATGATGAAACTCGAAGGCGCACTGTTCCCATGGCGCTTCCGCCTGATGGTGGCGCTGCTCGGTCTGATGGTCGCGGCGATCTGCTGGCGGATCATCGACCTGCAAGTGGTCGACCGTGACTTCCTCAAGGGCCAGGGCGACGCGCGCAGCCTGCGCCACATTCCGATTCCGGCGCACCGTGGCCTGATCACCGACCGTAACGGCGAGCCTCTGGCCGTCAGTACGCCAGTGACCACGCTGTGGGCCAACGCCAAGGAAATGCAGTCGGCCAAAGAGAAGTGGCCGGCACTTGCCGCCGCGCTGGGCCAGAACCCGAAAGCGCTAAGCGAGCGCCTCGAAGCCCAGGCCAACAAAGAATTCATTTATCTGGTGCGCGGGCTGACCCCCGAGCAGGGCCAGGCTGTGCTCGATCTGAAAGTGCCGGGCGTCTATGGCATCGAAGAATTCCGCCGCTTCTATCCGGCCGGTGAAGTCACCGCGCACATGGTCGGCTTTACCGACATCGACGATCACGGTCGCGAAGGCGTCGAGCTGGCCTATGACGAATGGCTGGCCGGGGTGCCGGGCAAACGACAAGTCATCAAGGATCGCCGTGGCCGGCTGATCAAGGATGTTCAGGTCACCAAAAACGCCAAGGCCGGCAAGCCCTTGGCGTTGTCGATTGATCTGCGTCTGCAATACCTGGCCAACCGCGAACTGCGCAACGCGATCATCGAGAACGGCGCCAAGGCCGGCAGTCTGGTGATCATGGACGTGAAGACCGGCGAGATCCTGGCCATGGTCAACCAGCCGACCTACAACCCGAACAACCGTCGCAACCTGCAACCGGCGATGATGCGCAACCGCGCCATGATCGACGTGTTCGAGCCGGGTTCGACCATGAAAGCCATTTCCATGAGCGCGGCGATCGAAACCGGCCGCTGGAAACCGAGCGACACCGTCGAGGTGTATCCGGGCTCGTTGCAGATCGGCAAATACACCATCAAAGACGTGTCGAAGACCGAAGGGCCGGTGCTCGATCTGACCGGCATCCTGATCAATTCCAGTAACGTCGGCATGAGTAAAGTCGCCTTCGATATCGGCGGCGAAACCATTTTCCGTCTGGCGCAGAAAGTCGGCCTCGGTCAGGACACCGGCCTGGGCTTCCCCGGCGAACGTGTCGGCAATCTGCCGAACTACCGCGAATGGCGCAAGGCTGAAACTGCAACCTTGTCTTACGGCTACGGTATTTCCGTGACCGCGATCCAGCTGGTGCATGCGTTCTCGGCACTGGCCAACAACGGTCGCCTCGCGCCGCTGACGCTGATCAAAACCGACAAGATGCCGCAGACCACCCAAGTGTTGCCGGAAGCCGTGGCGAAAACCATGCAGGGCATGTTGCAGCAAGTGATCGAAGCGCCGCGCGGCGTGTTCCGTGCGCAGGTGCCGGCTTATCACGTCGGCGGCAAGTCGGGTACCGCGCGCAAGACTTCGGTCGGCACCAAGGGCTACGCAGAAAATTCCTACCGCTCGCTGTTCGCCGGCTTCGGCCCTATGAGCGACCCGCGTTACGCCATCGTTGTGGTGATTGATGAGCCAACCAAGGCCGGTTACTTCGGTGGTCTGGTGTCGGCGCCGGTGTTCAGCCGTGTGATGTCCGGCACCCTGCGCCTGATGAACGTGACCCCGGACAACCTGCCGACTACGCAACAGGCCAATGCCACCCCGGTCGTTCCGCTGAAAGCCAATGGAGGGCGCGGCTGATGTCATTAAGTCTGAACAAGATATTTCCCCACGCCGGCCACGATCTGTTGATCCGTGAACTGGCGCTGGACAGCCGCAACGTGCGCGCCGGCGATCTGTTTCTCGCCGTGCCCGGTGGCCGCTTCGATGGCCGGGCGCACATCGCCGATGCCTTGCAACGCGGCGCGGCTGCCGTGGCTTATGAAGTCGAAGGCGCCACCGTGCTGCCGATCACTGACGTGCCGCTGATTCCGGTCAAGGGTCTGGCGGCGCAGCTGTCGGACATTGCCGGGCGTTTTTACGGTGAGCCGAGTCACCACCTGAACCTGATCGGCGTCACCGGCACCAACGGCAAGACCAGCGTGACCCAACTGGTCGCGCAGGCGCTGGATCTGCTCGGCCAACATTGCGGCATCGTCGGTACGCTGGGTTCCGGCTTCTATGGCGCGCTGGAAAGCGGCCTGCACACCACGCCGAATCCGATTGCGGTGCAAGCGACCCTGGGTGATCTGAAAAAGGCCGGCGCGAAAGCCGTGGCCATGGAAGTGTCGTCCCACGGTCTGGATCAGGGCCGGGTCACCGCGCTGGCGTTCGATGTGGCGGTGATGACCAACCTGTCCCGCGATCACCTGGATTATCACGGCACCATGCAGGCGTACGCCGAGGCCAAGGCCCGGCTGTTCGCCTGGAATGACCTGAAGTGCCGCGTGGTCAACCTCGACGACGATTTCGGCCGGCAACTGGCGGCGGAAAAACGCGAGTCGCGTTTGATCACCTACAGCCTGCTCGACAGCAGCGCCTACCTGTTTTGCCGCGAAGCGCAGTTCGACGACCACGGCGTACGCGCCACGCTGGTCACGCCGCAAGGCGAGCACCACCTGCGCAGCACGCTGCTCGGGCGTTTCAACCTGAGCAACGTGTTGGCCGCAGTCGGCGCCTTGCTGGGTCTGGATTACGCCCTCGACGAAATTCTCAAAGTGCTGCCGAAGCTCGAAGGCCCGGCCGGGCGCATGCAGCGTCTGGGTGGCGGCACGCAGCCGCTGGTGGTGGTCGATTACGCCCATACCCCGGATGCGTTGGAAAAAGTTCTCACCGCACTGCGCCCGCACGTCAAAGGCCAACTCCTGTGCCTGTTCGGCTGCGGCGGTGATCGCGATCGTGGCAAACGTCCGTTGATGGCCGAAGTGGTCGAGCGTCTCGCCGACCAGGTGCTGGTCACCGATGACAACCCGCGCACCGAAGATCCTGCGGTGATTTTCGACGACATCCGTGCCGGTTTCACCGCTGTGGATAAAGTCACTTTCGTCGCCGGTCGCGGCCAGGCCATTGCGCAATTGATCGCCGGCGCGACCGCTGACGACGTGATTGTGCTCGCCGGCAAGGGTCACGAGGACTATCAGGAAATCAACGGCGTGCGCCATGCGTTTTCCGATCTGGTCGAGGCTGATCATGCCCTGACCGCGTGGGAGGTGGCCCATGCTTAAGGCCCTGACACTCAGCGAATTGACCAACGCACTCGAAGCCCGTTTGATCGGCGCTGACGCGAGTTTCGACGGCGTCAGCATCGACAGTCGGGCGATTCAGCCGGGCCAGTTGTTCATCGCCCTGACCGGCCCGCGTTTCGACGGTCATGATTATCTGAACGACGTTGCCGGCAAAGGTGCCGTGGCGGCACTGGTCGAGCGCGAAGTCGCCGACAGCGCGCTGCCGCAATTGCTGGTCAAGGATACCCGTCAGGCCCTCGGCCAACTCGGCGCCTTGAACCGTGCTGCGTTCACCCAGCCAGTGGCGGCAGTGACCGGTTCCAGTGGCAAGACCACGGTCAAGGAAATGCTCGCGAGCATCCTGCGCACGCGCGGTCCGGTGCTGGCGACCCGTGGCAACCTGAATAACGACCTCGGCGTCCCGCTGACCCTGATCGAACTGGCGCCGGAGCACACCTCGGCCGTGATCGAACTGGGCGCTTCGCGTCTCGGTGAAATCGCCTACACCGTCGGGCTGACCAAGCCGCACGTAGCGATCCTGAACAACGCCGGCACCGCTCACGTTGGTGAGTTCGGCGGTCCGGAAAAAATCGTCGAAGCCAAAGGCGAAATCATCGAAGGTCTGGCCGCCGATGGCATCGCCGTGCTCAACCTCGATGACAAGGCTTTCGCTATCTGGAAGGGCCGCGCTGCCGGTCGTCAGGTGCTGACCTTCGCTCTCAGCAACAGCGAGGCGAATTTCCACGCCAGCGATCTGGCCACTGATGCCCGCGGTTGCCCGGCGTTCAATCTGCACACGCCTGAAGGCAGTGAGCGCGTGCAACTGAACCTGCTCGGTACTCATAACGTCGCCAATGCCCTGGCTGCCGCCGCTGCTGCCCACGCCTTGGGCGTGTCGCTGTTCGGCATCGCCACCGGACTGGGCGCGGTGCAACCGGTCAAGGGTCGCACCGTCGCGCAACTGGCGAAAAACGGCATGCGCGTGATCGATGACACCTACAACGCAAACCCCACCTCGATGTGCGCGGCCGTTGATATACTCGCCGGCTTTTCCGGCCGCACCGTCCTGGTGCTCGGGGATATCGGCGAGTTGGGCGACTGGGCGGAGCAGGGGCACCGCGACGTGGGCGAGTACGCCCGAGGCAAGGTTTCCGCGCTTTACGCGGTCGGGCCGAACATGGTCCACGCGGTAAACGCTTTCGGTGAGCAGGCGCAGCACTTCGGCACCCAGGCCGAGCTGATCCAGGCCCTCGCCGCCGAGCAGGACACAAACACCACCATTTTGATCAAGGGTTCGCGCAGCGCAGCGATGGAAAACATCGTTGCGGCTCTGTGCGGGTCCAGTCTGGAGAAACATTAATGCTGCTGCTGCTAGCGGAGTATCTGCAACAGTTCTACAAAGGCTTCGCGGTCTTCCAGTACCTGACCCTGCGCGGGATTCTCGGTGTACTGACCGCGCTGGTCTTGTCGCTGTGCTATGGCCCGTGGATGATCCGTACTCTGCAGAACCGTCAGATCGGCCAATCGGTGCGTAACGACGGCCCGCAATCGCACCTGTCCAAATCCGGTACGCCGACCATGGGTGGCGCGCTGATTCTGTCGTCGATCGGCGTCAGCACCTTGCTCTGGGCTGACTTGAGCAACCGCTACGTTTGGGTGGTGCTGCTGGTGACCCTGCTGTTCGGCGCCATCGGCTGGGTCGACGATTACCGCAAAGTCATCGAGAAGAACTCCCGTGGCTTGCCGAGCCGCTGGAAATACTTCTGGCAGTCGGTGTTCGGCCTCGGCGCAGCGATCTTCCTTTATATGACTGCCGCGACGCCGGTGGAAACCACGCTGATTCTGCCGATGCTCAAGGACTACAGCATCCCGCTGGGCGCCGGGTTCATCGTGCTGACCTACTTTGTGATTGTCGGTTCGAGCAACGCGGTCAACCTGACTGACGGCCTCGACGGCCTGGCGATCATGCCAACCGTGATGGTCGGCGGCGGCCTGGGGATTTTCTGCTACCTGTCGGGTAACGTGAAATTCGCCGAGTACCTGCTGATCCCTTACGTGCCCGGCGCAGGCGAATTGATCGTGTTCTGCGGTGCGCTGATCGGTGCCGGTCTCGGTTTCCTCTGGTTCAACACCTATCCGGCGCAAGTGTTCATGGGCGACGTCGGTGCCCTGGCACTCGGCGCGGCACTGGGCACCATCGCGGTGATCGTCCGTCAGGAAATCGTCCTGTTCATCATGGGCGGCGTGTTCGTGATGGAAACCCTGTCAGTGGTCATTCAGGTTGCCTCCTTTAAGCTGACCGGTCGCCGCGTGTTCCGCATGGCGCCGATACACCACCACTTTGAACTCAAGGGCTGGCCCGAGCCGCGCGTGATCGTCCGTTTCTGGATCATCACCGTGATTCTCGTCCTGGTCGGCCTTGCCACCCTGAAGCTGAGGTAGAACGAGTGTCTCTGATCGCTTCTGACCACTTCCGCATCGTTGTCGGCCTCGGCAAGAGCGGCATGTCCCTGGTTCGCTTCCTGGCGAACCGGGGCACGTCGTTTGCTGTGGCCGACACGCGGGACAATCCACCGGAACTGGCCACGCTCAAGCGTGACTATCCGCACGTGGAAGTGCGTTGTGGCGAGCTGGACGTCGAATTCCTCTGCCGTGCCGACGAGCTCTACGTGAGCCCCGGCCTGGCGCTGGCGACCCCGGCCCTGCAAGCCGCCGCTGCCCGTGGCGTGAAAATGTCCGGCGACATCGAACTGTTCGCGCGTAATACGCGGGCGCCGATCGTCGCGATCACCGGTTCCAACGCGAAAAGCACCGTCACTACTCTGGTCGGCGAGATGGCGGCTGCTGCCGGCAAGCGCGTCGCCGTTGGCGGCAACCTCGGCACCCCGGCGCTGGATCTGCTCAGCGATGACGTCGAGCTGTACGTTATGGAGTTGTCGAGTTTCCAGCTGGAAACCACCGACCAGCTCAACGCCGAAGTCGCCACCGTACTGAACATCAGCGAAGACCACATGGATCGCTACAGCGGTCTGCCGGCCTATCACCTGGCCAAGCACCGGATCTTCCGGGGCGCGAAGCAGTTTGTGGTCAACCGTCAGGACGCCCTCAGCCGTCCATTGATCGGCGAAGGCCAGCCATGCTGGACCTTTGGCCTGAGCAAACCGGATTTCAAGGCGTTCGGCATTCGCGAAGAAGACGGCGAGAAGTACCTCGCCTTCGAATTCCAGAACCTGATGCCGGTGCGTGAACTGAAGATTCGCGGTGCGCATAACCAGTCCAACGCTCTTGCTGCATTGGCACTGGGTCACGCTGTGGGTCTGCCGTTCGACGCCATGCTCGCGGCGCTGCGCACGTTTGCCGGGCTCGAACATCGCTGCCAGTGGGTGCGCGATCTCGACGGCGTGGCCTATTACAACGATTCCAAAGCCACCAACGTTGGCGCCGCTCTGGCCGCCATCGAAGGTTTGGGCGCAGACATCGACGGCAAGGTCATTCTGATCGCCGGCGGTGACGGCAAAGGCGCCGAATTCAACGATCTGCGTGATCCGGTGGCGGCCAACTGCCGCGCTGTGGTGCTGATGGGCCGCGACTCCGACAAGATCGGCGCAGCCATCGGCGATGCCGTGCCGCTGATCCGCGCGTCTTCGCTGGTCGACGCCGTCGCGCAATGCCGCGCCGCTGCCCAATCGGGTGATGTGGTGCTGCTGTCTCCGGCCTGCGCCAGTTTCGACATGTTCAAGAATTACGAAGACCGTGGTCACCAGTTCGTCCGCGCTGTGGAGGAACTGGCATGAACCTGAGAAACATCATCAAGCCGTACCCGTCGCCGCTGATCACCGGGCGTGGCATCGACCTCGATTTCCCGATGCTCGCCGGTTGCCTGGCGCTGCTGGGTCTGGGGCTGATCATGATCGCCTCGGCGTCCACCGAAGTGGCGGCGGCGCAGTCGGGCAGTCCGCTGTATTACATGATTCGCCACCTTATCTATGTGGTGCTGGGCCTGGGCGCGTGCATCGTCACCATGATGATCCCGATCGCCACCTGGCAGCGCCTCGGCTGGATGATGCTGATCGGTGCGTTCGGCCTGCTGGTGATGGTGATCATCCCCGGCATCGGCCGCGAAGTGAACGGTTCGATGCGCTGGATCGGTTTCAGCTTCTTCAACGTGCAGCCGTCGGAAATCGCCAAGGTGTTCGTGGTGATCTACCTCGCCGGTTATCTGGTGCGCCGGCAGAAAGAAGTACGCGAGAGCTGGATGGGCTTCTTCAAGCCGTTCATCGTCCTGCTGCCGATGGCCGGTCTGTTGCTGATGGAACCGGACTTCGGTGCCACCGTAGTCATGATGGGCGCGGCGGCGGCGATGCTGTTTCTTGGCGGGGTAGGGCTGTTCCGCTTCTCGCTGATGGTGGTGCTGGCGGTTGGCGCGGTGGTTTTGCTGATCCAGATGCAGCCCTATCGAATGGCGCGTCTGACCAACTTCGCCGACCCATGGGCCGACCAGTTCGGCGCCGGTTATCAGTTGTCGCAGGCCTTGATCGCGTTTGGTCGCGGCGAGTGGCTGGGCGTCGGCCTGGGCAACAGCGTGCAGAAGCAGTTCTACCTGCCGGAAGCGCATACCGACTTCGTGTTCTCGGTACTCGCCGAAGAACTGGGCGCCGTGGGTTCGTTGTGCACCGTCGCGCTGTTCGTGTTCGTGTGTATTCGCGGCATGTACATCGGCCTGTGGGCGGAGAAGGCCAAGCAGTTCTTCGCCGCTTACGTGGCTTACGGCTTGTCGTTCCTGTGGATTGGTCAGTTCCTGATCAACATCGGTGTGAACGTCGGCCTGCTGCCAACCAAGGGTCTGACCTTGCCGTTCCTCAGTTACGGCGGCAGCTCGCTGGTGATCTGCTGCGCCTGTCTGGGCCTGTTGCTGCGCATCGAGTGGGAGAGTCGAACCCACCTGGGCAGCGAAGAGATGGAATTCCAAGAGAGCGACTTCGCCGAGGAGCCGACTCATGGGCGCTAACGTATTGATCATGGCCGGCGGTACCGGCGGCCACGTGTTCCCGGCGCTGGCCTGTGCCCGCGAGTTTCAGGCGCGCGGCTACACCGTGCACTGGCTCGGCACGCCACGCGGGATCGAAAACGAACTGGTTCCGGCGGCAGGGCTTGAACTGCACCGGATCAACGCCAGCGGTTTGCGTGGCAAGGGCAAGCTGTCGCTGCTCAAGGCGCCGCTGATGCTGCTGAAATCGGTGTGGCAGGCGCGGGCGATCATGCGCCGCCTGAAGCCGGTGTGCGTGGTTGGCTTCGGCGGTTACGTGACCGGCCCCGGCGGTCTTGCCGCAAAACTGGCCGGCGTGCCAGTGATCGTTCACGAGCAGAACGCTGTCGCCGGCACCGCCAATCGGTTGCTGGTGCCGTTCGCCGCCCGAGTGTGTGAAGCGTTCCCCGACACCTTTACTCTGTCGGACAGCCGCCGTACCACCGGTAATCCGGTGCGCAGCGAGCTGTTCCTCGACACATCGCGACCGGCGCTGGCCGGGCGCAAAGCGCGTTTGCTGATCCTTGGCGGCAGCCTGGGCGCAGAACCGTTGAACAAATTGCTGCCTGAAGCCCTGGCCCAAGTCGCTGCCGACCTGCGCCCGGAAGTGTTTCATCAGGCCGGCAAAAATCACGATGAAGTAACTGCCGAGCGTTACCGCGCCGTGGGTGTGGAAGCGCAGGTGCAGCCGTTCATCAAAGACATGGCCCAGGCCTATGGCTGGGCTGACCTGGTGGTGTGCCGCGCAGGCGCGTTGACCATCAGTGAGCTGGCGGCCGCCGGTCTGCCCTCGATGCTGGTGCCTTTGCCCCACGCGATCGACGATCACCAGACCCGCAACGCCGATTATTTGGCCCGCGAAGGCGCTGCCTTCCTGATGCCGCAAAGAACGACTGGTGCCGCGGATCTTGCCGCGCGCCTGACAGAGGTCTTGATGCAACCGCAACGACTCGAAGCAATGGCCCAAGCGGCCCGCCGACTGGCCAAACCCGATGCCACCCGTAGCGTGGTCGATACCTGTCTGGAGGTGGCCCATGGTTGAGAATCAGAAAGCCATGCCACAACCGGAAATGCGCCGCATCCGTCGCATCCACTTTGTCGGCATCGGCGGCGTGGGCATGTGCGGCATTGCTGAAGTGTTGCTGAACCTGGGCTACCAAGTTTCCGGTTCCGACCTGAAAGCGTCGCCGGTCACCGAGCGCCTGGAAACCTTCGGCGCGCAGATCTTCATCGGTCACCGTGCCGAGAATGCCGCTACCGCCGACGTGCTGGTGGTGTCGAGCGCAG
Source organism: Pseudomonas sp. AC083 (assembly GCF_979253165.1). Lineage (NCBI taxonomy): Bacteria > Pseudomonadati > Pseudomonadota > Gammaproteobacteria > Pseudomonadales > Pseudomonadaceae > Pseudomonas > Pseudomonas sp. AC083. Next base: position 113,568 of record NZ_CEEDDH010000010.1, read on the forward strand.
TGAACACGTCCAACCCGGAAGTGGCGACTGCCCTTGAGCGCCGCATTCCAGTTGTGCCGCGCGCAGAAATGCTCGCCGAGCTGATGCGCTATCGCCACGGCATCGCCGTCGCCGGTACCCATGGCAAAACCACCACCACCAGCCTGATCGCTTCGGTGTTCGCGGCCGGTGGTCTGGACCCGACATTCGTGATCGGTGGTCGCCTGAATGCAGCGGGCACCAATGCCCAGCTCGGCACCAGCCGTTACCTGATTGCCGAAGCCGATGAAAGCGATGCGAGTTTCCTGCATCTGCAGCCGCTGGTGGCCGTGGTCACCAACATCGACGCCGACCACATGGCGACCTACGACGGTGACTTCAACAAACTGAAGAAAACCTTCGTCGAATTCCTGCACAACCTGCCGTTCTACGGTTTGGCGGTGATGTGCCTGGACGATCCGGTGGTGCGCGAAATCCTGCCGCTGGTGAAGCGTCCGACCGTGACCTACGGCTTCAGCGAAGACGCCGACGTACGCGCAATCAATGTGCGCCAGCAGGGCATGCAGACCTTTTTTACCGTGCTGCGCCCGGATCGCGAGCCGCTGGACGTGTCGGTGAACATGCCCGGCAACCACAACGTGCTCAACTCGCTGGCGACCATCTGCATCGCCACCGACGAAGGCGTCAGCGATGAAGCCATCGTTCAGGGCCTGTCAGGCTTCCAGGGTGTTGGCCGACGCTTCCAGGTCTACGGCGAACTGCCGGTGGACGGCGGCAACGTGATGCTGGTCGACGACTACGGGCACCACCCGACCGAGGTCGCTGCGGTGATCAAAGCCGTGCGCGGTGGCTGGCCGGAGCGCCGTCTGGTGATGGTGTATCAACCGCACCGTTACAGCCGCACCCGCGACCTGTACGACGACTTCGTCAATGTACTGGCTGACGCCAACGTGCTGCTGCTGATGGAAGTCTATCCGGCCGGTGAAGAGCCGATCCCGGGCGCCGACAGCCGCAAGCTGTGCAACAGCATCCGCCAGCGCGGTCAGCTCGACCCGATCTACATCGAGCGTGGCGTCGATCTGGCGCCGCTGGTCAAGCCGCTGCTGCGCGCCGGCGACATTCTGCTGTGCCAGGGCGCTGGTGATATCGGCGGTCTCGCGCCGAAGCTGTTGAAAAGTGAATTGTTCGCCGGCGCCGTGGCGGCGCCGGTCGAGGGGAAGTTGAAATGACTGCTGCCTACGCCAAGCTGTTCTCCACCATCGCGCCGAAAGACTTCGGCCGCGTCGCCGTGCTCTTCGGCGGCCTGAGTGCCGAGCGTGAGGTTTCGCTGAAATCCGGCAACGCCGTGCTCGAGGCGCTGCAAAGCGCTGGCGTCGACGCGTTCGGTATCGATGTGGGCGAAGACTTCCTGCAGCGTCTGCTCAGCGAAAAGATCGACCGTGCATTCATCATTCTCCACGGTCGCGGCGGCGAAGACGGCAGCATGCAGGGCCTGCTCGAGTGCGCCGGTATCCCTTACACCGGCAGCGGCATTCTTGCTTCCGCACTGGCGATGGACAAGCTGCGCACCAAGCAGGTCTGGCACAGCCTCGGGATTCCGACGCCGCGTCACGCCGTGCTGTGCAGCGAAGCCGATTGTATTTCCGCAGCGACGGAACTGGGCTTGCCTTTGATCGTCAAACCGGCGCATGAAGGTTCAAGTATCGGGATGGCCAAAGTGAGTTCTGCGTCCGAGTTGATCGACGCATGGAAAGCGGCCAGTACCTACGATTCGCAAGTCTTGGTTGAGCAATGGATTCAAGGTCCGGAGTTCACCATCGCCACCCTGCGTGACCAGGTGTTGCCTCCTATCGCCCTGGGTACACCGCACACGTTCTACGACTACGACGCCAAGTACATCGCCAACGATACCCAGTACCGCATTCCGTGCGGGCTCGACGCGGCCAAGGAACAGGAACTCATGGAACTCACGGCTAGGGCCTGTGAGGCGCTGGGTATCGCCGGTTGGGGCCGGGCGGACGTGATGCAGGACGCCGACGGGCAGTTCTGGTTCCTTGAAGTCAATACCGCACCGGGCATGACCGATCACAGCCTGGTGCCGATGGCGGCGCGGGCTGCCGGTCTGGATTTCCAGCAACTGGTTCTGGCCATTCTGGCCGCCAGCGTTGAAGACGCAGGCGCAACAGAGGCGCGAGGTTAAGACCATGCAAGGCGCTCATCTCAGACATCAGCCACCCGCACCCGGCCGCAAGCCGGTGCCGCGGGGTGCCAGCCGAATGGTGGCGAAAGAGCCGATGTCCGCGCGCCTGCCGAAAGCCAATTTCGGCTTTCTGAAAAGCCTGTTCTGGCCGGTGCTGCTGGTGGCGCTGGGCTTTGGTACGTACGAAGGTGCGCAGCGTTTGCTGCCGTACGCCGACCGCCCGATCAGCAAGATCGCGGTGCAGGGCGACCTCAGCTACATCAGCCAGCAGGCGGTGCAGCAGCGGATCGCGCCGTTCGTGGCGTCGAGCTTCTTCACCATCGACCTCGCAGGTATGCGTACCGAGCTCGAGCAGATGCCCTGGATCGCCCACGCCGAAGTGCGTCGGGTGTGGCCGGATCAGGTGGTGATCCGCCTCGAAGAGCAATTGCCGGTGGCGCGTTGGGGCGACGAGTCGTTGCTCAACAACCAGGGCCAGGCGTTCACGCCCAAGGAACTGGCGAATTACGAACACCTGCCGCAGCTGTTCGGCCCACAACGGGCTCAGCAGCAGGTGATGCAGCAGTATCAGGTGCTGAGCCAGATGCTGCGGCCGCTGGGTTTTTCGATTGCACGCCTGGAATTGCGTGAACGCGGCAGCTGGTTCCTGACCACCGGTGCCGGCAGTTCCGGCCCCGGCATCGAGTTGCTGCTGGGACGCGGCAACCTGGTGGAAAAGATGCGCCGCTTTATCGCCATCTATGACAAGACGCTGAAAGAGCAGATTACGAACATTGCGCGCATCGATCTGCGCTACGCCAACGGCCTCGCTGTTGGCTGGCGGGAACCCGTAGCGCCGACGACAGCCCAACCCGCTGTCGCAAAGAATTAAGAAGAGGCAGGACCCATGGCAAACGTGCAAAGCGGCAAAATGATCGTCGGTCTGGATATCGGCACCTCCAAAGTGGTGGCGCTGGTAGGCGAGGTCGCGGACGACGGCCAGCTGGAAATCGTCGGGATCGGCACGCATCCGTCCCGCGGCCTGAAGAAGGGCGTGGTGGTCAACATCGAATCCACCGTGCAGTCGATCCAGCGCGCGATCGAAGAAGCCCAACTGATGGCCGGCTGCCGCATTCACTCGGCGTTCGTCGGCGTGGCTGGCAATCACATCCGCAGCCTGAACTCCCACGGCATCGTCGCGATCCGTGATCGCGAAGTCAGCTCGGCGGACCTTGAGCGTGTACTCGACGCCGCCCAGGCCGTGGCGATCCCGGCTGACCAGCGCGTGCTGCACACCCTGCCGCAGGATTACGTGATCGATAACCAGGAAGGCGTGCGCGAGCCGCTGGGCATGTCCGGCGTGCGTCTGGAAGCCAAGGTTCACGTGGTCACCTGCGCCGTCAACGCTGCTCAGAACATTGAAAAATGCGTGCGTCGCTGCGGTCTGGAAATCGACGACATCATTCTCGAGCAACTGGCTTCGGCCTACTCGGTGCTGACCGACGACGAGAAAGAACTGGGCGTGTGCCTGGTCGACATCGGCGGCGGCACCACCGACATCGCGATCTTCACCGAAGGCGCGATCCGTCACACCGCGGTGATCCCGATTGCCGGTGATCAGGTGACCAACGACATCGCCATGGCGTTGCGCACTCCGACCCAGTACGCCGAAGAGATCAAGATCCGTTACGCCTGCGCCCTGGCCAAACTGGCCGGTGCCGGCGAAACCATCAAGGTGCCGAGCGTCGGCGACCGTCCACCGCGCGAACTGTCGCGTCAGGCCCTGGCCGAAGTGGTCGAGCCGCGTTACGACGAACTGTTCACCCTGATCCAGGCCGAGCTGCGTCGCAGCGGCTACGAAGACCTGATCCCGGCGGGCATCGTGCTCACCGGCGGTACCTCGAAAATGGAAGGCGCCACTGAACTGGCCGAAGAGATCTTCCACATGCCGGTGCGCCTTGGTGTGCCGCATGGCGTGAAAGGTCTGGATGACGTGGTGCGCAACCCGATTTATTCCACTGGCGTCGGTTTGTTGATGTACGGCCTGCAGAAGCAGTCCGACGGAGTTTCGTTCTCCGGCATCGGCAGCCGCGACAGCTACAGCAGCGAAGAGCCTCAGGCGCCGCTGCTGGACCGACTGAAAAAGTGGGTTCAGGGCAATTTTTAAAAGCAGCCTGGAGCGACAAGCTTCAAGCGGCAAGCAACTGCAGTAGATACACCGCTACAAACAGCAGTAGGCGAAAAAACTAGAGAATGTAAGGAGAGGGAAAATGTTCGAACTCGTAGACAACATCCCCGCAAGCCCGGTAATCAAAGTTATCGGTGTCGGCGGTGGCGGCGGCAACGCTGTCAATCACATGGTCAAGAGCAACATCGAAGGCGTTGAGTTCATCTGCGCCAACACCGATGCTCAAGCGCTGAAAAACATCGGCGCGCGGACCATCCTGCAACTGGGCACCGGCGTGACCAAAGGCCTGGGTGCCGGCGCCAATCCTGAGGTCGGCCGTCAAGCCGCTCTGGAAGACCGCGAGCGCATCGCTGAAGTGCTGGCCGGCACCAACATGGTGTTCATCACCACCGGCATGGGCGGCGGTACCGGTACCGGTGCAGCGCCGATCATCGCTGAAGTGGCCAAGGAAATGGGCATTCTGACCGTTGCGGTCGTGACCCGTCCGTTCCCGTTCGAAGGCCGCAAGCGTATGCAGATCGCCGACGAAGGCATCCGCATGCTTTCGGAAAGCGTCGACTCGCTGATCACCATTCCGAACGAAAAACTGCTGACCATCCTCGGCAAAGACGCAAGCCTCTTGTCGGCTTTCGCCAAGGCTGACGATGTATTGGCCGGTGCCGTTCGCGGTATCTCCGACATCATCAAGCGTCCGGGCATGATCAACGTCGACTTCGCCGACGTGCGCACCGTGATGAGCGAAATGGGCATGGCGATGATGGGCACTGGCTGCGCCAGCGGTCCGAACCGTGCACGTGAAGCCACCGAAGCGGCAATCCGCAACCCGTTGCTGGAAGACGTCAACCTGCAAGGCGCGCGCGGCATTCTGGTGAACATCACCGCCGGTCCTGACCTGTCCCTGGGTGAGTATTCCGACGTGGGTTCGATCATCGAAGCCTTTGCTTCCGAGCACGCGATGGTCAAGGTCGGTACTGTTATCGATCCGGACATGCGCGACGAGCTGCACGTAACCGTGGTTGCCACCGGTCTGGGCGCGAAAATCGAGAAGCCTGTAAAGGTCATCGACAACACCGTTCACACCTCGATGGCTTCGGCGCAGGTGCAACAACCGGCTCCGGCCCGTCAGGAGCAGCCAGCGGTGAACTACCGTGATCTGGACCGTCCGACCGTCATGCGCAACCAGGCCCAGGCCGGTGCTGCGGCTGCCGCGAAGATGAATCCGCAGGATGACCTGGATTACCTGGACATTCCGGCCTTCCTGCGTCGTCAGGCCGATTGATGGAATGTATCAGGGCTATGAAGGTGATTGGTGTTCAGCAAAGGCATGGTCTGCTATCATCGCCAGCCTTTGTTGATACCAGTTCGCAATTTGCGCTGAAGCGGCCCAAGCCATGATTAAACAACGCACACTGAAAAATATTATCCGTGCCACAGGTGTAGGCCTGCATTCCGGCGAGAAGGTCTATCTGACCCTCAAGCCTGCGCCTGTCGACACTGGCATTGTGTTTTGTCGCGCTGACCTCGACCCTGTGGTGCAGATTCCTGCCCGCGCGGAAAACGTCGGTGAAACCACTATGTCGACGACGCTGATCAATGGCGACGTCAAAGTGGACACGGTAGAGCACTTGCTCTCGGCCATGGCTGGCCTGGGCATCGATAACGCCTACGTCGAGCTCTCCGCGTCCGAAGTCCCGATCATGGATGGCAGCGCTGGACCCTTCGTATTCCTGATTCAATCGGCAGGCCTGGAAGAACAGGACGCCGCCAAGAAATTCATCCGCATCCTGCGTGAAGTGACAGTGGAAGATGGCGACAAGCGCGCCACTTTCGTCCCTTTCGAAGGCTTCAAGGTGAGCTTCGAGATCGATTTCGATCACCCGGTATTCCGGGACCGCACCCAGAGTGCAAGCGTGGATTTTTCCAGCACTTCGTTCGTAAAAGAAGTCAGCCGCGCTCGTACCTTTGGTTTCATGAGTGACATCGAGTACCTGCGCAAGCACAACCTCGCACTCGGCGGCAGCGTGGAAAACGCGATCGTGGTCGACGCTGATGGCGTGTTGAACGAAGACGGTCTTCGTTATGAAGACGAATTCGTCAAACACAAGATCCTCGACGCGATTGGCGACCTGTACCTGCTGGGCAACAGCCTGATTGGTGAGTTCAAAGGCTTCAAGTCCGGTCATGCACTGAACAATCAGCTGCTGCGCAAATTGATTGAGCAGACAGACGCTTGGGAAGTGGTGACGTTCGAAGACGCCAGCACCGCACCAATCTCTTACATGCGCCCGGTTGCGGCGGTGTAAGTAAAAAACCTCTCTAGTTTTTTGAAGGCCATCCTCGGATGGCCTTTTTTTATGCCCTTTCAAAAGCAAAAGATCGCAGCCTTCGGCAGCTCCTACAGGGGAACGCATTCCAGATGTAGGAGCTGCCGAAGGCTGCGATCTTTTGACTTTAAACTGGCACTACAACGCGATTACGCCCGCCTTCCTTGGCCTGATACAGCGCTTTGTCCGCCGCAAACAGCAGCTGCTCCAGGGTCATCTCGCTCGCCGATGTCCACGTAGCAATGCCGATACTCACGGTCATCGCCCGCTCAGCGCCTTCAACCCAGGGCAAGTTTTCCACAGCCTGGCGAATCTGCTCGGCGATCTGCTGCGCCCCGGCGCTGTCGGTCTCGGCGAGAATCACCGAAAACTCTTCACCGCCATACCGCGCGACCAGATCCGCCGGGCGTCGCACGTTCGCCGTGATCACTTTGGCCAGTTCACGCAAGACCTGATCCCCAGCCTGATGGCCATGGCGATCATTGAAGGCCTTGAAGTGGTCGGCATCGATCATCATCACCGACAGCGGCTGGCCCGAGCGCTGGGCGCGGAACCATTCGTGGCGCAGGGTCTGATCGAGCATGCGCCGGTTGGCTACTCCGGTCAGATCATCGGTGGCAGCCAGTTGCGCCAGTTCGCGTTCGGCGCGATGGCGCAAACGCAGTTCCCGAGCGAGCAGCCACGTCAGCCACAACAGCCCCAGGCACAACACGCCGGTGGCGCCGCTGATCAGGATCGCCGTGCGCCGCCAGGTGCCGAACACTTCCTCGCTGGACAGCGCCACCATCACGGTTAACGGCAGATTGCCGACCCGCGAGTAGGTATAGAGCCGCCGCTGGTCATCCATGCTCGAAGTGCTGGTGAAACTGCCGCTGCCATCGCGATCGTTGAGAATCCGCACGACGTTGGGCCGGTTGCCGAAACTCTTGCCGACCGAATCGCTCTGCAGATACGGCTTCTGCGCGAGCAGCACGCCATCGCTGTTGATGATGTTCAACGTGCTGTCGGTGCCGATGTCGAGGCTTTTGAACAGGTCGTCGAAATAGTCGAGTTTCAGCGACGCCACCGCCACGCCGAGGAATTCACCGGTCTGCGAGGAGATGCGTCGGCTGAAGCTGATGCGCCACTGATCGGCCTCTTCGCAATCGCAGCGGGTCTTGAACGGGCGGCTGATGAACATGCCGATGTCGCGGTTGAATGCGTGGGCGAGAAAATAATCGCGGTCGGCGAAATTGCCCGGTTTCGCTTCGATGCGCGAGGAGTCGGCGATCACCTCGCCATGCTTGTCGAGCAGGAGGATGTCGCCCTTGAAGCGCGCGGTGGCAGAGCGATCGAACAGCGCCAGATGACGGATCTGCGGCGAGATGTTCTGCAGGTCGTCACGCTGAGCGGCGGCGATCAGCCCTTGCAGCGTCAGGTCGTACAGCTCGACGGTGCGCAGCACATCGGCATCGATCAATTGCGCGATGGTCGTGGCGCGGCGCGTGGCGACTTCCTGCGCACTGGCGTACTCGCGGATCAGCAGGAAGGTGACGATGCACACCATCGCAATCACGGTCAGCAGGCTGCCGAGGATCAGCAGGCGCTCGGGGCGACCGGTAAGGCCTGTGATGGAGGGCGTGCGGCTGGCGATCATGATGGGGGTTCGGGTTGGGGGATTCTAACAAGCGTAGTTGCACTATGAGCCTGCTCACACCTGTAGGAGCTGCCGAAGGCTGCGATCTTTTGATTTTCAAGAGCAAGATCAAAAGATCGCAGCCTTCGGCAGCTCCTACCAATAGGTTCGATGTTGACTGAGCTTCAGCTTGGTAGGGATCTTAGAAGACGTTGACCGGGTAGTCGATGATCACGCGGTATTCATCTGTATCCGAATCAATCGCGCCGTAGCCGTTGCCGCCCCGGTTGGTCGCCCATTGCAGGCGCACCGCGAGATCCTTGGCCTGGCCGCTTTGTACGACGTACTGCAAATCGATGTCGCGTTCCCAATGCTTGGCGTTATGGCCGTCGGCGCTGTACCAGCTGGAATAGCCTGTGCTGTCCGGGTCGGCTTCGGTCAGGTCCACCGTGCCGCGCGAGTAGGACAGCGCCGAAGTCAGGCCGGGCATGCCGACACCGGTGAAGTCATAGGCGTACTTGAGCTTCCAAGAGCGTTCGTTCGGGCCGTTGAAGTCCGAATACTGCTGCGAGTTGTCCAGATAAACGCTGTCGCCCTGGCTGATGTAGTCGAACGGCGTGTTGCCGTTGACCCGCTGATAGGCGGCAGTGACGCTGTGGCTGCCGATGCCAACGGTGAAATGCGCGCTCCAGGTGTTGTTGTCGATGTTGCCGAGCAGCGCATCACCGGTGTCTTGCGTGTGATAGAAGTGCAGGCCCGGGTTGAGGCTGACCAGATCGTTCAGTTGCCAGGTGTAGTCGAGGTCGTAGTAGTACTGGTTCCAGATGTCCTTGAGCTCGGACGCGTAAAGACTGCTGGTCAGGCCCTCAACGCCGCTCCAGGCCACACCGGCCCAGTTCAGGTGCTGGCTTTCGTCGCCGTCGGCGAGGGTGCCGTATGACGTCCCGATGCGGGTATGACCACTCTGGTTATAGGGTTTGGTAAAACTGGCCTGGCCACCTTCGATCAGCCAGCCATCGAAGCTGTGATTGCTCAGGCTGATGCCACGAAAGGTCTGCGGCAGCATCCGCGTGTCGCCGCCGGCGATGACCGGGTTGGTGAGGAACAGATCACCGGCCTTCAGCTCGGTATCGAAGGCGCGCAGCTTCAATGTCCCGCCTGCGGTGGAGAACGAGCCCGGCGCTTTGCCGTTGCCATCGCTGATCGGCAGGATGCTCGAGCCGTCGGTACCGCCACCCCCATCGAGTTTCAGGCCGAGCATGGCGTGGGCATCGACGCCGAAGCCGACCGTGCCTTCGGTGTAGCCGGACTGGAACACGCCGAGAAAACCCTGACCCCATTCGATATTGTCGTCCGCCTTCTGCAAGCGGTTGCGATTCATGTAGTAGTTGCGGGCGTTGAGGTTGAGGCTCGAGCCTGCGACGAAGCCCTGCTGGGCAGACTCATCGGCGTGGACAGCGGGGGCAATCGTTGCGGCAATTGCAATGAACAGCGGTGTGAGGCGGGCAGGGTAAAACACGTGCGGTGGGGCTCCTTGGGTCAGCGGGCCGCTCTGGTTCTTGAGCGGCTTGATGTTTCTTGTTGTTACAGACGCGCCAGACGACTTTCAGACCACAACGAAAAAAAGACCGCTGAATGGCAGCGGCCTGGAGTGACGACGGTTGAACGGGAAGAGCCAAACAACCGCGTCGAGGGAAACCTTTCGCGGTGAGACTCAGCTGTCTTTCTCGAGCGCTTGAGCCTGGGAAGTAGCGGCCTGCGGGGATTGCGTCGCGTCTTGAGCCTTGGCCATCACTTCGGCCTGATGCTGATCGAATGCCTGCGCACGAGCGACGTTGTGCGCCACGAACGCTTGCGATTCTTCAGCCATCGCCATCGGCGACAGAATCAATGAGGACAAAACGAATGCGCTGGCAATACCCATACTGTTGGACATCTTGAAAACCTTCTCGCTTGGCGAGTGCTGTTTGGTGCGGGCAAAGATAAGGTTGCCGGCAGTCGGGAAACAGCGTGATTTTCATAAATGACTGTTACAGCAAAAGCAAAGATCGGCACGGGTAACAACCCGCTCTGTGCGTGATGGTGGCCTGCGGTGAGGGGATTTATCCCCGTTGGGCTGCGAAGCGGCCCCAAGAATTCCAGCCTCAAAGATTCTTGGACCTTGTGCACAGGATTTGCGACTGCTGCGCAGCCGAGCGGGGATAAATCCCCTCGCCACAGGGCTTGGCTGAGCATTCAGACCGGGAGGTTGATGCCGAAGGTGTTCATCCCCCGATCACTGCGCACAAACACATCTCCGCCATGCATCAGCGCAATCGCCTTGACGATGGCCAGCCCCAGCCCGTGGTTATTGCCGCTGTTGCTACGCGAGGCATCAACCCGATAAAACCGCTCGAACAACCTCGGCAGATGCTCGCTGGCAATCGGCGTCCCGGGATTGGCCACGCCAATGCTCACCTGATGTTCTTCAACTTCGATGCGCACTTCGATCACTTGACCCGGTTCGGTGTGCTGCACCGCATTGCTGAGCAAATTGATCAACGCCCGGCGCAAATGCGCGACCTCGATCTGCACCTGCGCATCGCCGCTGACCTGCACTTCAACCCGCGCGTCTTCAAGGATGAAATCCAGATAGTCCAGCGTCGTCGCCACTTCATCAGCCAATGACGTCGAGGTCAGTTTGGTCGCCTTGTTGCCCTGATCGGCGCTGGCCAGAAACAGCATGTCGTTGATGATCGAGCGCAGCCGTTCCAGCTCTTCGAGGTTCGATTGCAGCACTTCGAAATAGTGTTCGGCCGAGCGCCCGCGAGTCAGCGCGACCTGGGTCTGGCCGATCAGGTTGGTCAGCGGCGAACGCAGTTCATGGGCGACGTCGGCGTTGAACGATTCCAGCCGTGAATAGGCCAGTTCTACCCGTTCCAGGGTCGAGTTGAACGACTCGACAAACTGTTCCAGTTCCGGCGGCAGCGGCGACAGGCGCAAGCGTCCGGCGCGCAGTGGTGGGGCCAGACGCTGGGCTTCCTGCGATAGTTTGATCAACGGCTTCAGACCGATTCTTGCGACCCAATAGCCCAATGCAGAGGCCAGCAGCACCCCGACAATCGCCAGACTGATCAGGGCGATGAGCAAGTGATGCTGGGTCTGATGCAGCGTCTCGGTGTCGATGCCGATCATGAAACGCAACGGCGGGCGCTGATCCTTGGCGGGGAACTGACTGACCAGCACTTTCAGTGGGTAGGGTTGATCGGGCAGTTGCAGATCGTGCATGCCCAACGGGCCATTGATGGCGGCACGAATCTGCGGGGTGAGATTGCCGTATTCGTAGCGCGGATCACCGCTGCTGATCCAGAAGCTGATGCGCTTGTCTTCCTCACCGAGCAGTTTGAGCTTGTTGTTGATCTTCACCCAATGCTCCGGCGTGCCGTAACGCCCGACGGTGGATTCGAGCACGCTGTACCGCGCATCCAGCTCGGCTTCGGGCAACAATCCCAAGCCCTTGTCGACCTGCTGATACAGCGCGCCGCCAATCAGCAGAAACACCAATAGCGCCACCAGCGTGAACATGCCGCTCAGGCGCAAGGCGATCGAGTTACTGGACACCACGGCTCTCCAGCACATAACCCATACCGCGAATGGTGTGCAGCAGCTTTTCGTTGAACGGCCCGTCGAGCTTGGCGCGCAGGCGTTTGATCGCGACTTCGACGACGTTGGCGTCACTGTCGAAATTGATGTCCCAGACCATTTCCGCGATTGCGGTCTTCGAAAGGATTTCGCCCTGGCGACGGGCGAGCACGCTGAGCAGGGAAAACTCTTTCGCGGTCAGATCCAGGCGCGTGCCGGCGCGGGTGGCCTTGCGGCTGATCAGGTCGATCCACAGGTCGGCGATGGTCACTTGCACCGGCTCATGGCCGCCGCTGCGGCGGGTCAGCGCTTGCAGGCGGGCGACCAGTTCGAGAAAGGAAAACGGTTTGCCGAGGTAATCGTCGGCGCCGTCGCGCAGGCCCTTGATGCGGTCTTCGACGCGCTCGCGGGCGGTGAGCATGATCACCGGGGTCTGCTTGCGCGCACGCAATGCGCGCAGTACGCCGAAGCCATCGAGCCCCGGCAGCATGACGTCGAGGACGATCACGGCGTAGTCGCATTCCAGCGCCAGATGCAGGCCTTCGACACCGTCGCGGGCAAGGTCGACGGTGTAGCCCTGTTCGGTCAGGCCTCGGTGCAGATAGTCCGCGGTTTTTTCTTCGTCTTCGATAATCAGAACGCGCATGACCGCCTCAGTCTGTGGTCGCCAGTGCCGTTGCGGGCGTTGGGGCTGGTGGGTGTGAGTGCCGGTGAAACAGCCGCTCGAGCCATAAGTATATGACCGGCGTGGTGAACAGCGTCAGCATCTGGCTGACCAGCAAACCGCCGACCACGGCAATGCCCAACGGCTGGCGCAGTTCAGCGCCGGTGCCGTAACCGAGCATCAGCGGCAACGCACCGAGCAGGGCGGCGAGGGTGGTCATGATGATCGGCCGGAACCGGGTGATGCACGCTTCGAAAATCGCCTCCTGCGGCGTCAAACCACGCTGGCGCTGCGCCTCGAGCGCGAAGTCGATCATCAGAATGCCGTTCTTCTTGACGATACCGATCAGCAGCACCAGGCCGATCAACGCCATGATCGAAAAGTCCTGGCCGCAGATCCACAGCATGATCACCGCGCCGAGGCCTGCCGCCGGCAGGGTCGAAATGATCGTCAGCGGATGCACGAAGCTTTCATAAAGCACGCCGAGAATGATGTACACCGCCACCAGCGCCGCCAGAATCAGCCACGGCTGGCTGGCCAGCGAACTCTGGAACGCCTGCGCTGCACCCTGGAAATTGCCGCTGATCGCGGTGGGCATGCCGATCTCGGCCTTGGCCTGGTTGAGCTGAATCACCGCATCGCCCAATGCCACGCCAGGGGCGAGGTTGAATGACATGTTGGCGGCGGGGAACATGCCGTCGTGAGCAATCGACAGCGGGCCGATGGTTGGCGCGTCAAACCTTGCCAGCGCCGACAGCGGCACCATCTCGCCGCTCAGTGGCGAGCGCAGGTAGAAATAGTTGAGGCTTTCGGCCTTGCCGCGCTGTTTGGTATCCAGTTCCAGAATCACGTTGTACTGGTTGACCTGGGTCTGGAATTCATTGATCTGCCGTTGGCCGAATGCATCGTACAGCGCCTCGTCGACATCGCTGGCGGTCAGGCCGAAACGCGCGGCGGCGCTGCGGTCGATGCTGATGTGAGTGATGCTGCCGCCCAGTTGCAGGTCATTGGATATGTCGCGGAATGCCGGATTGCTGCGCAGTTTTTCGGTCAGGCGCTGGGTCCAGGTGGCGAGGGTCGCGCCGTCGTTGCTCTTGAGTACGTATTGGTACTGCGCACGGCTGGGGCCGGAGCTTAGGTTGATGTCCTGCCCGGCGCGCAGATACAGGACGATGCCGGGGACTTTCATCAGTTGCGGGCGGATGCGGTCGATGAACTGGCTGGCGCTGACATCGCGATCGCCACGTTTTTTCAGGGCGATCCAGAAGCGCCCGTTGGCGATGGTCTGGTTGCTGCCGGAAACCCCGACCGAGTGCGAGAACGCCTGCACCGCCGGATCGGCTGCAACGATTTCGGCCATCGCCAAGTGTTTTTTCACCATGTCGCCGTAGGAGATATCCGCAGCGGCTTCGGTGGTGCCGAGGACAAAACCGGTGTCCTGCACCGGAAAGAAACCCTTGGGAATAAAGATGTAACCGGCAACAGCCAGCGCCAAAGATAAGCCGAACACACCAATCATCAATTTCTGATGATCGAGGGCGCGGCGCAGGCCCTTTTCGTACCAGCCGAGCAGGCGTTCGCTGAAACCGGGTTTGGCGTTGGCGTGATGTACCGGCTTACGCATAAACAGCGCGGCAAGGGTTGGCGCCAGGGTCAGCGACACCACCACGGAAATCATGATCGTCGAAGTCGCGGTCAGGGCGAATTCCTTGAACAGCCGCCCGACTACACCGCCCATGAACAGCAGCGGAATGAACGCCGCCACCAGTGAGAAACTGATCGAAACGACGGTGAAGCCAATCTCGCCGGCCCCCTTGATCGCCGCCTCGCGCATGTCATCGCCGGCCTCGAGATGGCGATGGATGTTTTCCACCACCACGATCGCATCGTCCACGACGAAGCCGACCGCGACGACGATCGCCACCAGCGTCAGGTTGTTCAGGCTGAAGCCGAGGATGTACATCAGGGCGAAACTGGCGATCAGCGAGACGCCGAGCACCGCCGAAACAATCAGCGTCGCCGATAACTGCCGCAGGAACAGCGCCATCACCGCGACCACCAGCAGGATCGCGATCAGCAAAGTGATTTCCACCTCATGCAGCGAGGCGCGAATGGTCTGCGTGCGGTCAATCAGGGTTTTCACCTGCACCGAGGCCGGCAGCATCGCTTCGAGGCCGGGCAGGGCGGCCTGAATGCGGTCGACGGTTTCAACAATGTTGGCGCCGGGCTGGCGGAAAATCACCAGATTCACGCCGGGGCGATCTCCGGCCCACGCCTGCACGTAGGCATCTTCCGCACCGTTGACGACTTTGGCGACATCGCGCAGGTGAACCGGGGCGCCATCCTTGTAGGAAACGATGAGCTCGCTGTAGTCCTCGGGGTGGAACAGCTGGTCGTTGGTCGACAGCGTCGAGATGCTCGATTCGCCGTACAGCGCACCTTTGGCCAGATTAAGACTGGTTTGCTGGATCGCCAGCCGAATGTCGGCCAGCGTCAGGCCGATGGCCGCGAGTTTGTCCGCCGAGGCTTGTACGCGAATCGCCGGGCGTTGCTGACCGGTGATGTTGATCTGGCCGACGCCGTCGACCTGACTGATCTGACGCGAGAGCAGGGTTTCCACCAGGTCGCTGAGTTCGGTGCCGGGCATCTGTGTCGAGCTGACACTGAGGATAAGCACCGGGCTGTCGGCCGGGTTAACCTTCTTCCACGTTGGCAGCGTCGGCATGTCTTTGGGCAACTTACCGGCGGCGGTGTTGATTGCCGCCTGTACTTCCTGAGCGGCGGTGTCGATGCTTTTATCGAGGGTAAATTGCAGGGTCAGCAGAGTTGAGCCCAGCGCGCTGCTGGAGGTCATCTGGGTCATGCCGGGGATGGCGCTGAATTGCACCTCCAGCGGCGTCGCCACCGAGGACGCCATGGTGTCGGGACTGGCGCCGGGTAACTGCGCCGACACTTGAATCGTAGGAAATTCCGCTTCCGGCAGTGGCGCAATCGGCAAACGCGGGAAGGCAATTACGCCGACCAGTACCAGAGCGAACGTCAGCAAAATCGTCGCCACCGGGTGATCGATGCACCAGGTCGAGATGCCCTTGTGCGAGTTCATGGCTTCGGCTCCGCCTGCACCACTTGCGCTGGCTCGCTCATGACTTGCACGCTCGAGCCCGGTTTGAGTCGCGACTGGCCGTCGGTCACCAGCACGTCACCAGCGTTGACACCTTTGATGATGTCCTGGCCGCTGCCCTGATAAACCATTTGCACCGGCACCGCCTCGACCTTGTCGTCCTTCACGCGGTAAACAAAGTGTTGTTCGAGGCCACGCTGTACGACGGTGGGCGGAACCACCAGCGCATCTTTATCCACAGCGGTCTGAATTTTTACCGTCACCAGCAAACCCGGCCAGAGCTTCTGGCTGGCATTGGCGAATTCGGCCTTGGCGCGGATGGTGCCAGTGTTGGCGTTGATCTGATTGTCGATCAGGGTCAGCTGACCTTCGCCGAGCAGATTGCCGGTTTCGCCATCAGTATCGGCTCCGATGTAGGCCTTGACCGGGGCGCGTTGCGGATCGCTGATCAGACTCTGCAGGGTCGGCAGCATCTGCTGCGGCAGGGAGAACTCGACGGCGATCGGGTCGATCTGCGTGACGGTGAACAGGCCCTGGGTGTCGGTCATGCGCAGGAAGTTGCCTTCATCGACCGTACGAATACCGACGCGCCCGGTGACCGGGGAGCGAATCTGCGTGTAGGACAGTTGCACCTGCGCCGCATCGATCGAGGCCTGATTGCCTTGCGCGGTGGCTTTGAGCTGATTGACCAAGGCCTGTTGCTGGTCGAAGGTCTGTTTCGATACGCCGTCATCGACGCTGAGCAGTTTGTAGCGCTTGAGATTGACCAGCGCGACCTGCAACTGCGCCTGACTCTCCCCCAACTGCGCCCGGGCCTGATCGAGGCTGGCGCGGATCGAGCGGTCGTCGATGGTCGCGAGCAGGTCGCCTGCTTTGACCACTTGACCTTCCTTGACCAAGATCTTCGTCAGGATCCCGTCGATCTGCGGGCGCACCACCACGCTGTGCAGCGACAGCACCGAGCCGATGCCGCTGGTGTAACGCGGCACGTCTTTGGCGCTGACCGTTACGACGCGTACCGGGATGGCGGTCGGACTGGCCAGTTTGGTCGGCGCTGGCTTGAGCGCGAACCACAGGCCGGCGGCTGCCAGCAGAATCAGGAGAGTGGCCAGCAGGATTTTAGTTTTCTGGATGGACATGCGCGGCGCCGAAGTCTGGAGTTTGGGCAGATTGACCAGTTATAAACCGGTCAGGCGGTCGGCAGGGTGACGGCTGGCTGTCAGGATTGTCAGTTTCGTTTGGATAGATGGGGAGTAGCAATGTGCGGCGATGGTCTTGTGTTGGATTCGCCCCTCACCCCAGCCCTCTCCCCAAGGAGAGGGAGCCGATTTGTGGGCTTTTCGAACCTGAGTTCGACTCGGTATCCCGTGTCGGCGAACCTCGAGTAAACACCTCGGTCTGTCCCCTCTCCCTCGGGAGTGGGTTAGGGTGAGGGGAAAACCGTTCAGCGCATCGCGCAAATCTTCAGATGCCGAGCCAGAGCGCACAGGTATACTGCGCGCCTTTGCGGCTCACTGATCGGGCCGACTTTTTGTTCCCGGAGCTTTTATGACTTCCCCGACCCAACCGCCGGTTGACGACGCTGTGAGCGACG
Organism: Pseudomonas sp. AC083; assembly: GCF_979253165.1. NCBI lineage: Bacteria > Pseudomonadati > Pseudomonadota > Gammaproteobacteria > Pseudomonadales > Pseudomonadaceae > Pseudomonas > Pseudomonas sp. AC083. The sequence continues at coordinate 130,853 of NZ_CEEDDH010000010.1, forward strand.
TCCCGGCTGAAGTGGCTGACGCCAGCGAAACCAAGGCCGAGATTCCGGCGTTCAAGTTCCCGTTCAAGCCGGGCGAGCTGGCTTCGGCGAAAGGCTCGAATCAGCCGTGGTACAAGAATGGCGCGAAGAATGGCCATACCAAAACCCCGGGCATGGCGCCGCCGGGTACGCGTCGGTCGATGGGCAAGCGCTGACATCGGAAAGTGATGGTGGCGGCCTCTTCGCGAGCAGGCTCGCTCCCACATTGGATTTGTGTAGAACCCAAACCTGTGGGAGCGAGCCTGCTCGCGAAAGCGACAGCCGCTACAGCACAAATATCAGATCAAGCCGCGCGCAATGAAATGAACGCATAAGTCTGCGCCGGTTCCGTCACTACTTGCCCGCCCGCAGCCAGCACTTGCCCGGCGACATCATCGCCGGACAAATGAAACAGCCATTCACTGGTTCGCGCCGCCAGCGGTTGCGCGCTCACCTGGTCGATCACTGCCGCAAAGGCATCCATGTTCGGCAAGTACGCGGTGAACCCGTCGCCCTTGAGCGCCGTGGTGCGAATCCCCAACGTTGCGCAGATCGCATCTTTGAGTTTGATGTCATCCCGATCCGCCTGACGCGAACGCTGGATCAGCTCAACCAGTTCCCGATCAACCAACTCACCGCCCACAATCAGCTCCGGCCCCTGCTCCCAGGACTCTGGCGGGCAATCCTTGGCAGCTGGATTGAGCGGGATGTGCGGATTGATTTCCGCCGGGTAAATCCGGCACACCAGCGGGCGCCGCTCGTAGATTCGGCAGCGCTTGTCGTCGTCAAGATTCCGGCAGGGGCCGACGTTGTAGGCGGCAAAGGTGATCGCCACATGAGCATCGGCAGTGCCACTGCGGACCACTGCCGAACGGCGCTCGGCATGTTCGCGCTGCTGCGCCGGCAGGCCCAGGCCATTGCCGAGAAACGCCTCGACCAGCACGATCACCTGACCGCCATCCGCCGCCCACATGCGGGCCTCGGCGAGCGTCAGCGGGACATGGTGATCGGTACAGCATTTGCCGCAACCTACGCAGGAAAACGTCGTATTCATTGAGCGATCTGTCTTCAATCAGGGTGTGAAACGACGGCAGAAAACCATCGCACAGAACCGGATCGAAGCAAGGACTGCGCCACTCAGTGGGTTTTCGTGACCGGGCGAATCGCATCCCACTCGGTGACGTACGCGGTTTTCGACTGTTTGTTGTACAGGCACAGCTCGCTGCCTTGCTGGCCTTTCATGTGTTTTTGCGGGTATTGGCCTTGCAGCAGAACGGCGGTGTAACCGACGCGGTCGTCGAATTGCGCAGGTGTGCCGACCGGTTTGACGTTTTTCAGACCGCTGGCCTTGGTGCAACTGGCGAGCACGGTCTTGTCGTAAGCGGCCCAGGCGTCGGGGCTGGAGGCGTGGGCCTGGGAGGCCAGGGCGGTGAGGCTGAGCAGGGCCAGGGTGAAGGCTTTCATGGTTGGGCATCCTTGGTTATGGCCAAGGTTTGAGTCTGCCTGAAGAGTTTTGTTGCCTGGGGCACCGCTAAAAGATCGCAGCCTTCGGCAGCTCCTACATGGAAATGCGGTTTCCTGTAGGAGCTGCCGGAGGCTGCGATCTTTTGACTTTGATCAGTCCGGCACCAATTCCCGGCGGACCACATACATCCCGACACTCTCATACAACCGCCGCGCCCGCAGGTTGTCCTCCAGAACCCGCAAATCGACAAACCCCTCGCCTCGCTGTTGAAAGACGCTGAAGGCATGCAGCAACAACGCCCGCCCAAGGCCCCGGCCCTGCATTCGTGGATGCACCACCAGACTCTTGATATACGCACTGGTCCAGCACTGCGCCACGCCCACCACGCCCTCGGCATCGCAGGCCACGAAACACAATGCTGGATCGTATTCAGGGTCGCTGGCAAAGCGCTGACGCCAGTCGTGCAGTGACGGCACTCGACCGCCACCTTCCAGCTGTCCGAGCTGCATCAGCTGATGCACTGCCGGCGCCAGCTCCTCGCGGTAGACGGACAACTCAATCCCCTCCGGCCACTGCGCATCCGGCAGAACCCCACTCAAGTCGCGGCGCAGCAGAAAGCAAAAAGTCTCGGCCAAGACTCAGTGCCCGTTGGCCGCGACGTGCTTGGCGGCTTCGATCAGGCGTTGGGTCAGCTCCGGTGAGGAGAACTTGGTCAGCACCGCATTGGCACCGGCCAGCCGGGCCTTTTCACTGTTCATCGCGCTGTCGAGGGAGGTGTGCAGCAGCACGTACAGGTGAGCAAAGTCCGGGGTCTCGCGCAGGGTTCGGGTGAAGGCGTAGCCGTCCATTTCCGACATTTCGATGTCGGAGACGATCAGGTTGATCTGCTGCGCGGTGCCTTGCAGGTCGAGCAGGCAGTCGATGGCTTCCTTGGCACTGCGCGCGGTGTGGCATTGCAGGCCCAGATTGCGCAGGGTGTGCACCGATTGCTGCAGGGCCACCTGGCTGTCGTCGACCACCAGAATGCGCGCGTTGCCGAGCACTTCGGCGTCTTCCATGGTCAGGTCGGTGGGCGCCATTTCGATCTGCGCCGGGGCGATGCTGTGGATGACTTTTTCGATATCCAGCACCTGCACCAGCGTACCGTCCACCGAGGTCACGCCGGTGATGTAGGCGCGCGAGCCGCCGGAGCCGAACGGTGGCGGCTTGATGTCGGTGGTCAGGCAATGGACGATCTTGCTCACCGCCTGCACATGCAGACCCTGCTTGGAACGGCTGACATCGGTGACGATCAGGCAGCCACCGTTGGGATCTTCCAGCGGCCGCTCGCCGATCGCGCGGCTGAGGTCGATCACCGACAGCGATGCACCGCGCAGGGAGGCGATGCCTTTGACGTGCGGGTGCGACTCCGGCAGCTTGGTCAGCGGCGGGCAGGGGATGATTTCACTGACTTTCAGCAGGTTGATCGCCATCAGCTTGCCGCTGCGCAAGGTAAACAGCAGAAGCGAAAGTGAATCTGCGCGGGCTTTGGTGGAGGACATAAGAACCTTCTGTGGGGCGAGAGTGTAAATCGCCAGAAACCTTTGATGCCGTGTTATCGGCGTCAGAAGGTTGGGCTTTAGCTCAGTTGTTGGCTGGACAAAAAACATCTGTGGCGAGGGGATTCATCCCCGTTGGGTCGCGTAGCGGCCGCAAAAGACGGGACCGCTGCGCAGTCCAACGGGGATAAATCCCCTCGCCACAGGTCATCAAGCAAGCTACATGGCGCGGTTATTTCATGCCCAAACGCTTGGCCATCCGCCCAAGATTCGCCCGATCCACCCCCAACTCCCGCGCCGCACTCGCCCAGTTATCCTGGTGACGCTCCAGCGCTGCAATGATCAGGCGCCGCTGAAACTCATCGGTGGCACTGCGCAGATCCCCGCTGATTATCGGCAGCACGTTGACCAAGTCAGGGTTGGCAGGCGCAATCACGTTATCCACAACCTCACGGGGCAAATCCAGATCCGCCGCGCTCAGACTCAAAATCTTCGGCCGCACTTTGCAGTTACCCAGCGCCTTCAGCGCACTGCGCCCGATCAAATGCTCCAGCTCCCGGACATTCCCCGGCCAGGTGTAGGCCAGCAGCGCTTCCTGAGCATCACTGTTCAAACGCAGGCTATTGAGGCCCATGCGCGAGCGGTTCTGCTCGAGAAAGAAACCACTGAGCAGCAACACGTCGCGCCCGCGATCGCGTAGGGCCGGCACCCGCAGCGGGTACACGCTCAAGCGGTGATAAAAGTCGGCACGGTAGCGACCGCTGCGCACTTCTTCGGCCAGATCGCGATTGGTCGCGGCAATCAGACGCACGTCGACCTGGTGCTCCTTGTCCGAGCCCAGGCGCTGCAATTGACCGCTCTGCAATACGCGCAGCAACTTCGCCTGGACTGTCAGCGACAGCTCGCCGACTTCATCAAGAAACAGCGTGCCGCCATTGGCCAGTTCGAACTTGCCACGCCGGTCGCTGGTGGCGCCGGTGAAGGCGCCGCGCACGTGGCCGAACAGTTCGCTTTCCACCAGCGTGTCGGGCAGGGCGGCGCAATTGAGGCTGATGATCGGTTTGTCGGCGCGCGCGGAGGCGGCGTGGATGGCCTGGGCGACCAGTTCTTTACCGACGCCGGTTTCGCCGGTGATCAGAACAGTCAGATCACTGCCGCCGACCAGATTGATTTCTTCCACCAAACGTTTATGCGCCTTGCTCTGGCCGATCATTTCGCGGTGCTGCTGACCGCTGGCCTGACGGTAGACCTCGGCGCGCTGATGCTCGTCTTCGGCGCGGGTGGCTAGACGTTCGATGCGTTCGGCGGCGTTGACCGTGGCCGAGGCGAGGCTGGCGAAGGCTTGCAGGGCGTCGAGTTCGATCGGCTCGAAACGCTCCGGGTCCAGTGCGTCGAGGGTGATCAGGCCCCAGAGTTTTTCATCGACGAATAAAGGACAGCCGAGGCAGTCGTGAACTTCAAGATGATCGTCGAGGCCATCGACCAAACCGTCGTAAGGATCGGGCAAGTCGCTGTCGGCAGCGAAGCGCGTCGGCCCGGCGCCGGCCAGCAGGATTTCAAAACGCGGATGCTCGCTGACCTTGAAGCGCCGGCCGAGGGTGTCGGTACTCAAGCCATCCACCGCCAGCGGCACCAATGATTCGCCATCCAGACGCAACAACGCGGCGGCATCGCAGGGCAACAAGGCGCGCATGGCCTCGAGCAAACGCCGATAGCGCTCACCTTCGGGCAGTTCGCGGGAGAGGTCGGCGACCAGAGGCAGCAGGGCGGTAAGCAAGGATTTGGCGGTCATGGGTATGTAGTCAAAGAGACAAGGTGTAGTCGCGATGACTATACGTTCATTTGTGTCTAAATGACTACTAATGCCTCAAGTCGTTGAATTTAATGGATTAATTAGTTGGCACGAAAGCTGATATGCCTAAGGCAATCTTTCAAGAAAGCGCAGGAGTCACCTTATGCTTAGCGTCCAGGATCGTGCCATCATCAAATCCACCGTGCCTCTGCTGGAAAGCGGCGGCGAGGCGTTGATCACGCATTTCTACCGCATGATGCTCTCCGAATACCCGCAAGTGCGCCCGCTGTTCAACCAAGCGCATCAGGCCAGTGGCGATCAGCCGCGTGCCTTGGCCAACGGCGTGCTGATGTACGCCCGGCACATCGATCAGCTCGACCAGTTGGGCGATCTGGTGGCGAAGATCATCAACAAACACGTCGCCCTGCAGATTCTGCCGGAGCATTACCCGATCGTCGGCACCTGCCTGCTGCGCGCCATTTCCGAAGTGCTCGGCGAAGAGATCGCCACGCCTGAGGTGATGAGTGCCTGGGGCGCTGCGTACGGGCAACTGGCCGACATCCTGATCGGCGCCGAAACCGCGATCTATGACCAGAAGGAACACGCTGTCGGCGGCTGGCGCGGTGCGCGGGAATTCATCGTCGCAGCGAAGGTGCAGGAGAGCGCCGAAATCACCTCGTTCTACTTCGAACCAGCAGACAAAGGGCAGATTCTTGCGGCCGAACCGGGTCAGTACATCGGCATGAAGCTGACCCTAGACGGCGAAGAAATCCGTCGCAACTATTCGCTCTCGGCACTGGCCAATAACGGTCAGTACCGCATCAGCGTCAAGCGTGAACCGAATGGCCGCGCATCCAACTACCTGCATGATCAACTGCACGTCGGCTCAAGCATCCAACTGTTCCCGCCGTCGGGCGAATTCACCCTGGCGGCCAGCGACAAACCACTGGTGCTGATCAGTGGCGGCGTCGGTATCACCCCGACGCTGGCGATGCTGGAAGCCGCGCTGGCCACCGAACGTCCTGTGCACTTTATCCACTGCGCACGCAATGGCAGCGTCCACGCATTCCGTGACTGGGTCGATGGGCTGGCGGCGCGTCATCCGCAACTCAAGCGCTTCTATTGCTACGCCGAAGAAGATGGCGTCAGCCCGGCGGCGGACAAGGTTGGCCTGCTCAACGAAGAACTGCTCGGCGAGTGGCTGCCGGCGCAGCGTGATGTCGATGCGTACTTCCTCGGGCCTAAAGGGTTCATGGGCGCGATCAAGCGGCATCTGAAAGCGTTGGGCGTTCCGGAGAAACAGAGCCGTTACGAGTTCTTCGGCCCGGCTGCTGCTCTCGAGTGAGCTGAAACCGAGTTGTCTCGTTCGCGAGCAGGCTCGCTCCCACCGGATTTGCGTTCGACGCAGTTCCATTGTGGGAGCGAGCCTGCTCGCGAATCTTCTGCGCGCCGCAAAGCCATGTTGGTTAATCATTCCTTAACCGCTCTATCGTTTATTGCCCCGGTGTAGACTTGCGACAATTTCAGCCGCCGGCCGGCTGGACCATGGACTTACAAAGGAAAGGCAATGAGCGAGGAAACGATGCGGTTGGGGCGCGAGCGGCGCTATCTGGTGTTGCTGGGGATCATCTGCCTGGCGTTGATCGGCGGCGCACTTTACATGCAGGTCGTGCTCGGCGAAGCACCTTGCCCGCTGTGCATCCTGCAGCGCTATGCATTGTTGCTGATTGCACTGTTCGCCTTCATTGGCGCGGGCATGCGCAGCCGTCGCAGCATCACGGTGTTCGAGACGCTGGTGGTGATCTGTGCGATTGCCGGGGCCGGTGTGGCCGGGCATCACGTCTATACGCAGTTCTATCCGGCGGTAAGTTGTGGCGTCGATGTACTGCAGCCAATCGTCGATGATCTGCCGCTGGCAAAGATTTTCCCGCTGGGCTTTCAGGTTGACGGTTTCTGCTCGACGCCGTATCCGCCGATCCTCGGTCTGTCGCTGGCGCAATGGGCGCTGGTGGCCTTCGTGCTGGTGGTGATTCTAGTGCCGTTGCTGACCTCGCGTAATCGAAAAGCGCTGCACTGAGTCAACTTCTCGGCAGAGCTGCCGATAAACAAAACGCCCCGGTTTTCGCTGATGAAAATCGGGGCGTTTTGCATTTCAGAGCGTTTGTGAAAACACCGTGACGAACGGCAATGAAGCGTGCGGCAAATGTGCGACATGTTGTCACACAGGGGCTGTCGCAGGGACTCGCGAAGCGGCGGATTGGCCGCCTGTTACATAAAAACATTGGCCAGTTTCAGCGTTTTCGGGCTTGAGCACGGACGTACCAGAGCAGGCAGTTTTAACAGGCGCCGGCAGATGGGCGAAGCCCTTGGAACATCGGGCTTTGCGCCGCTCCAGCGTTTGTAGATCGGGTGCAGAGCTGTCTGATTTGAGGCGGTTACGCTGGCAGATTTTGCCGCTTTTATTGAGAAACGCTTTCGATAACTTGCGCAACTTTTGCAAAAATGGCGATGGATTGTTGCTCTGAGTGATAAAAATTATTTCGGGATAAGACATGGTGTATAGGGCGCTACCTATCTACAATCGCCCGCACTGAATTCCCGACGCTGTTCAGCCTTTATCAAGGAACTGATCAGGAGGTCGGGTGTCGAGCGAGCCGCGAGGTTTTCGAGACACCCTGGTGTCGGTGCCTTTCCAATTTTCCGCACCAAATGGAATTGGTCTGTAACAAGGCCTTTGACCACGAATTCGAATAAGAACTGAACGCTGTCCCAAGGTTTTGTCGAGCGTGTGACGCGCGACGGGCGGCCCTTATTCAATCCAAAGAAAATGCCAACCCTTGGCAGGGTGAAGTGTTGGCGATCAAAACCCAACTGCATTGCGCAAGCTGCTTTAGAGGTCGTGAGATGAGTAAAAACAGGTACCCCAGATTACTAGGCCTAGTGCCGCTGCTCGGCACGTTGTTGCTGGGAGGCTGCAACATGACCTTGCTCAATCCAACGGGCCAGGTCGGCCTGGAACAGCGCAACCTGATCATCACCGCCACGCTGCTGATGCTGTTGGTCGTCGTGCCGGTCATCGTCATGACCTTCCTGTTTGCCTGGAAGTACCGCGCTTCGAACAAGAACGCCGTCTACACGCCGAAGTGGTCGCACTCGACCAAGATCGAAGTGGCCGTATGGACCATCCCGGTGCTGATCATCATCGCCCTGGGCTACATCACTTACATCTCGACTCACGAGCTGGACCCGTATCGTCCGATCGAGTCTGACGTCAAGCCGGTGACCATCGAAGTCGTCGCGCTGGACTGGAAGTGGCTGTTCATCTACCCGGAACAAGGCATTGCCACGGTCAACAAGATCGTGTTCCCGGCGCACACGCCAATCAACTTCAAGATCACCTCCGATGCCGTGATGAACTCGTTCTTCATCCCGGGCCTGGGCGGCCAGATCTACGCGATGGCGGGCATGCAGACCAAGCTGCACCTGATCGCTGACCGCAACGCTGAAATGGACGGTATCTCCGCCAACTACAGCGGTGCCGGTTTCACCGGTATGAAATTCAAGGCTATCTCCACCACTCAGGAAGATTTCGACGCCTGGGTAAATGAAGTCAAGAAGTCGCCTAAACAGCTTGATCAGGCTGAATACGCGGCCCTGGCCAAACCGAGCCAGAACAACCCAGTCGAACTCTACTCGTCGGTCACGCCGAACCAGTTCCAGATCATCGTCGACAAGTACGAAGGTATGAAGCCGGGCAAGCCGCTGAAGCACGAGAAGAAAGAGAAAGAAGTGGCGGCCACGGATATTGACGCGGGTTCGCATTCAGCTGCCGGGGCAGAGGAGTAAACGATGTTTGGTAAATTAAGTTGGGAAGCAGTCCCATTCCACGAGCCGATCGTGATGGTGACCATCGCCATGATCGCCCTCGGTGGTCTGGCGCTGTTCGCTGCGATCACTTACTTCAAGAAGTGGACGTACCTGTGGACCGAGTGGCTGACTTCGGTCGACCACAAGAAAATCGGCGTGATGTACATCATCGTCGCCATGGTCATGCTGCTGCGCGGCTTTGCCGACGCGATCATGATGCGTACCCAGCTGGCCATGGCCACCGAGGGTTCGCCTGGCTACCTGCCACCTGAACACTATGACCAGATCTTCACCGCTCACGGTGTGATCATGATCATCTTCATGGCGATGCCATTCTTCACCGGCCTGATGAACCTTGCAGTGCCGCTGCAGATCGGCGCGCGTGACGTTGCGTTCCCGTTCCTGAACTCCCTGAGCTTCTGGCTGCTGGTGTCCGGCGTTGTGCTGATCAACCTGTCGCTGGGTATCGGTGAATTCGCCAAGACCGGTTGGGTTGCGTATCCGCCGCTGTCGGGTCTGCAATACAGCCCTGGCGTGGGGATGGATTACTACATCTGGGCGCTACAGCTATCCGGATTGGGTACGACGTTAACCGGGGTCAACTTCCTCGCGACCGTACTGAAAATGCGTACCCCTGGCATGAAACTGATGGACATGCCGATCTTCACCTGGACCTGCACCTGGGCAAACGTTCTGATCGTGGCTTCGTTCCCGATCCTGACCGCTACCCTGGCACTGCTGACCCTTGACCGTTACATGGATTTCCACATTTTCACCAATGAACTTGGTGGCAATCCGATGATGTACGTCAACCTGTTCTGGGCGTGGGGCCACCCTGAGGTTTACATCCTGATCCTGCCGGCCTTCGGCATCTTCTCGGAAGTGATCTCGGCGTTCACCGGCAAGAAACTGTTCGGCCACCACTCGATGATCTACGCCTCGGGCGCGATCTCGGTACTGGGCTTCATGGTCTGGCTGCACCACTTCTTCACCATGGGGTCGGGTGCAAGCGTCAACGCCTTCTTCGGTCTGGCGACGATGCTGATTTCCATCCCGACGGGTGTGAAGCTGTTCAACTGGCTGTTCACCATCTACCAGGGCCGTCTGCGCTTCACCAGCCAGGTAATGTGGACTCTGGGCTTCATGGTGACCTTCGCCATCGGCGGCATGACCGGCGTACTGCTGGCCATCCCGGGTGCTGACTTCGTGCTGCACAACAGCCTGTTCGTGATCGCGCACTTCCACAACGTGATCATCGGCGGTGCGGTATTCGGTTACATCGCTGGCTTCGCGTTCTACTTCCCGAAAGCGTTCGGCTTCAAGCTGCACGAAGGCTGGGGTAAAGCAGCGTTCTGGTTCTGGATCTCGGGCTTCTTCGTCGCGTTCATGCCGCTCTACGCACTGGGCTTCATGGGCATGACCCGTCGTCTGAACGCCACCACCAACCCTGAGTGGGTACCGTACCTGTACGTTGCCATGTTCGGTGCGGTGATGATTGCTGTCGGTATCGCCTGCCAACTGATCCAGCTGTACGTCAGTGTGCGTGACCGCAACAAGCCAGAGAACGTTTGCGATCACGGTGACCCGTGGAATGCACACACCCTGGAATGGTCGACCTCGTCGCCACCACCGTTCTACAACTTCGCTGTGCTGCCTAAGGCTGACTGCATCGACCCGTTCACCGAAGCCAAGGAAAACGGTACTGCGTACCAGCGTCCGGCCAAGTACGAGCCGATCCACATGCCGAACAACACCGCCACTGGCGTGGTGATGGGCGCGCTGTTGACCGTCTTCGGTTTCGCGATGATCTGGCACATCTGGTGGCTGGCGATCGCGAGCCTGGTGGGCACCGTCGTTTACTTCGTGATCCACGCTGCACGTGACGACCAGGGCTATATGGTTCCGGTTGAAACGATCGAGCGTATCGAAGCCGAGCAGCACAAGCGTCTGGTCGCGGCAGGGAAAATCCCGGCCAATGCCACCCGTGTTGAAACCTCGTTGGAACAGGCTTAAACCATGTCGAACTTAGTGACCAATGTTGGACACGCCCATGGTGACCATGGGCACGATGACCATCACCACGACTCGGGCGAGATGACCGTATACGGTTTCTGGCTCTACCTGATGACCGACTGCATTCTGTTTGCGTCGATCTTCGCGGTGTACGCAGTACTGGTAAACAACGTTGCCGGTGGCCCGTCGGGCCACGACATCTTCGAACTGCCTTACGTGCTGGGCGAAACCGCTCTGCTGTTGTTCAGTTCGATCACCTACGGCTTCGCCATGCTGGCGTTGTACAAGGGCAAGAAGCAGGCGGTCCTGGGCTGGTTGTTCATGACCTTCCTGCTCGGCGCGGGCTTCATCGCCATGGAGATCAACGAGTTCCACCTGCTGATCTCCGAGGGCTTCGGTCCTAGCCGTTCGGGCTTCCTGTCGGCGTTCTTCACCCTGGTCGGTACCCACGGTCTGCACGTTTCGGCCGGTCTGATCTGGATGGGCATCATGATGTATCAGGTCAACAAGCATGGCCTGACGTCGACCAACAAGACCCGTCTGAGCTGCCTGAGCCTGTTCTGGCACTTCCTGGACGTGGTCTGGATCTGCGTCTTCACCGTTGTTTACCTGATGGGGACTCTGTAATGGCTAATGCACACTCCCATGACAGCCACGATGCTGGCCACGGCAGCGTCAAGTCGTACGCCATCGGCTTCATCCTGTCGGTAATCCTGACCGTCATTCCGTTCGGTCTGGTGATGTACCCGACCCTGCCGAAGTCGACGACGCTGGCAATCGTTCTGCTGTTCGCAGTGATCCAGGTGATTGTTCACCTGTATTACTTCCTGCACCTGGATCGTTCCATTGCACAGCGTAACAACGTGATCGCATTCGTCTTTACGGCGATCGTGATCGTGCTGCTGGTTGGCCTGTCGCTGTGGATCATGTTCAGCATCCACACGTACATGATGGCGAAGTGAGGTAGACCCGATGTCGCTCAAGCACTTTATCCAAATCACCAAACCGGGGATCATTTTCGGTAACGTGCTTTCTGTGGCAGGCGGGTTCTTCCTGGCCTCGAAAGGGCATGTCGATCTGGCGGTGTTTCTGGCCGCCATGATCGGTACTTCCCTGGTCGTGGCCTCCGGTTGCGTGTTCAACAACTGCATCGACCGCGACATCGACCTGAAGATGGAACGCACCAAGAACCGTGTGCTGGTCCAGGGCCTCATCTCCCTGAAACTGGCCCTGGTTTACGCGACCATTCTGGGTGTTCTCGGCGTTTCCTTGTTGTTCAAGGTGGCCAACCCGTTGGCTGCCTTGTTCGCAGTAATCGGCTTCATCATCTACGTCGGCTTCTACAGCCTGTACCTCAAGCGCAAGTCGGTTCACGGCACGCTGGTGGGCAGTCTGTCGGGGGCCATGCCGCCAGTGATCGGTTACGTTGCCGTGACCAACAGCTTCGACATGGCCGCACTGACCCTGCTGGTGATGTTCAGCCTGTGGCAGATGCCGCATTCCTACGCCATCGCGATTTTCCGTTTCAACGATTACCTGGCCGCATCGATTCCGGTGCTGCCAGTGAAACGCGGCATTCAAGTGGCGAAGAAGCACATCCTGCTCTACATCCTGGCGTTCCTCGTGGCGACCTTGATGCTGACCTTCAGCGGCTACGCCGGCATGAGCTACCTCGCCGTCGCCGCCGCCATGGGCATGTACTGGCTGTACATGGCCTGGACCGGCTACAAGGCAGTCGATGACACCGTCTGGGCACGCAAGCTGTTCGTGTTCTCGATCTTCACCATCACTGCGTTGAGCGTCATGATGTCCCTGGACTTCAAGGTGCCGGCAGAGCTGTTGCTGACGTACGCGCCGTAAGGTTTGCAGGCTTCAGGAAAAACCCCGCACGTTGAGAGATGTGCGGGGTTTTTTGTTTATTCGAGCAGCAATTTGTTGATAGGCTATCTATAGTCAAGCTGCTTATAGTTTGACTATGCGAACAATCTTTTTTGAAACCACGATATTTACCACAAGCGTTGGCCGCTATCTGACGGACGACGAATATCGAACAATGCAGAACTACCTTCAGAGCAATCCGCTTGCGGGCGATGTAATGCCTCGAACGGGTGGCTTCCGTAAGCTGCGCTGGGCTGATTCTCGCCGTGGCAAGGGAAGACGGGGCGGCTTGCGGGCTCTCTACTATTGGCTTATGAATGATGGTCAGTTCTGGATGTTCGCCATTTACGACAAAGATGAGGTTGAGAAGCTGACTGCCGAGCAGGAGAGGGCACTCAGGACAGCCATTGATAAAGAGTTGAAAAAACGAGGTACCCCATGAAAAAACGCGACCTGTTTGCAGAGTTAATGCAGGGCGTTGATGAGATGGCGGCTCAACGCGAGGGCAAGATCACACTGCGCAATACAGTGCTTGAGGACAAGCCTGTACCTGAAGTGGGCGCACAGGAAATTGTGGCTCTTCGAGAAAAACTGCATATGTCTCAAGCTGTTTTTGCCAGTCGAATCAGGACAAGTCCAAACACCCTTCGAAATTGGGAGCAGGAAAAGTCGAAGCCCAATGCTCAAGCAGCCTTATTGATACGACTGGTTGAAAAATTTCCAGATATGGTTGAGCGCTTGAACACTGTTTGAGCGCCGCTGAAGATCAGCTTGTGGTCCGGGGCATCCGAAGGTTTGGGGCTTTTTGTTCCATCTACGCTGGTTGCACAACTTACGCAAACACCCTAGATTTGGATCCAACCCCGACAGTAGTAGCTCCACGCCATCCCCCGGTGGTCGACTGTCCTAACCCGTGCATTGATCAAAAGGCTGGGCGCAATGACCGAACGGATGACCTGCGATGAGCGCTTTATCGCCCTGGCCGAAGAACTCAACTACGACATCCATGGCGAGAACACCGCCGGTGGCAATTACGCGCCGCTGATCCGTCATCACGATGAGCTGTACATCAGCGGCATGGTGCCGCGGGTCAATGGCAAGATCCTGTATCCCGGTCGCGTGGGGCTGGAATTGAACCTCAAGGATGCACAAGCAGCGGCGAGCATCAGCGCCATGCGTTGCCTGGCGCTGATCGTCGATGCGGTCGGTTCGCTGGACAAGATTCGCGCGTTGTTGCGTGTCACGGTGTATGTGAAGTCGACTGCTGACTTTGTCGACCTGAGCGAAGTGGCCAACGGCGCTTCGGACGTGTTCAGCCATGTGCTGGGCGATGCCGGACGGCATACGCGCACGACCATCGGCGTTTATCAGTTGCCGAAGAATGCGGCGATTGAAGTGGACATGATTGCGGCGTTGCATCCTTCGGCTTGAGGTTCCCGCCTCAAACAAAAAGCCCCGCCTGATCAATCAGCGCGGGGCTTTTTCACAAGTGCTTGGCAGATTACTGCGCCGCGATGCTGTAACCATCAAACGCCGTTTGCTGCTGCAGGGCGGTGATGATGTTTTTGCGGTTCACCGCCTGTTCCGTACCGGCGTTATCGACGAAGGTTTCGCTCTCCAGCTCGGCTTCATCGCCTTCACCGACGAAGGTGAAACCGAGGAATTCCAGTGCCTCACGATCAACATTCAGACGCGAACGCGGCGTGCGCATTGGCAGGGTCACGCTGGCGCCGTCCTTGCTGATGGTGAAGATTTCCACTTCTTTCTTCTTCGCAGCTTTGCTCTTGCCGCCGCTCGGATTGCTGATCGCCTGATGGGTCTGATTCAGCACCTTCAGCGCCAGACCATAAACGATTTCCTGAAACGCCGGATCGTCCTTGAAGCTGGACAGAATGCGCCCGATCGAGAACTTGCTGCTCAGGTCTTCCAGCGCGGCGATGTCGGCTGCCTCGGCGTCTTTCAGGCGCTTGAGTTCGCCCATCAGCTCGTACGCCTTGTCGTCATCAAAACTGTCATGCGCCTGACGGATCGCCGCACGCAATTCGCGGATCTGGTCGCTCTCGCGGGTCGACTGGAACGCGTCGAGGACCATCTCGCTGATGATTTTGGCTTGAGGCAGGTGTTGTGAAAGATTGATGGAGTTTTCGTATTCCGCTTTGGACGACTGGGTGACTACGGATTCAGCGGTGTTGAAATCGGACATTGAAATTTCACTACTTTTTAACTTGAGTTGAGGCGAGAAAGCACGAGGTCTTTTTCAGGCCGACTAATTTAGGGGAGCGGGGCGGCGTTGTCACGGAGCAACGGTCTGGTGGTCGGGATTTTTCCACTGCGCGCTATTTGCGGCGCTGACGTTCCATGGCAATCACGGACTTCTCGAAGCCCAGGCCGGCGAAAAAAGCTTCAGCGCCTTCGCGTCCAGCGCGCAGCACCCAGGTGATGTCCGGGTTGTCACCCATGACGTACTCCACCAGTGCCCGCCCGATTCCTTTGCGCCGATGCTGGTCATCGACCACCACCATAGACAGATAGCCGTTGGAGACCTCATCGGTAATTGCTCGAGCGAAACCGACAATTTGCTCGCCCAAGAGCGCAACAGCTGTACGCTGCGAATTGTGAATCAAGCGAGCAAAAGATTCGGCATCGCCAATGCGATGGCCCCAGCCATGCTGGCTGAGAAACAGCCTCGCCGATTCTGTTTCGCCGGGATGCAAGTCGCGCACGGTAAGGCTGTCGTTCATGGGATATTCAAGTCCTTATCAATTTCCATCGTGATTGATTACGGCCGGCCGACGTCAGGTTTCCCCCAAGTACGCATCGCAAACTCGACAAACCGTCTCAGCTTGGGCAATCGATAGCGATCCTGCGCATACAACAGATGCATCGGCCTGCTCGGCGGTTGGTAGTCCGTCATTACCCTGACCAGTTTGCCGTCGCGCAGATCCTGCTCCACCAGCGCGTCGGGCAGCATCATGATGCCCATGCCGTTGCGCGCCGCCTGGTGCAGACCGGCGGAGCTGTTGATCAGCATCGGCCCGCTGACGTCGACGAGGACTTCACCTTCCGGGCCGCTCAGACGCCAGCGTTTTTCCACCGATTGCCAGTCATCCCCAGCCGGGTAGGCGAAGGACAGGCAATCGTGTTGCTGCAAATCCTGTGGCGTGTGCGGCATGCCGCGCCGCGCGATGTAGTCGGGGGAGGCGCAGACCGTCAGGGTGTAGTCGATCAGGGGGCGGGCGATCAGGTTGGATTGGTCGAAATTGCCCAGGCGGAATGCGACATCGAGGCCGTTCTCCAGCAGATCCGGACGGCTGTTGGTCAGTACCACGTCGAGCTTCACTTGCGGATACAGCAAGGAGTATTCGCTGAGGGCCGGGGTCAGTCGTTCGACGCCGAAGGTCAGTGGCGCAGTGATACGCAGCAAGCCGCGCGGCTCGTCCGACGCTTGTTCGGCAAGGCGTTCGGAGTCGGCCACCAGGCCGAGCACTTCCAGGCAGCGCTGATAATAGACGCTGCCGAATTCGGTCAGGCGCTGGCGGCGCGTGGTGCGTTGCAGCAGTTGCACGCCGAGCCGTTGCTCCAGCGCGCGCAGATGATTGCCCACCATCGTCGTCGACATTTCGCACTTCGCAGCGGCGGCCGTCATGCTCCCGGTTTCGATCACTTTGACGTAGACGCCCATCGACTGAAACAAATCCATTATCAAGCTCGGCTTTTAAATGATTGAAGTTTTTCCGGGTTTATCCAGCTCAGGTGGCTAACCATACTGCAAAAACACCGACCTGCAATGGAGTTTCACGTCATGACCGCCGCCCTGATGAACACCTACCAACCACTGGCCCTGAGTTTCACCAAGGGCCTGGGCACGCGCCTGTGGGATCAGGCGGGGCGCGAATATCTGGACGCTGTTGCCGGTGTGGCAGTGACCAATGTCGGCCACTCGCATCCGCGCATCGTCGCGGCGATCAGCGAGCAAGCGGGGCTGCTGCTGCACATTTCAAACCTGTACAGCATTGACTGGCAACTACAGCTGGCCAAACGGCTGACGGCGTTGTCGGGGATGGAGCGCGCGTTTTTCAACAACTCCGGCGCTGAAGCGAACGAGACGGCACTGAAACTGGCGCGCCTGTACGGCTGGCGCAAAGGCGTCGAGCAGCCGCTGGTGGTGGTCATGGCCAACGCTTTCCATGGCCGCACCCTCGGCACGCTGTCTGCCAGCGATGGCCCGGCAGTGCGCCTGGGATTCAACGAACTGCCGGGGGACTTCGTCAAAGTGCCGTTCGGCGATCTCGCCGCGCTGGAGCAAATACAGCGCAAACACGGCGCGCGCATCGTGGCGATTCTGGTCGAACCGATCCAGGGCGAAGGTGGCGTACAAGTCGCACCGCCGGGTTATCTCAAAGCCCTGCGCGACCTGTGCAATCGCCACGCGTGGCTGCTGATGCTCGATGAAATCCAGACCGGCATCGGCCGCACCGGGCAATGGTTCGCCTGTCAACACGAAGGCATCGTGCCCGACGTCATGACCCTGGCCAAAGGCCTCGGCAATGGCGTGCCGATTGGCGCCTGCCTGGCCCGTGGCCGCGCGGCGGACCTGTTTACCCCAGGCAGCCACGGCAGCACCTTCGGCGGCAATCCACTGGCCTGCCGGGTCGGCTGCACGGTGCTGGACATCATCGAGGAACAAGGTTTGCTGGAGAATGCGCGGGTGCAGGGCGCACGGCTGCTGGAACGCTTGCGCGCCGAATTGGCAGACAACCCGAACGTGCTGGCAATCCGGGGGCAGGGCCTGATGATCGGCATCGAGCTGAAACAACCGGTGCGCGACCTGCCGCTGATCGCTGCGCGGGATCACGGCTTGTTGATCAACGTGACTCGTGGCAAGACCATCAGGTTGCTCCCGCCGTTGACGATTGATGAGCGCGAGGTAGGGATGATTGTCAGAGGGGTTGGGCGGGCGTTGTCGTCAGCCCTATCTGCATAATCACTGCTGCGGAGTGTCTGGTAAGGACAGCGAATTGACTGTCCGCAAAAGTGACTCATAGTCAGTCAGACCTATCATCACAACCGGTTCGGCACCGCGCCTGGTAATCAGCAACGGTTCGCGATCATTGGTTGCTTGGTCCATCGACAAGGCCAGGTGAGCTGTGGTTTTGCTGAAGGTGATGGTTTGCATGATGTGGGCCTGCGAGTGGTTGGTACACAGCGAGGTCGACTGTGATTGCGCCCAGTATCACTTAAGCACTTCGGAGACGTTTCCGAGAGGCTTGTAATCCTTATCTGCTGTAATTGTCAGCAGGTGGAGTGCCCGTTGCCGGGCCCTCCACCTATACTCAGATCTGGTTTCAGTCTGGCCCATCTCCCAACTCCGGCGCCAGCATTCTCGTCTTCTCCGCCCCATTCGAGTTGTGCTGAACAATCTCGCTCGGCTGCCCCTGTTCATTGAAAAACACCTGTCCGATCCCCGCCGAATTCCACAGCCGCTCCCCGGCCTCGGCATGTTCCGGCGTATATGGGACGATGCGCATCAAGCGGCGTTTGGTGAACCAGTTCAGCGGCGAGCGCGGTGAGTAGAGCCAGCGGTTGAGGCGGTCGAACCATTCCAGCAGCGTTGGTGGGAATTCGTTCTTGATGCCGCTGCTGGTGATCTGCCAGATCCGTGGGCCGGCCTTGCGGTGGCGGATCAGGACTTCGTAGACGAAGGAATAATGCACATCGCCGGACAGCACCACGTAGTTCCCCGGTGTGCGCGAGTGTCGGAAAATGTTCAGGATCACCTGCGCCGCGCCGCGATGGGCCATCCAGTTTTCCGCGTCGACCAGCAGCGGATAACCGCACCAGCTGAACACCTTCTGCACGGTTTCAATCAGCTTCACGCCGAAGATCGGCGCCGGCGACACGATGATTGCCGAAGGGTGATCGAGCAGTTCCTGTTGCAGTTCGCTCAAGGCTTCCCAATCGAGCAGGCCTGACGGCTGCTTGAGGGCCATCTCGCTGCGCCAGCGCCGGGTACGCGTGTCGATCACCACCAGTGCCGGAGTGCTCGGCAGCACGAAATGCCACTGTTGAAAGCGCAGCAACTGATCAATCAGATCGTCCTGCACCGGCATGTCCAGATAGCCGTCATCACCGCTGGCGCTCAGTTGCGCGGTCTGTTCCAGCATTCCTTTGAAAGCGTCCGGATTGTTGCCCCAGCCCTGACACAACAGATAAGCAATCAGCGCATTGCCAATGATGCGTTTGGAGAACGGATGGCCGTAGGCCGTTTCCTCCCACTGCGCAGAAAGATTCCAGTCATCAGTGATGTCGTGGTCATCGAAAATCATCAGGCTCGGCAGATGCGCCAGCGCCCGCGCGACGTTGCCCAGGCCCGCCTTGAAGGCATCGATGCGCGTCTGCTCGAGGTTGTAGCGCTTGCGGCGTTCTGGCGTCAGCGTCGGCGCGCTCGGATTGATCAGCGACCACGGCGTCGGCGACCACACCAGCATGTACATGGCCATGACTTCGGCGAATGTCACCAGGTGATTGTCGGCGCTACTGCTGGTGAAAATCGGCTTACGCGCGCCACCGAAAAATCGCTCGCGCAAGGTCTCGTTGCTCTCCAGCGCCGGTAACAAATCCGCACGGTGGTAGTAGCTGGCCGGGTGCTCATAGAGCTTGGCGCTGTCGCTGACCACGGCACCGTCAAGGT
The DNA here is from genome assembly GCF_979253165.1 of Pseudomonas sp. AC083. NCBI lineage: Bacteria > Pseudomonadati > Pseudomonadota > Gammaproteobacteria > Pseudomonadales > Pseudomonadaceae > Pseudomonas > Pseudomonas sp. AC083. Next base: position 150,115 of record NZ_CEEDDH010000010.1, read on the forward strand.
GCTCATCGAACAGACCCAGACGCTCGATCAAGGCATGAATCGCCCGCAGCATCGGCCCGGCGACGTCGTCGGCATAGACCTGATCACCACTCATCATCAGCAGCGCCGGGCGCCGTTGCGCATCGGTTTCGTCGGCCAGCAATTGATCGACGCAGAGCAAACCGTCGGTTGCCGGATGATGCGGCTTGCGGCAGGAGCCGTGGAGCAATTGATCGATCCGCGAACGCACGACGAGGTTCGCGCAGGTAGCGCCGGGGTAAAGCAGATGAGGCGCCCACTCAGCCATACCGATGGCGTCATCGATCAGCAGGTCGTAAGCGATAAACGTGTCGCAGGGCAGGGCGCATTCAAGTTGGACGTCGATCAGATGCACGAACGCATGACGGCCTACGGCAATGACCGTGCATTTCGCTGAGTCGAGCGGGATATCTCCTACACCTTGCAGGCGCAAGGTCAGCGTCAGTTTACGCGAGCCCACCAGCCACAGCACCACGCGCGTCGGCTCCAGCCGCCGCAGCAGCGGGCCGGCCAGTACAGGAGGCAGCGAGGTGAGGTCATCAGGTGTTGAAAACATCGAGGGCAAAGCTCAAGGCGCACAGGCCGGCGATGATAGCGCAGCCGGCGCCTTGATCCCTTAAATCAGCCTTAAGAGTCGGCTTTTTGCAGTTTCAGCGCCAGCAAACGCCATTCCCCGGCCGTCGCGTCAACTCTCGGCAGCTCTTGCACAGAGCAATCGAAACGGTAGGTGACATCGTCGCCATTCATGTTGCGCGCGGTGACGCTGTTGCTGAAGCTGTAGACCTGATCCTTGTAGCGATGGCTGACCAGCGCTTTGCTGTCGGCAAAACGCGCCGACGCGGGATAGCGCAGGGTGCTGGTGACAAACGGGCTGCACATGACATACGCGATCATCGACTTGTCGGCCTGTGCGTCGCCGCGCAACTTCTTGTTCAGCGCGGCCAGGGCCATGCGACCCTCGTAGTCGCTTTGATTCAGCACCGTCTGTACCGCCATTGATTTCGGCGCTCGGCTGACGTTATTCGGCAACAGTGCGGAGTCCGGGGGGGAAGGCTTGTCGTCCGCTTCGATGGCAGCAAAAACCGGCGCATCTTTCAGTTCAGTGGCGGGCGTGACTGCCTCGGCTTCAGGCAACACAGAGGTCGACTCGACGACTGGCGTGTTTTGCGCCTGCGCCGCCTCGTGATCGAACGACGAGGGAAACAGCGAGAACGTGATCGACAACATCACCAGCCCGACAATGAACCCACCCGCTGCGCCAACGATGTTGCCGTAGAAAATGTTCCAGCTGCCGCGGTTCTTCACCACCCAGCGCCACATGAAACCCCAGACAGCAACGAACGCCAGAAGACGCAAAAACTCCATTTGATCCTTTCCTTACCTTTCAACAATCCAAGCGCGGCGCGAGACGATCAGCGAGCCCCGACGATGCGCGGCAAGATAGCAAAATAGACGCGCCGTCCGGCTACGGCTGCGGAAAATAATTCGCCGCCAGAAAAATCAACGTGACCATGCCTGCGGCAACGCCACAGACCCCCGCGAGCAGTTGACGTGCAACCGGATGCGCCGGCTGTCGACGCTTGGCGATCCACAACCACACACCCGCCAGAACGCCCGCGCTGGTCATGAACACCACCAGGCTGTTATGCAGTCCCGGCGCTGCCATGGTGGTGCCGAACAGCCCGTCATAAAGCAGTGTGAAGACAATGCCCGCCACCACAGCGCTACCCGCTCCGGCGAGGTTTGCCAACAACAGATTCCAATGCCCGCGCTGTCGCACCACCCAGAACCACATTGCCGCCATGACCACCAAACACAACACAGCATCCATCGGATTTCTTTCCTTGCCACGAAACAGAGGCGACAACTTGGTCGCCTGTTGAGAGTGGACGGCACGATAGCAAAATAGTAGCGTCGCGCCATGCCTTCTCTGTAATGGACTACCCATGTTTTCCACAACTCGTTTGCTGCAACTGCTCGGCGCTCTCACCCTTGCCATCTCCATTACCCCAGCCTTCTGCTTCGCGAAAGAACACCCGCAAGCCAGCTGGAATTACTACCTCGCCAATTGCCAGCGGATGCAGGAGACAATCGCCGACGTCCAGAGCGGTCGCGTCTCCGCTGCCTATGCAGCCACGTCGGGCCTGCAAGACAGCCTCGCCTCCATGAACGAGCGCCGCCTCAACCTGCTACCGCAACACCTCGACTCCAGCGAGTATGCCCACTGCGAAAACGTCGCCGCCCACGCCGAGGCAACCCTGGCCCAAGGCAAAGCCGAGTTCGCCGCGCAAATGCAACGGGGTGTGGAGGAGGGCCGTATTGCGCACCAGAACTCCCCCGCCTACCAACGTGCCCGTTCCCTCGGCTACAGCGACGTCGGCGACATCTCCTTCCTGAAACTGCACGAAGACACCGACGGCGAAGCCCGCCTGAAAACCATGCTCATCACCGTCGACGAAATCTGCGGCCAATACTTCCGCGCCACGCAATACGTGAAGCCCTATGTGATCTACACGGTGCGACCGTCGGATGGCGGCTGTGGCGAAGTGAAGCGTGTTGCGATAGTTGGCGGCGGGCAACCAGAGAAGGGCGACTACATCGATCCCAATGGTGAGTTTCAATACATGGGCTGGAAACAACTGGTTGGCGCTGACGGCTTTCCAACGGATATTCGAGTACTGAAAGCGCGTCGCTGATCGGACGAGATAGCGGCATGGCTGTAGCGCGGCACTCAAAGAATGTCGCGCAAATACCCCTTCAGCGCGAGCAGCGGCTGACCCAGCTGCTCCACCGACCGCGCCTGAGCCAACTCCGCCGACAACTTGCGCAACTCCCGCCCCAACGGCTTCTCGACCCCACCCAAGGCATCCAGCGCCAGGTTCAGGCATTCGTTCATCTTGAACTGAATGGCCTCGACATCGCCGCGTTTCACCAGTAGCTCGAAAACATCTTTCTGGTAATCGCCCATGACCATGTCATCGCGCAGGATCGGGCTCAGGCCTTCTTCTTCGTAGGCAAGTTTGAGGGAGAAGAGGGCGACGGTTTCCAGTGAGGTTTCCATGGGGATGTCTGTCAGTGAAGTGGAAGGCTTGAAACCAATGCGCGAAAGGCCAGAGGAGGTTTGCCGTGCGGGCGTGATTATACGGGCGGGGATCGCATGCGAGGCAACCAGCAATCGGGCATCTAAAACCTACAAGCTCGCGCAGCATTGACATCCCCTTTGATACGACGCTTTGATTACAAACACTGAACATCAGCGGAGTGACCATCATGGAATACGACATGAAACTGATCGACGACGCCGTCCTTGCTCTCCTGGCAGCTTATAGCTCCGACGACGGCAATGCGTGGAAGGGCTATGACTTCGAGATCATGAACCGCTTGCACGAGCAGGGTTTGATCAGTAATCCGGTTAACAGGAACAAGTCGATATGGTTGACGAAGGAAGGGGTGGAGCGGGGGCGGGAGATTGCTAGGCGGATGTTTGCAGTCAAGGAGTAGGGAGGAGCCGCGTCCCATTGTGAAGCCTGAGTTGACGGCAAGGTAGAAAACGCCAGCGAAGTACCAACCGCGTTAACCGGAGAAACAGGTAGCGCGGTCTGGTGAACAAGCACTTTTTTGAATGATCGGATGCGGCCGTCCAGGCTGAATTTCGTGATAGGTTTACCTCTCGAAAAGGATTTTTTTGACAGGAGTCATCCATGGCTAACCCAGCCGCTCGTAAAAGCGATCCCTCCAGCTGTCCTGTTCCAGGGCACGGAACGAACCCCATCGCGACAGGTTCGCCCGACGTGTTCTTCGATGGTTTGCCCGCAGCTCGCCTGCCGGTGGTATTGCAGGCGAAGCGGTAGCGAGTTCACTGGATGAAGAGTTAGAGGAGCTCACACATTGGGATATCTTCTGACCGAGCCACAACTGACAAAAGTTAGAGCCGCTCTTTCCGAGCCATTCAATGATTTTCCCGTGGAATATGATTATTTGGCGAATAAGGTGAGAGGTGTCGACCCTGAAATCCTTTACTCAATTCTTTATTCAGAGGTCGCGCCGGTGTGCTTTACCAATCTCGTTGCACCTGTGCCTCCGATATGGACGGGTTTCGACCCCGACATACTGAGAGAGTCGATTGAGGAAAGGCTGGCAGCTAGAGAGCGAAACTGGTTTCGTCGCCAGTTCGATAAAGTGCTGGTTCGTTGGTTGAAGTACCACTACGCGTACATCTGGGAGGAAATCGAAAGTAGGCTTTGAGCTCGAACTAGCCGGGATCAGGCGATTATGACAGGGCGTTTGGCAAAACCTGCGGCACGTAACCGATCCGGCCAGTTCCCCAGCGTCAGGACATGGAGTCAGAGCAATTACTGCAGGTTCGATTGAGGTTTTTTGATGGGCTTGTTGCCCTAGACGGTTGGGCATTAGGCTAGCCGGTGGCGCGTTGGCCCCGGCGCCGCAAGAGTGAAAAGCTGGTTGCCCTGATTGTTTTGGAAAAAAGACAAAAACAACCCTCCACTTTCCACCAGACGAAAAAAAAGGCCCTGCTTTCGCAAGACCTTTTTCTCTGTGTTGGTGCCCCGAGGGAGACTCGAACTCCCACTCCTTTCGAAAACGGATTTTGAATCCGCCGCGTCTACCAATTCCGCCATCAGGGCTCAATGGCGGCGAAGTATAGAGAGGTGATTACCGTTGGTCAATCACGTTTCATGGTCAATTTTCGATATTTCCGCTAGACTTTCCGGCCCTGCTAGACGAACCCCATCATGCGCGTTGCTGACTTTACTTTCGAGCTTCCTGATTCGCTGATCGCCCGCCATCCGTTGGCCGAGCGTCGCGGTAGTCGCCTGCTGACCCTTGATGGGCCGAGCGGCGCCCTGGCACACCGTCAATTCACTGATTTGCTTGAGCATTTGCGCCCGGGCGATTTGATGGTGTTCAACAATACCCGGGTGATTCCGGCGCGGCTGTTCGGGCAGAAAACGTCCGGCGGCAAGCTGGAAATTCTCATCGAACGCGTGCTCGATGCGCACCGCGTGCTGGCGCATGTGCGCTCCAGCAAGTCGCCGAAACCGGGTTCGAAGATCCTTATCGACGGCGGTGGCGAAGCCGAGATGCTCGCGCGTCATGATGCGTTGTTCGAGCTGGGGTTTGCCGAGGAAGTCTTGCCGCTGCTCGATCGCGTCGGGCACATGCCGTTGCCTCCTTATATAGACCGCCCGGATGAAGGCTCGGATCGCGAGCGTTATCAGACCGTGTACGCCCAGCGTCTGGGTGCGGTCGCAGCGCCGACGGCGGGGCTGCATTTCGATGAGCCGCTTATGCAGGCGATTGCTGCCAAGGGCGTCGAGACTGCATTCGTGACGTTGCACGTGGGCGCGGGGACGTTCCAGCCGGTGCGTGTCGAGAAGATCGAAGATCACCACATGCACAGCGAGTGGCTGGAAGTCGGCCAGGATGTGGTCGATGCGGTCGCTGCGTGCCGTGCGCGGGGCGGTCGGGTGATTGCGGTCGGCACCACCAGCGTGCGTTCGCTGGAAAGTGCGGCGCGCGATGGTGTGCTCAAGCCGTTCAGTGGCGACACCGACATCTTTATCTATCCGGGCCGGCCGTTTCATGTTGTCGATGCCCTGGTGACCAATTTCCATTTGCCGGAATCCACGCTGTTGATGCTGGTTTCCGCGTTTGCCGGTTATCCCGAAACCATGGCCGCCTATAAGGCCGCCGTGGAAAACGGCTACCGCTTTTTCAGTTACGGGGATGCGATGTTCATCACCCGCAATCCCGCTCCAACTGCCCCTGAACAGACAGGCCCAGAGGAAACAGAATGAGTCGCGAATGTCGAATGTCCTTTGAGCTGCTGGCCACCGATGGCAAGGCTCGTCGTGGTCGCCTGACCTTCCCCCGTGGCACCGTCGAGACCCCGGCGTTCATGCCGGTCGGCACGTACGGCACGGTCAAGGGCATGCTGCCGCGCGACATCGTCGCCACGGGCGCGGAAATCATTCTGGGCAACACCTTTCACCTGTGGCTGCGTCCCGGCACTCAAGTGATCAAGGAGCACGGCGACCTGCACGATTTCATGCAGTGGAAAGGCCCGATCCTCACCGACTCCGGCGGCTTCCAGGTGTTCAGCCTCGGCGCGATGCGCAAGATCAAGGAGGAGGGTGTGACCTTCGCTTCTCCGGTCGACGGCGCCAAAGTGTTCATGGGTCCGGAAGAGTCGATGCAGGTGCAGCGCGATCTCGGTTCCGACATTGTGATGATCTTCGACGAATGCACGCCGTATCCGGCTGACGAAGACGTCGCGCGCGTATCGATGGAGTTGTCGCTGCGCTGGGCGCAGCGTTCGAAGAATGCCCACGGCGACAACACCGCAGCGCTGTTCGGTATCGTCCAGGGCGGCATGCATGAAAACCTGCGCATGCGCTCGCTCGAAGGCCTCGACAAGATCGGCTTCGACGGCCTCGCCATTGGCGGTCTGTCGGTGGGCGAACCGAAGCACGAAATGATCAAGGTGCTGGATTATCTGCCGGGCCAGATGCCCGCTGACAAACCTCGTTACCTTATGGGCGTTGGCAAACCGGAAGATCTGGTTGAGGGTGTGCGCCGCGGGGTGGACATGTTCGATTGCGTGATGCCAACCCGTAATGCCCGCAATGGGCATCTGTTCATCGATACCGGTGTGCTGAAGATCCGTAACGCGTTCCATCGCCATGATGAATCGCCGCTGGATCCGACCTGCGATTGCTACACCTGCCAGAACTTCTCGCGCGCTTATCTGCATCACCTGGACAAGTGCGGCGAAATGCTCGGCAGCATGCTCAATACCATCCATAACTTGCGCCATTATCAGGTGCTGATGGCTGGTTTGCGCGAGGCTATTCAACAGGGTACATTGGCCGCCTTTGTCGATGCCTTCTACGCCAAACGCGGACTTCCCGTCCCGCCTTTGGACTGAGTTTTCTGACCCCAAGATTCAACATTTGCAACTGGAGTGCTAAATGAGCTTTTTTATCTCTAACGCCATGGCTGACGCAGCTGCACCGGCTGCTGCAAGCCCAATGGGCGGCGGCTTCGAGTGGATTTTCCTGGTCGGCTTCCTGGTCATCTTCTACCTGATGATCTGGCGTCCACAGGCCAAGCGCGCCAAAGAGCAGAAGAACCTGCTGAGCAGCCTGCAGAAGGGCGACGAAGTCGTGACCACTGGCGGCATCGCCGGCAAGATCACCAAGGTTGCCGATGACTTCGTGGTTCTGGAAGTGTCCGACACCGTGGAAATGAAGTTCCAGAAAGGCGCCATCGCCGCCACGCTGCCAAAAGGCACGCTGAAAGCGATCTAAGAGCAACAACTTCTACTCAATCGACGGGGCGCGCAAGGCGCCCCGCGTTCATAACGGGCGGCGTGATGCTGAACAAATACCCTCTGTGGAAATACATTCTGATCCTGGCGGTGCTGGCGATCGGTCTGATTTATTCCGCTCCCAATCTTTACCCCGATGACCCGGCCATTCAGATCAGCGGCGCCAGCACGGCTCTGCAGGTCAATGACGCAGATCTGGCTCGCGTCAGCACAGCGCTGAAAGAGTCCGGCATCAACGTCAAGGCGGCAACGCTGACGGCGGGCGGCAAGGGCGGTCTGATCCGTCTGAGCAAGGCTGAAGACCAGCTGCCGGCCAAAGACGTTGTACGTAAGGCATTGGGTGATGACTACGTCGTCGCGCTGAACCTGGCACAGACCACCCCGCAATGGCTGCGCAACCTCGGTGCGCACCCGATGAAGCTGGGTCTGGACTTGTCCGGTGGTGTGCACTTCCTGCTCGAAGTGGACATGGACAAAGCTCTCGATGCGCGCCTGAAAGTCTACGAAGGCGACGTCAAAAGCCTGCTGCGCAAAGAGAAGCTGCGCTATCGCAGCCTGCCGCAACTGGGCGGTGCCATTCAGTTGGGCTTCAGCGATGAAGACTCCCGCGAACAGGCCCGTGCGCTGATCCGCAAGAACTTCAACGATTTCGACATTGTTCCGGCCGACCTCAACGGTCAACCGGTGCTGCGTCTGGCGATGACCCCGGCCAAGCTGGCGGAAATCCGTGAATACTCCATCAAGCAGAACCTGACCACGGTACGTAACCGCGTCAACGAGTTGGGTGTTGCCGAACCGATCGTGCAGCGTCAGGGCGCCAACCGCATCGTGGTTGAGCTGCCGGGCGTGCAGGACACTGCCGAAGCCAAGCGTATTCTCGGCAAGACGGCCAACCTTGAGTTCCGTCTGGCCGCCGAGCCGGGCGCTTCGAAAGCCACTTCCGAATCGTTCGAATTCCGCGAGGGCAACCGTCCGCCAGCACAGATCGAGCGTGGTCTGATCATCACCGGTGACCAGGTCACCGACGCCAAGGCCGGTTTCGGCGAGCACGGCACGCCTGAAGTGAACATCCGTCTGGATGGCCACGGTGGCGAGCTGATGAGCCGCGCGACCCGTTCCAACGTCGGCCGCAGCATGGCGGTGATCTTCATCGAACAGCGTCCGGTCACCACTTACACCAAACAAGTGGTTGATGGCGTCGAGAAAGACGTTGCGGTGCAGACGTTCAAGGAAGAGAAGAAGATCATCAGCCTGGCGACCATTCAGTCGCCGCTGGGTGCGCAATTCCGCATCACTGGCCTGAACGGTCAGGGCGAGTCGTCCGAGCTGGCACTGCTGCTGCGTGCCGGTGGTCTGGCTGCACCGATGTACTTCGCTGAAGAGCGCACAATCGGTCCGAGCCTGGGTGCTGACAACATCACCAAAGGTATCGACGCTTCCCTGTGGGGCATGCTGTTCGTATCGCTGTTCATCATCGCCATCTACCGCTTCTTCGGCGTCATCGCCACCGTCGCGCTGGCGGTGAACATGGTGCTGCTGCTGGCGTTGATGTCGTTGCTGGGCGCCACGCTGACCCTGCCGGGTATCGCCGGTATCGTCCTGACCATGGGTATGGCGGTCGACGCCAACGTACTGATCTTCTCGCGGATTCGTGAAGAGATCGCCGCCGGCATGACTGTGCAGCGGGCAATCAACGAAGGCTTCGGCCGGGCATTCACCGCGATTCTCGACGCCAACCTGACCACCTTGCTGGTCGGCGGCATTCTCTTCGCCATGGGCACCGGCCCGGTGAAGGGTTTCGCAGTGACGATGTCCCTCGGGATCTTTACCTCGATGTTCACGGCCATCATGGTGACCCGCGCAATGGTCAACCTGATCTTTGGCGGACGTGACTTCAAGAAGTTGTGGATTTAAGGGGCTGCCATGTTACGTACAATCAACTTCATGGGCGTTCGCAACTTCGCGTTCGGCGTCACATTGCTGCTTACCGTCATTGCCTTGTTCAGTGTCGCCACCAAGGGCATGAACTGGGGCCTGGACTTCACCGGCGGTACGCTCATCGAGCTGACCTACGAGCGTCCGGCCGATGTCACCAAGGTGCGCGAGCAACTGGCGACCTCCGGTTATCACGAAGCCGTGGTGCAGAACTTCGGTGCGACGACCGATCTGTTGGTGCGCATGCCGGGTGAAGACCCGCAGTTGGGCCATCAGGTCGCAGACGCATTGCAGAAAGTCGGCGGCGACAACCCGGCGACGGTCAAGCGTGTCGAGTTCGTCGGCCCGCAGGTCGGTGAAGAGCTGCGCGACCAGGGCGGCCTCGGCATGCTGCTGGCGCTCGGCGGCATCCTGATCTACCTGGCCTTCCGCTTTCAGTGGAAGTTTGCGGTCGGCGCCATTGTCTCGCTGATCCACGACGTCATCGTGACCGTGGGTATCCTCTCGTACTTCCAGATCACCTTCGATCTGACGGTGCTGGCAGCGGTGCTGGCGATCATCGGTTACTCGCTGAACGACACCATCGTGGTTTTCGACCGGGTGCGTGAGAACTTCCGCGTGCTGCGCAAGGCGACGCTGATCGAGAACATCAACATCTCGACCACCCAGACCCTGCTGCGCACCATGGCGACGTCGATCTCCACTCTGCTGGCGATCGCGGCGCTGCTGTTCTTCGGTGGCGACAACCTGTTCGGTTTCTCCATCGCACTGTTCATCGGTGTACTGGCGGGTACCTACTCGTCGATCTACATCGCCAACGTGGTGCTGATCTGGCTGAACCTGACCACCGAGGATCTGATTCCTCCGGCTAACACCGACAAGGAAGTCGACGACCGTCCATAACGGCCAGCGATTTTTCCGGCTGTCAGCCAACAAAAGGCGCGAGTTGAACTCGCGCCTTTTTTTGTGCTCCAAGGCTGGGAGAAGCGCGGGCGCGTCCCGCATGTGATGGTCAGGAGGTTCATGTGAACAAGTCGTTGCTGGTTGGTGCGGTATTGGGTGCTGTCGGTGTCACAGCCGGGGGTGCTGTTGCCACCTACAGCCTGGTTAAAAGCGGCCCTGAGTATGCGCAAGTATTAGCCGTTGAGCCGGTCAAGACACAGATCAAGACTCCACGTGAAGTATGCAAGGATGTAACGGTGACCCGTCAGGCACCGGTAAAAGATCAACACCAGATCGCCGGTACCGTGGTCGGCGCGCTGGCCGGTGGTTTGCTGGGCAACCAGATTGGCGGCGGTACCGGCAAGAAGATTGCCACGGTGGCCGGTGCGGTCGGTGGCGGTTACGCGGGCAACAAGGTGCAGGAGGGCATGCAGGAGCGTGACACCTACACCACTACGCAAACCCGCTGCAACACGGTCAATGACATCAGCGACAAGGTCGTCGGTTACGACGTGCGTTACTCGCTTGATGGCAAGGAAGGCAAAGTGCGGATGGATCGCGATCCGGGCAACCAGATTCCGGTCGACAAGGAAGGCAAGCTGATCCTGTCGCAGAATGAGCCAGGTCAGTAAAGCGCTACTGTTGTGAAAAGAAGCACCCTGCGGGGTGCTTTTTTTATACCCGCGATTCAGGGCAGCGCGCGATTCTCACCTGTGGGAGCGAGCCTGCTCGCGAATGCGGTCCAACAGTTGATATTTCCTTTGTTGACACGCCCATTCGCGAGCAGGCTCGCTCCCACAGGGAATTGTGCTGTTTGGAATTGCAGGCATAAAAAAGCACCCCGAAGGGTGCTTTTTGGTTTCGCGTAAAGCTTAGCGCTTCAGCGAGGCCGGCAGGTGCGGCTGGATCGCCGTCAGCACTGCCTTGAAGCATTTGGTGTTGCCGGCAACGATGTGGCCTTTCTCAAGGAAGTCGTGACCGCCGGTGAAGTCGCTCACCAGGCCGCCGGCTTCTTGAATCAGCAGGGCGCCTGCAGCCATGTCCCACTCGGACAGGCCCGATTCCCAGAACGCATCGAAACGACCGGCAGCCACGTAGGCCAGGTCCAGGCTCGCCGAACCGGCGCGGCGGATGCCGGCAGTCTGGCCAACCAGGGCGCGGAACATGCCCAGATAGTTGTCGAGGTTATCCATCTGGTCGTCACGGAACGGGAAGCCAGTGCCGAGCAGGGCGCCGTCGAGGCTGGTGCGACCGCTTACGCGCAGGCGACGACCGTTCAGTTGAGCGCCGCGACCACGGCTGGCGGTGAATTCTTCCTGGCGAACCGGGTCCAGAACCACTGCGTGTTCCAGGCGACCACGATATTTGCAGGCAATGCTCACTGCAAAGTGCGGAATGCCACGGAGGAAGTTGGTGGTGCCGTCCAGCGGATCGATGATCCACAGGTACTCTTCGCCTTCGATGCCGGTGCCAGCGTGCAGGCCGGTTTCTTCACCCTGAATCGAGTGATTCGGGTAAGCCTTGCGCAGGGCATCGATGATTTTCTGTTCAGCGGCGCGATCGACCTCGGATACGTAATCCTTGGCGTCTTTTTCGTCGACCTTGATGGTATCCAGGCGCTCGATGGAGCGGAAGATCAGTTCACTGGCGCTGCGGGCGGCGCGCAGCGCGATATTCAGCATGGGCTGCATGGATGTGTCACCTAAGGTTGTTAAAGAAAGCCGCGCATTCTATCAGAACTTTTCTTCAGGTGAAGGACGCTGTTCGCTTTCATAGCTTAACGGTAGGCTGTTCTGTAAGATTTGCCCCCCTTTCCTGTGTCCGAGAGCGCCTCCCTTGCTGCAGAACATTCGTGTCGTCCTGGTCAACACCAGCCACCCCGGCAACATCGGCGGGGCCGCGCGCGCCATGAAAAACATGGGTCTGTCGCGACTGGTGCTGGTCGAACCGCGGGTCTTCCCGCACCACGAGGCCGACGCCCGCGCCTCCGGTGCCGGTGACATCCTTGAAAACGCGCAAGTCGTCGCCACCTTGGAAGATGCTCTGGTCGGCTGCAATCTGGTGCTCGGCACCAGCGCCCGCGACCGGCGTATTCCCTGGCCGCTGCTGGATCCGCGCGAATGCGGCAACAAGGTGGTCGAGGAAGCCGGGCAGGGCGCCGAGATCGCTTTGGTGTTCGGCCGTGAAGACTCCGGTCTGACCAATGAAGAGCTGCAGCGATGTCATTTTCACGTGCACATCCCTTCCGACCCGACCTTCAGTTCGCTGAACCTCGGGGCGGCGGTGCAGGTGTTGAGTTATGAAGTGCGCATGGCTTGGCTGGCCGCACGGGGTCAGCCGAGCAAGGTCGAGAAAGAAGAAGTGGCCTCGGTGAAAAGCGCCGAGCTGGCGACCATGGATGAGCTGGAGCGATTCTACGAGCACCTGGAGCAGACGCTGGTTGCCATCGAATTCCTCGACCCGGAAAAGCCACGCCACTTGATGGCGCGCCTGCGCCGGTTGTACGGACGCAGCTCGGTCAGCCGGGCGGAAATGAATATTTTGCGTGGCATCCTCACGGAAACCCAGAAAGCGGCCCGTGGCGAGCTTCTAAAGCGGAAGGATTAAATGATGTTTGAGCGTTTGCGTGAAGATATCCAAAGCGTATTCCATCGAGACCCGGCGGCGCGTAACGCTTTTGAAGTCCTGACCTGCTACCCCGGCATGCATGCGATCTGGATTCATCGTCTGGCCGGCATGCTCTGGCGCAACGAGTTGAAGTGGCTGGCGCGACTGGTGTCGAACTTCGGTCGCTGGCTGACCGGGATCGAGATTCATCCGGGCGCCAAGGTCGGTCGGCGGTTCTTCATTGACCACGGCATGGGCATCGTTATTGGTGAAACCGCCGAGATCGGCGACGACGTCACCATCTATCAAGGCGTGACCCTCGGCGGCACCAGCTGGAACAAAGGCAAGCGCCACCCGACGCTGGGTGATGGCGTGGTGGTTGGTGCTGGCGCCAAGGTGCTTGGCCCGTTCACTGTGGGTGCCGGCGCCAAAGTCGGTTCCAATGCTGTGGTCACCAAAGAAGTGCCGCCGGGCGCAACGGTGGTGGGGATTCCGGGGCGGATCATCATCAAGACCGACGAAGAGCAGGACGCCAAGCGCAAAGCCATGGCGGAAAAGATCGGCTTCGACGCTTATGGCGTCAGCGAAGACATGCCCGACCCGGTGGCCCGCGCCATCGGCCAGTTGCTCGACCATCTGCAAGCGGTGGACGGGCGTCTGGAAGGCATGTGCGGCGCGCTGAAGGATCTGGGCAGCAATTACTGTGCGAAAGATCTGCCTGAGCTGCGCGAAGAAGACTTCGCTTGCGTCAAAGGCAAGGATCAGAGCCAGGCCAGCTAAACCGCAGCGCGGCCTTCGCGAGCAGGCTCGCTCCCACAAGAGCCATGCATTCGAATGTGGGAGCGAGCCTGCTCGCGAAGAACGATCACGCGGTTGCGCTGGCTGTCCGCGCCCCGTCTTTGCTATAGTGCGCGCGCTCTTTTGCGGGTAAACCCGACTAAAGCACTAGGTCTTATAGTTGACTTAAATGCTCGGGAATTGCATACTCCCGCCCATTCCGAACTCCGTGGTAACTGTCCATGCGACTGACTACAAAAGGCCGATACGCCGTGACCGCCATGCTTGACCTGGCGTTGCACGCGCAGCACGGGCCGGTGTCTCTGGCCGATATCTCCGAGCGCCAAGGCATCTCCCTGTCCTACCTCGAACAGCTGTTCGCCAAGCTGCGCCGCAGCAACCTGGTTTCCAGCGTTCGCGGTCCGGGTGGTGGCTACCAGTTGTCCCGCGACATGCAGGGCATCCAGGTTGCCCAGGTGATCGATGCGGTGAACGAATCGGTCGATGCCACCAAGTGCCAGGGCCAGGGCGATTGCCATTCCGGCGATACCTGCCTGACCCATCATCTGTGGTGCGACTTGAGCCTGCAGATTCACGAATTTCTGAGCGGTATCAGCTTGGCCGACCTTGTGACTCGCCGTGAGGTACAAGAAGTGGCCCAGCGTCAGGACCAGCGCCGTTGCAGCAGCAAGGCGCCACGCCTGGACAAGATTGAAGCGTCCGCCGTCGAATGACAGCCGAAGAGCTACCCGCGGCACGCCAGCCCTGATTTAGGAGATAGTCCATGAAATTGCCGATTTACCTTGATTACTCTGCAACCACCCCGGTTGATCCGCGCGTTGCGCAGAAAATGAGTGAATGCCTGCTGGTCGACGGAAACTTCGGTAACCCGGCGTCCCGTTCCCACGTGTTCGGCTGGAAGGCTGAAGAGTCTGTCGAAAACGCTCGTCGTCAGGTGGCCGATCTGGTCAATGCCGACCCGCGCGAAATCGTCTGGACCTCCGGTGCCACCGAATCCGACAACCTGGCGATCAAGGGCGCGGCACATTTCTACGCCTCCAAGGGCAAGCACCTGATCACCAGCAAGATCGAGCACAAGGCTGTCCTCGACACCATGCGCCAACTGGAGCGTGAAGGCTTCGAAGTGACGTACCTCGAGCCGACCGAAGACGGTCTGATCACCCCGGCAATGATTGACGCCGCACTGCGCGAAGACACCATTCTGGTGTCGGTGATGCACGTCAACAACGAAATCGGCACCATCAACGACATCGCCGCCATCGGCGAGATGCTGCGCGCCAAAGGCGTGCTGTTCCATGTCGACGCGGCTCAGTCCACCGGCAAGGTCGAAATCGATCTGCAGAAGCTGAAAGTCGACATGATGTCGTTCTCCGCCCACAAGACTTATGGCCCTAAAGGCATCGGCGCGCTGTACGTCAGCCGCAAGCCGCGTGTGCGCATCGAAGCGACCATGCACGGCGGCGGTCACGAGCGTGGCATGCGTTCCGGCACCCTGGCGACCCACCAGATCGTCGGCATGGGCGAAGCGTTCCGCGTAGCCAAGGAAGACATGGCCGCTGAAAACGTGCGCATCAAAGCCTTGAGCGATCGCTTCTACAAGCAGGTCGAGCATCTGGAAGAGCTGTACGTCAACGGCAGCCTGACCGCCCGCGTTCCGCACAACCTGAACCTGAGCTTCAACTACGTTGAAGGCGAGTCGCTGATCATGGCGCTCAAGGATCTGGCGGTATCGTCCGGTTCGGCCTGCACCTCGGCTTCGCTGGAGCCTTCGTACGTACTGCGCGCCCTGGGCCGCAACGACGAACTGGCACACAGCTCGATCCGCTTTACCTTCGGCCGTTTCACCACCGAAGAAGAAATCGACTACGCCGCGCAGAAAGTCTGCGAGGCCGTTACCAAGCTGCGCGCTCTGTCGCCGCTGTGGGACATGTACAAAGACGGCGTCGATATCTCGAAAATCGAGTGGGCGGCACACTAACTATAGAAGCCGCCGGATACAGATCCTGTAGCGACGCGGCGTTAACGCAGCGCAGTTGCAGGGTCTCAAGAGCGGCCCTGATGAGTGAGGATTGAGAATCATGGCTTACAGCGAAAAGGTCATCGACCACTACGAAAACCCGCGCAACGTCGGCAAGATGAACGCGGAAGATCCTGATGTCGGCACCGGCATGGTCGGCGCTCCGGCGTGCGGCGACGTGATGCGTCTGCAGATCAAGGTCAACGATCAGGGCGTTATCGAAGACGCCAAGTTCAAGACCTACGGTTGCGGTTCGGCAATCGCCTCCAGCTCCCTCGCCACCGAGTGGATGAAGGGCAAGACCCTGGACGAAGCCGAAACCATCAAGAACACTCAGCTGGCCGAAGAACTGGCTTTGCCGCCAGTGAAAATCCACTGCTCCGTGCTCGCTGAAGACGCTATCAAGGCGGCAGTTCGCGATTACAAGCAGAAGAAAGGCTTGATCTGAATTTCAAGATTCGGCGACGAGTAAGGAGTCAACGATGGCTATCAGCATGACAGAAGCGGCTGCTCGACACGTGCGGCGCTCCCTCGACGGGCGCGGCAAAGGTGAAGGGATTCGTCTGGGTGTTCGCACCACAGGCTGTTCCGGCCTTGCCTACGTGCTGGAGTTTGTCGACGAGGTAGTGGCGGAAGATCAGGTGTTCGAGAGTCACGGCGAAAAAGTGATCATCGACCCGAAAAGCCTGGCCTACCTGGACGGCACCGAGCTCGACTTCGTCAAGGAAGGGTTGAACGAAGGCTTCAAGTTCAATAACCCCAACGTGCGCGGTGAATGTGGCTGCGGCGAAAGCTTCAACATCTGAGGCTGGTCGTGGGTATTCCTTGTCATTTCGCTTTATTCGAGCTGCAACCGAGCTTCCGCCTGGATCTCGAGCAGTTGGCCACGCGCTACCGTGAGTTGGCGCGCGGCGTCCATCCTGACCGTTTTGCCGATGCATCCGAACGCGAGCAGCGCTCGGCGCTCGAGCAATCGGCGCGGCTCAACGACGCCTACCAGACGCTCAAGAGTCCGGCCCAGCGCGCACGCTACCTGCTGAAAATCAGCGGGCATGAAGTGCCGATGGAAGTCACGGTCCACGATCCCGAGTTTCTTCTGCAGCAGATGCAATGGCGCGAAGAACTCGAAGATCTGCAGGACAGTGCCGATCTCGACGGTGTTGCGGTATTCAAGCGGCGTTTGAAGGCAGCTCAGGAACAGCTCAACGAAAGCTTCGCAGCCTGTTGGGATGATGCAGCGCAACGTGAACAGGCCGAACGCCTGATGCGGCGCATGCAGTTCCTCGACAAGCTCACCTACGAAGTGCGCCAGCTGGAAGAGCGCCTCGACGATTAACCCAGTGCTGCCCTGATTGCACGCTGACAGACAGACAAGACCTGATCACCATGGCTCTACTGCAGATCGCCGAACCCGGCCAAAGTCCTCAACCGCACCAGCGTCGCCTGGCTGTGGGCATCGACTTGGGTACTACCAATTCGCTGGTCGCTGCGCTGCGCAGTGGTCTTTCCGAACCGCTGGCCGACGCCAACGGGCAGGTCATCCTGCCGTCCGCCGTGCGTTATCACGCCGACCGCGTCGAAGTCGGTGAGTCCGCCAAGCTGGCAGCAGCCTCCGATCCCCTGAACACCGTGCTCTCGGTCAAGCGCTTGATGGGTCGTGGTCTGTCCGACGTCAAGCAATTGGGCGAGCAGTTGCCGTATCGCTTTGTCGGCGGCGAATCGCACATGCCGTTCATCGACACCGTGCAAGGCCCGAAAAGCCCGGTCGAAGTTTCCGCCGATATCCTCAAGGTCCTGCGTCAGCGCGCTGAGGCGACCTTGGGTGGCGAGCTGGTTGGCGCGGTGATCACCGTTCCTGCCTACTTCGACGATGCGCAGCGTCAGGCCACCAAAGATGCGGCCAAGCTCGCCGGTCTTAACGTGTTGCGTCTGCTCAACGAGCCGACTGCGGCTGCGGTGGCTTACGGTCTGGATCAGCACGCTGAAGGTCTGGTGGCGATATATGACCTGGGCGGCGGTACTTTCGATATTTCCATTCTGCGTCTGACTGGCGGCGTCTTTGAGGTTCTGGCCACTGGCGGCGACAGCGCGCTGGGCGGCGATGATTTCGATCACGCGATTGCCGGCTGGATCATCGAGAGCGCTGGCCTGTCCGCCGATCTCGATCCGGGCGCACAGCGCAATCTGCTGCAAACCGCCTGCGCTGCCAAAGAAGCCCTGACCGATGCGGCCAGTGTGGAAGTGGCTTACGGCGACTGGAAAGCCCAGTTGACCCGCGAAGCCTTCGATGCGTTGATCGAGCCAATGGTCGCACGCAGCCTGAAAGCCTGCCGCCGCGCCGTTCGCGATTCCGGTATTGAACTGGAAGACGTCCACGCCGTGGTCATGGTCGGCGGTTCGACCCGAGTGCCACGTGTGCGTGAAGCCGTTGCCGAAGCCTTCGGTCGTCAGCCTTTGACGGAAATCGACCCGGATCAAGTGGTGGCCATCGGGGCCGCGATCCAGGCTGACACCCTGGCTGGCAACAAGCGCGATGGCGGCGAACTGCTGCTGCTCGACGTGATTCCGCTATCCCTGGGGCTGGAAACCATGGGCGGTCTGATGGAAAAGGTGATTCCGCGCAACACTACCATTCCCGTCGCCCGCGCTCAGGATTTCACCACCTATAAAGACGGCCAGTCGGCCATGGCGATCCACGTGTTGCAGGGTGAGCGCGAGCTGATCAGCGATTGCCGCTCTCTGGCACGTTTCGAATTGCGTGGCATTCCGGCAATGGTGGCGGGCGCGGCGAAAATTCGCGTGACCTTCCAGGTCGATGCCGACGGTCTGCTCAGCGTGTCTGCCCGTGAATTGGGCTCGGGCGTTGAGGCGAGCATTCAGGTCAAACCTTCCTATGGTCTGACCGATGGCGAAATCGCCAAGATGCTCAAGGATTCGTTCCAGCACGCCAATGACGACAAGGTCGCCCGCGTTCTGCGTGAGCAGCAAGTCGATGCCCAACGCCTGCTCGAAGCGGTGCAGGGCGCGCTGGAGGCCGATGGCGAGCGTTTGCTCGACGCCGAAGAGCGCATGGTCATCGAACTGCAAATGCAGGAACTGGCCGAACTGATGAAAGGTACCGATGGTTACGCCATCGAGCAGCAGACCAAACGTCTGTCGCAAGTGACCGATGCTTTTGCTGCCCGCCGCATGGATCTGACGGTGAAAGCCGCTCTGTCGGGGCGCAACCTGAATGAAATCGAGGATATCTGATGCCGCAGGTCATTTTTCTGCCCCACGAGAAGTTCTGCCCTGAAGGCATGGTGGTCGAGGCTGCGCCCGGCACATCGATTCTCGAACTGGCCCACGAACACCATATCGAGATGGAAAGCGCGTGCGGCGGCGTCTGCGCCTGCACCACCTGCCACTGCATCATCCGCGAGGGTTTCGACTCGCTGGAAGAGGCGGATGAGCTGGAAGAAGACTTCCTCGACCGTGCCTGGGGCCTTGAGGCGCAATCGCGTCTGGCTTGCCAGGCCATCGTCGGTGAGGAAGACCTCACCGTCGAGATTCCGAAATATTCGCTTAACCATGCGGCCGAAGCGCCGCACTGACTGGTAAGACTGTCATGAGCTACGGTTGGAATGATGTTCAACGCATTGCAGAAGAGCTGGCCGAGGCCCATGAGGGACTCGACCCGTACTCTGTAGGTTTTGTCCGTTTGCAGCAGATGATTCTTGAACTGCCTGACTTCGATGCTACTTCTGGCCGGGTCGGCGAGAAGGTGCTCGAAGCGGTTCAGGAGCTCTGGGCCGCAGAATTGGACTGATCGTCTCGCAGGTTAGGCAATACCCAAGAACCCGCGTATAATTCGCGGGTTTAATTTTTCGCAAATTACCGTTTCTGGAGTTACACCATGGCTGTTCAACGTACTTTCTCCATCATCAAGCCTGACGCCGTTGCTAAAAACGTGATCGGCAAGATCACCACTCGCTTCGAAGACGCTGGCCTGCGCGTTGTAGCTTCGAAACTGAAGCAACTGTCCAAAGCCGAAGCCGAAGGCTTCTACGCTGAGCACAGCGAGCGCGGTTTCTTCGGTGACCTGGTTGCATTCATGACTTCCGGCCCGGTTGTCGTTCAGGTTCTGGAAGGCGAAAACGCTATCGCTCGCAACCGTGAGCTGATGGGCGCTACCAACCCTAAAGAAGCTGCTGCCGGCACCATCCGTGCTGACTTCGCTGAATCGATCGACGCCAACGCCGTTCACGGTTCGGACTCCGAAGCTGCTGCCGCTCGCGAAATCGCTTACTTCTTCGCAGCTACTGAAGTAACCACTCGCTAAGCATTGCTTGCAGAGTGAAGGTGAATCCATGACTACATCGACTGTTAAAACAAACCTGCTGGGTCTGACCCAGCCGGAAATGGAAAAATTCTTCGACTCAATCGGGGAGAAGCGTTTCCGTGCCGGTCAGGTAATGAAATGGATTCACCACTTTGGCGTCGATGATTTCGACGCCATGACGAACGTCAGCAAAGCCTTGCGCGACAAGCTCAAGGCCATTGCTGAAGTGCGTGGTCCGGAAGTGGTCAGCGAGGACATCTCCAGCGACGGCACCCGTAAATGGGTGGTGCGCGTGGCGTCCGGCAGCTGCGTCGAGACCGTGTACATTCCCCAGGGCAAGCGCGGCACCTTGTGCGTTTCGTCCCAGGCAGGCTGTGCCCTGGATTGCAGTTTCTGCTCCACCGGCAAGCAAGGCTTCAACAGCAACCTCACCGCCGCCGAAGTCATCGGTCAGGTGTGGATTGCCAACAAATCTTTCGGCAGCGTCCCGGCCACCGTCGACCGCGCCATCACCAACGTGGTGATGATGGGCATGGGCGAGCCGTTGCTGAACTTCGACAACGTCGTCGCCGCCATGCATCTGATGATGGATGACCTCGGCTACGGGATCTCCAAGCGCCGCGTGACCCTGTCCACCTCGGGTGTGGTGCCGATGATCGATGAGCTGGCCAAGCACATCGACGTGTCCCTGGCGTTGTCCCTGCACGCACCAAATGACGCATTGCGTAACCAATTGGTGCCGATCAACAAGAAATATCCGCTTAAGATGCTGCTCGAGTCGTGCCAGCGCTACATGTCCGCCCTTGGCGAGAAACGTGTGCTGACCATCGAGTACACCTTGCTCAAGGATGTCAACGACAAGCTTGAGCACGCGGTGGAAATGATCGAGTTGCTTAAAGATATCCCGTGCAAGATCAACCTGATCCCGTTCAATCCGTTCCCGCACTCCGGGTACGAGCGGCCGAGCAACAATGCCATCCGCCGCTTCCAGGATCAGTTGCATCAGGCCGGTTTCAACGTCACTGTGCGCACCACTCGTGGTGAAGACATCGACGCCGCATGTGGTCAATTGGTAGGGCAGGTGCTGGATCGCACCCGTCGCAGCGAACGTTACATCGCCGTGCGCGAGTTGAGCGCCGACAGCGATCTGGCACAGAACGCCGCGAACACTAACTAAGAGAGGATCTCTATGTCCCTGCGCTTTGCGCTGCTGTTGCTGTTGGCCAGCCTGTGTGCTGGTTGTGTCCTGTCGGGTGACTACAACCCGATGAAGACCAGCAAGGGCCGCGATGAAGCGCGGGCTGCCTACGTGCAACTGGGGCTGGGCTATCTGCAGCAGGGCATGACCGAGCGCGCCAAGGTGCCATTGAAGAAAGCGCTGGAGCTGGACGGTTCCGACCCCGACGCCAATGCGGCCCTCGGTCTGGTGTTTCAGGCCGAGATGGAGCCGGCACTTGCCGACGAGCACTTTCGCAAGGCCCTGTCCTCACGTCCCGCCGATGCGCGCATCCTCAACAACTACGGCAGTTTTCTCTACGAAGAACAGCGCTACAAGGAAGCCTACGAGCGTTTTGAACAAGCGGCCGCCGATACCCTGTATCCTGAGCGCTCGCGGGTCTTCGAAAACCTCGGCATGACCGCCGCCAAGCTTGGCCAGCGTGATCTGGCCCAGCAACAGCTGGAAAAAGCCCTGCGCCTGAACCGTCAACAACCACGCGCATTGCTGGAAATGGCTGAGTTGTCTTTCGAAGACAGGCATTATGTGCCCGCGCGTGACTATTACGACCGTTTCAGCCAGCTCACCGAACAGAATGCACGTAGTCTATTGCTCGGCGTTCGGCTGGCAAAAGTGTTTGAAGATCGCGACAAGGCAGCCAGTTACGGTCTGCAATTAAAACGACTCTATCCCGGTACGCCGGAATATCAGCAATACCTGTCGGAGCAATGATGAAAGCGGCGCATCCCGAAGTTGTAGCAGCGAATCGCGTAAATCCCGGTGAGACCCTGCGCCAGGCCCGCGAAAGCAATGGCTGGTCGCTGGCCGAAGTGGCCCTCAAGCTCAACCTCACCGTGACGTCACTGAGCAATCTTGAAGCCGGCGCTTTCGACAAGCTGCCGGGGCATACCTTCGCTCGCGGTTACATTCGCGCCTATGCCAAATTGCTCGGCATGGACCAGACCGTTCTGGTTCAGCAATTCGACCAGTCCACCGGCACCGACTCCCAAGGCAGCAACGTTCACGCCCTCGGTCGTATCGAAGAGCCTGTGCGGGTCTCCCACACCATTTTGCGTATCGTCAGCCTGTTGCTGCTGATCGCGGTCATCGGCGGAGGTTTCGTCTGGTGGCAGGATCAGACCTCGCAGCGCACCCGCGATCTGACCAGCCTGGCGCCGGAGCACGTCGAAGTCGAAGGCGCTGACGGCACAACGCAGATCCACCCGATCGACGAGCCGGAAGACCAGGCTGTCGCCGAAAATCAGGCTGACAATTCGACATCGCTGGCCTTGCCGCAGTCGGAAACCAGTGCTGAATCCACCGGCGCCGAATCTGCTGCGCCAGCAGCCGAGCCGGCTGCCCCGGCAGTTGCGCCAAGCGCACCGGCACAGACGCCTGCGCCAGTGGTGGCGGCTCCGGCCACTCCAGCGCCGAATGTCCCAGCGACACCTGCCCCGACCGCGCCGGTCGCCCAAGCGCCAAGCGCTGAAGCAGCTGCTCCGGTTGCCGGCGAAGGCCAGGTGCAATTGCAGTTCACCGGCGATTGCTGGGCACAGGTGACCGATGGCCGTGGCAAAGTGATTTTCAGTGGTCTGAAGCATAAAGGCGACAGCGTGAGCGTTTCCGGCAAACCGCCGCTCAATGTGCGTCTGGGCGTTGCCCGCGCAGCACAGGTCAGCTACAACGGCCAACCGGTCGACATCGCTCCGTTCACCAGTGGCGAGACTGCTCGCCTGAAGTTGGGTCAATAAGTCATGCACGGCGAATCTCCAATCAAACGTCGCGAATCGCGCAAGATCTGGGTCGGCAACGTACCGGTGGGCGGCGACGCGCCGATCGCTGTGCAGAGCATGACCAACAGCGATACCAATGATGTCGCTGCGACCGTGGCGCAGATCAATCGTCTGGAAGCCGCCGGCGTCGACATAGTTCGCGTTTCGGTGCCGGACATGGACGCCGCCGAGGCGTTCGGCAGGATCAAGCAACTGGTCAAAGTGCCGTTGGTGGCCGACATTCACTTCGACTACAAGATCGCTCTGCGCGTGGCCGAACTGGGTGTTGACTGCCTGCGCATCAACCCGGGCAACATCGGTCGCGAAGACCGTGTGCGTGCCGTGGTCGATGCCGCCCGTGATCGCGGCATTCCAATCCGCATCGGCGTCAACGCCGGTTCGCTGGAAAAAGACTTGCAAAAGAAATACGGCGAGCCGACCCCGGCGGCGCTGGTTGAATCCGCCCTGCGTCACGTCGAGCACCTTGAACGCTTGAATTTCCAGGACTTCAAGGTCAGCGTTAAGGCCTCCGACGTGTTCATGGCCGTCGAAGCGTACCGTTTACTGGCGAAAGAAATCGTCCAGCCGCTGCACCTCGGCATCACTGAAGCTGGCGGTTTGCGTTCGGGTACGGTGAAATCCGCCGTGGGCCTAGGTATGCTGCTCGCCGAAGGGATTGGCGATACTATCCGCATCTCGCTGGCGGCCGACCCGGTCGAGGAAGTGAAGGTCGGTTACGACATTCTCAAGTCTTTGCATCTGCGTTCCCGTGGCATCAACTTCATCGCCTGCCCGAGCTGCTCGCGGCAGAACTTCGATGTGGTGAAAACCATGAACGAGCTGGAAGGGCGCCTTGAAGACCTGCTGGTGCCGCTGGATGTCGCGGTCATCGGTTGCGTGGTCAACGGCCCCGGCGAAGCCAAGGAAGCCCATATCGGCTTGACCGGCGGCACGCCCAACCTGATTTACATCGACGGCAAGCCGTCGCAGAAGCTGACGAATGACAATCTGGTGGACGAGCTGGAAAAGCTGATCCGCCAGAAAGCGGCCGAAAAGGTCGAAGCTGACGCTGCCGTTATCGCGCGCGGCTGATCGAACGAATTAAGGAAATTTTGTGAGCAAGTCTCTGCAAGCCATTCGTGGCATGAACGACATCCTGCCCGAACAGACCCCGCTGTGGCGTTATTTCGAAGGCACCGTGGCGCGTCTGCTGGATAACTACGGTTACAAGCAGATCCGCATGCCGATCGTCGAGTTCACCGAGCTGTTCAAGCGCTCGATCGGCGAAGTCACCGATATCGTCGAAAAAGAGATGTACACCTTCGAAGACCGCAACGGTGATTCCCTGACCCTGCGTCCGGAAGGCACTGCGGCCTGTGTGCGCGCAGTGCTCGAACACGGCATCACCGGCGGTGGTCAGGTGCAGAAACTCTGGTACATCGGCCCGATGTTCCGCCACGAGCGTCCGCAGAAAGGCCGTTATCGCCAGTTCCACCAGATCGGTCTGGAAGTGTTCAACCTCGACGGTCCGGACATCGACGCCGAGCTGATCATCATGACCTGGCGCCTGTGGGGCGAGCTGGGCATCCGTGATGCGGTCAAGCTCGAACTCAACAGCCTCGGTACCAGCGAATCCCGTGGTCGCTATCGTGAAGCGCTGGTCGAGTACCTCTCGGCGCACCACGACAAGCTCGACGAAGACAGCCAGCGTCGTCTGAAAACCAACCCGCTGCGCGTGCTCGACACGAAAAATGCCGACACCCAGGCCGTGCTGGTCGATGCGCCGAAAATGGCCGACTACCTCGACGACGAGTCCCGCGCTCACTTCGAAGGCCTGAAGGCGCGTCTGGATGCCGTTGGCATTCCTTACGTGCTCAATCCGAAACTGGTGCGTGGCCTCGATTACTACAGCAAAACCGTTTTCGAATGGGTCACCGACAAGCTCGGCGCCCAGGGCACCGTGTGCGCGGGCGGCCGTTACGACGGTCTGGTCGAGCAGATGGGCGGTAAGCCAACCCCGGGCGTCGGTTTCGCCATGGGCATCGAGCGTCTGGTATTGATGCTCGAAACCCTTGAGCAGATCCCGCAGGAAATTGCCCGTCAGGTCGACGTCTACCTCTGCGCCTTCGGTGAAGAAGCCGAGCTGGCCGGTCTGGCCCTGGCCGAACGGGTTCGCGATGAACTTCCAAACCTGCGCCTGCAAGTCAATGCCGGCGCCGGCAGTTTCAAAAGCCAGTTCAAGAAGGCCGACAAGAGCGGTGCGCT
This sequence comes from Pseudomonas sp. AC083, assembly GCF_979253165.1. Classification (NCBI taxonomy): domain Bacteria; kingdom Pseudomonadati; phylum Pseudomonadota; class Gammaproteobacteria; order Pseudomonadales; family Pseudomonadaceae; genus Pseudomonas; species Pseudomonas sp. AC083. Next base: position 175,354 of record NZ_CEEDDH010000010.1, read on the forward strand.
GTACGCATTGATCCTCGGTGACGACGAAATGGCCCAGCAAGTGGTAGGTTTCAAACCCCTGCGTGGCCAGGGCGAACAACAAAGCATTGCCTGGGATGCGCTCGCCGCTCACCTGGCCACCTGCGTCGTGCAGGGTTGAAGCTGTCTTAACAGCCGATTTAGCGATTAAGGAGTATTGGGGTGTCGAGTACCGAAGACGAACAGTTGGCGGATTTGAAGGACTGGTGGACACGCAACGGCAAACCTCTGGTCACCGGCGGCCTGTTGGCGCTGGTCATCGTGTTCGGCTGGCAGGCATATCACAAATACCAGAGCAACCAGTCGCAAGGCGCCTCGGTGCTCTATCAGCAATTGCTGGAAACCACGCTGACGCCTGACGGCAAGCCTGATGCCGCCCGCGTTGCGGATCTGGCCGGCAAGCTCAACAGCGAATACGGCGGTTCGGCCTACGCGCAGTACGGCAGCCTGTTCGTCGCCAAAGTAGCGGTCGACAGCGGCAAGCTGGACGACGCGGCAACCGAACTCAAAGCCATCGTCGACAAGCCGGCCAACCCGGCGCTGGGCGAAATCGCCCGTCAGCGTCTGGCGCAGGTACTGGGCGCGCAGGACAAGGCCGAAGACGCCCTGAAACTGCTCGACGGCGATGCCGACAAAGCGTTCCTGGCCACTCGCGAAGAACTCAAGGGCGACCTGCTGGTGCGCTTGGGCCGTACCGATGACGCGAACAAGGCGTATCAAAAAGCCAAGGCGGCACTGTCGGATGAAGCGGCGGTCGGTGGCCTTCAAATCAAGCTCGACGACCTGGCCAAAGGGGATGCGTGACGTGATCCGTTGGAAGCATGCAGCATTGCTGGCTCTGGCCCTTCTGGCCGCGGGTTGCAGCAGCAACAGCAAGAAAGAATTGCCACCGGCCGAACTGACCGACTTCAAAGAAGAAGTGGTTCTGCAGAAGCAGTGGAGCCGCTCGATCGGTGACGGTCAGGGCGAAACCTACAACATGCTGGTGCCGGCGATCGACGGTGACACCATCTACGCCGCCGATGTGACCGGTGTGGTGATGGCGCTGGATCGCAGCAACGGCGAGGTGAAGTGGGACCAGGATCTGGAACTGCCTGTCTCCGGCGCCGTTGGCGTGGGTTACGGTCTGGTACTGATCGGTACCCTGCGTGGCGAAGTCGTCGCTCTGGACACTAGCAATGGTGAAGAGAAGTGGCGTGCCCGCGTCAACAGTGAAGTCCTCGCGCCGCCGGCCAACAATGGCGACGTGGTCGTTGTGCAGACCCAGGACGATCGTCTGATCGGTCTGGACGCTGCCACCGGCAACCAGCGCTGGGTGTATGACAGCACCCCGGCGGTCCTGACCCTGCGTGGCACCAGTGCTCCGCTGGTGACCAACCGTCTGGCGGTAGCTGGGCTGTCGACCGGTAAAGTGGTCGCGCTGGACATCTCCAACGGCGTGCCGGTGTGGGAACAACGCATCGCCATTCCGCAAGGTCGTTCGGAACTGGAGCGCGTGGTCGACATCGACGGCGGTCTGCTGCTGTCCGGCGGCACGCTGTACGTGGCCAGTTATCAGGGTCGCGTTGCGGCACTGGACCTGGAAAGCGGTCGTCAACTGTGGCAGCGCGATGCGTCGAGCTATGCCGGTATCGCTCAAGGTTTCGGCAGCGTCTACGTGAGCCTGTCTTCGGGCACCGTTGAAGGCGTCGACGAGCGTTCCACCACCGCACTGTGGAGCAACGACTCGCTGGCTCGCCGTCAACTGTCGGCACCGGAAGTGTTCTCCAGCTATGTAGCTGTGGGTGACCTGGAAGGTTATCTGCATCTGCTGAGTCAGGTCGACGGTCGTTTCGTCGGCCGTGAGCGCATCGACAGCGACGGCCTGCGTGCCCGTCCGCTGGTGGTGGGCGACACGATTTATGTGTATGGCAACAGCGGCAAACTGGAAGCCCTGACCATCAAGTAACAACTATGCTTGGGGTTCATCCCCAAGCGGCCCTGCATCAGCAGGGTTTGCAGCGCCCCCGGGTGTTGCCCCGAGCACCAGCCGCTGCCTCGCAGCGGCTTTTGTATTTTCTGAAATAACGAAGTGGAGAGCCGCATGGTTCCCGTAATCGCCCTGGTGGGCCGACCGAACGTCGGCAAGTCCACCTTGTTCAACCGCCTGACCAGGACTCGTGACGCCATCGTCGGCGACCTGTCCGGTCTGACCCGTGATCGCCAGTACGGTGAGGCCAAGTGGCAAGGGCGTTCCTACATTCTGATCGACACCGGCGGTATCTCCGGTGACGAACATGGTATGGACGAAAAAATGGCCGAGCAGTCGCTGCTGGCCATCGAAGAAGCCGATGTGGTGCTGTTTCTGGTAGATGCCAAGGCCGGTTTTACCGCTGCCGACCAGATGATCGCCGAGCATTTGCGCAAACGTAACAAGCGTTCCCACGTGGTTGCCAACAAGGTCGACAACATCGACCCGGAAATGGCCCGCGCCGAATTCGCCCCGCTGGGCATGGGCCACGCGATCCCGATCGCCGGCGCCCATGGCCGTGGCATCACGCAATTGCTGGAAGCCGCTCTGAGCGAATTCCCGCGTGATGATGACGAGCCGGCTGAAGGCGAAGAGGAAGAAGTCGTTGCCGAAGGCGAGGAAGCCAAGCGCATTCCTGGCCCGAGCGAGAAAGACGGGATCAAGATCGCCATCATCGGCCGTCCGAACGTCGGCAAGTCGACCCTGGTCAACCGCATGCTCGGTGAAGACCGCGTCATCGTGTATGACCAGCCGGGCACCACCCGCGACAGCATCTACATTCCGTTCGAGCGCAATGAAGAGAAGTACACGCTGATCGACACTGCCGGTGTGCGCAAGCGCGGCAAGATCCACGAAGAAGTCGAAAAATTCTCCGTGGTCAAAACCCTGCAGGCGATCAAAGACGCCAACGTGGTGATCTTCGTGATGGACGCCCGCGAGGGTGTGGTCGATCACGACCTGAACCTGCTGGGCTTCGCGATCGAATCCGGTCGTGCGCTGGTCATCGCGATCAACAAGTGGGACGGCATGACGCCGAGCGAGCGCGACTTCGTGAAAGTCGAGCTGCAACGCCGGCTGTTCTTTGTCGACTACGCCGACATTCACTTCATCTCGGCGTTGCACGGCACGGGCGTGGGCAACCTCTACGCCTCGGTGCAGAACTCGTTCAAGTCGGCGGTTACCCGCTGGCCGACCAACCGTCTCACCCAGATTCTGGAAGATGCGGTGGGCGAGCACGCGCCACCGATGGTCAACAACCGCCGGATCAAGCTGCGTTACGCTCACTTGGGTGGTGCGAACCCGCCGATCATCGTGATCCACGGTAACCAGATCGAGAAAGTGCCGAAGTCGTATGTGCGCTATCTGGAAAACACTTACCGCCGTGTACTCAAGCTGGTCGGTACGCCGATCCGCATCGAGTTCAAGGGCGGCGAGAACCCGTACGAAGGCAACAAGAACACGCTGACCGACCGCCAGGTCAACAAGAAGCGTCGCTTGATGTCGCACAACAAGAAAGCCAGCAAGAAGCGCCGCGACAAGAAGTAGAAGCAGCTGCGAGTTTCAAGCTGCAAGCTGCAAGTAAAAGCGGTAAAGCAGAGAGGGCTTCGTATGAAGCCCTTTTTTGTGGGCGCGGGTTTTTGCTTGCAGCTTGCAGCTTGACGCTTGAAACTTGCAGCTCACCTGCAAGGGGCCTCCGATGATCACCAGCAAGCTGCCGAATGTCGGCATCACTATTTTCACGCAGATGTCTCAGCTCGCGGCGCAGACCGGCGCGATCAACCTGTCCCAGGGTTTCCCGGATTTCGACGGCCCGCAGTCGTTGCGTGATGCGGTCGGGCGGCATATCGCCAGTGGCCATAACCAGTATTCGCCGATGACCGGTTTGCCGGCATTGCGTCAGCAGATCGCGGCCAAGATCGCCCGCAGCTACGGCGTGACTGTCGATGCCGATCATGAAGTGACGGTAACACCCGGCGCGACCCAGGCGATCTTCTGCGCGATTCAGGCCGTTATCCACAGCTGCGATGAAGTCATCGTCTTCGATCCGTGCTACGACAGTTACGCACCGGCAACGGAGCTGGCGGGTGGTCGTTGCGTGCATGTGCAGCTGAATCCGGTCGATTTCTCCATCGATTTCGACCAGCTCGCCGCGGCCCTGAGCCCGCGGACGAAAATGATCGTCATCAACACCCCGCACAACCCCAGCGGCGCATTGATCAGCCGCGCCGAGCTCGATCAACTGGCGGCGTTGATCCGTGACCGCGACATCTATCTGATCAGCGACGAAGTCTACGAGCACTTGGTTTTCGACGGCATGCCACATGTCAGCGTGCTGGCCCATGAAGAGCTGTATCAGCGCGCGTTCGTGGTCAGTTCGTTCGGCAAGACGTACCACGTCACCGGCTGGAAAACCGGCTATGTCGTCGCCCCGCCAGCCCTGACAGCCGAATTGCGCAAGGTGCATCAGTACGTCAGTTTCTGTGGCGTCACGCCGCTGCAATACGCGCTGGCCGATTACATGGCCGAGCACCCGGAGCACGTTGAAGAGCTGCCGGGTTTCTATCAGGCCAAGCGCGATCTGTTCTGCGATCTGCTCGCGCCGTCGCGCTTCAGTTTTACCCGAGTCACCGGCACCTATTTCCAATTGGTCGATTATTCGCAGATCTGTCCTGATCTGAATGATGTCGACATGGCCATGTGGATGACTCGCGAGCACGGTGTCGCGAGCATTCCGGTGTCGGTGTTCTACCAGCATCCACCGCAAGGCCAGCGCCTGATACGCCTGTGCTTTGCCAAACGCGAGGAGACGCTGCGTGAAGCGGCGGCGAAACTATGCGTGATCTGAGTGCATTGCCAGACCTGACCCTGGCGCTGATCCAGACCAGCCTGGTCTGGCACGACCGCCAGGCCAATCTCGAGCATTTCGAGCTGCTGCTGGAGCAGGCCCGGGGCGCTGATCTGATCATCCTGCCGGAGATGTTCACCACCGGATTCTCGATGGAATCGGAAACCCTCGCCGAAGCCGAAAACGGCCCGACCAGCAAATGGCTGCGGGCGCAGGCGGCCAAGTTCGATGCGGTCATCACTGGCAGCGTGATCATTCAGGCGGCCGACGGCAGCCATCGCAACCGCTTGCTCTGGGCGCGGCCGGACGGCGAAGTGCTGCATTACGACAAGCGTCACCTGTTCCGCATGGCCGGCGAGCACAACCATTACACGCCCGGCGAGCGGCAGGTGCAGTTCGAGCTCAAGGGTTGGCGGATTCGTCCGCTGATCTGCTACGACCTGCGCTTCCCGGTGTGGAGCAGGGACGCGCAGGACACCGATCTGCTGCTGTACACCGCCAATTGGCCGGGCGCACGGCGTCTGCACTGGAACCGCCTGCTGCCGGCACGAGCGATTGAAAATCTCTGCTACGTGGCAGCGGTAAATCGGGTGGGCAGCGACGGCAAAGGCTTCGCCTATACCGGCGACAGTCAGGTGCTGGATTTTCAGGGCGAGACGTTGCTGGCGGCGGGGGAGGCGGATGGCGTGTTCAAGGTGGTTGTGGAAGCGGCGCCGTTGGCGGCGTATCGCGAGCGCTTTCCGGCGAATCTGGATGCCGACACGTTTGAGTTCACCTGAGGCAGCCGATCGTTCCCACGCTCTGCGTGGGAATGCAGCCCGTGACGCTCCGCGTCACTGGACGCGGAGCGTCCCTTGAGGCATTCCCACGCGGAGCATGGGAACGATCGCATCCTTTGATCTACAAAAAAAGGCCCCGGAGTTTGCACTCCGGGGCCTTTCGCATTTCAGCGGTCGATTACGCTGCTTTTGCCTCTGGCTGGCTCAGCGAACGGTTCAGTGCGCTGAACAATGCCTTGAAGCTGGCGGTGGTGATGTTTTCATCGATACCCACGCCGTGCACCGCACGTTCACCGTTCACCCGCAGTTCGATGTAGGCCGCTGCTTTGGCATTGGTGCCCGCGCCGATCGCGTGTTCGTTGTAGTCCATGATTTCCACCGGAATCGGCAGGCCGGCGACCAGTGCTTCCAGCGCGCCGTTGCCCTTGCCGCGCCAGTGCAGGTTGGTTTCGCCCTGACCTTTGCTGGCTACTTCGACTTCGACGGCGCTGTTGCCGTTCTCTTCCTGCAAACGATGGCTGACCAACGCGTACGGGGTGTTGGCCTGCAGGTATTCGCTGATCAACAGCGAGTGAATCTGCTTGGCGGTCATCTCCAGGCCCAGGCGGTCGGTCTCACGCTGTACGACCTGGCTGAACTCGATCTGCATGCGGCGTGGCAGGCTGATGCCGTATTCCTGTTCCAGCAAGTAAGCGATGCCGCCCTTGCCCGACTGGCTGTTGACGCGGATCACCGCCTCGTAGCTGCGACCGATGTCGGCCGGGTCGATCGGCAGGTACGGCACTTCCCACAGGGTGTCCGGTTTCTGCTGGGCGAAGCCCTTGCGGATTGCATCCTGGTGCGAGCCGGAGAACGCGGTGTGCACCAGATCGCCAACGTATGGATGACGAGGGTGCACCTGAATCTGGTTGCACTCTTCGACAACTTTGCGCACGCCGTCGATGTCGGAGAAGTCCAGCTCAGGGTCTACGCCCTGGGTGTACATGTTCAGCGCGACGGTGACGAGGTCGACGTTACCGGTGCGCTCGCCGTTGCCGAACAGGCAGCCTTCGACGCGATCGGCCCCAGCCATCAGGCCCAGCTCGGTGGCCGCGACGCCGGTGCCACGGTCGTTGTGGGTGTGCAGGCTGATGATCACGCTGTCACGACGGTTGATATTGCGGCCGAACCACTCGATCTGGTCGGCATAGATGTTCGGGGTCGCGCACTCAACGGTGGCCGGCAGGTTGAGGATCATCTTGTGCTCAGGCGTCGGGTTCCACACCTCGATCACGGCGTCACATACTTCTTTGGCGAATTCCAGCTCGGTAGCGCTGAAGGTTTCCGGCGAGTATTCGAAGGTCCACTCGGTTTCCGGCTGCATGGCCGCATATTTGACGAACAGCTTGGCGGCGTTAACCGCGATGGCCTTGATGCCGTCCTTGTCCTGGTTGAAGACGATGCGACGGAAAGAAGGCGAGGTGGCGTTGTACAGGTGAACGATGGCTTTCTTCGCCCCGCGCAGGGATTCGAAGGTGCGCTCGATCAGGTCTTCACGGCCCTGGGTCAGCACCTGAATGGTGGTGTCGTCGGGGATGTGGCCTTCTTCGATCAGGGTACGCACGAAGTCGAAGTCGGTTTGCGACGCGGCGGGGAACGACGCTTCGATTTCCTTCACGCCCACCTGCACCAGGGTTTTCCAGAAGCGCAGCTTCTTCGCCGCGTCCATCGGTTCGATCAGCGACTGGTTGCCGTCACGCAGGTCGGAGCTGCACCAGATCGGCGCGGCGTCGATGGTTTTCGACGGCCAGGTGCGATCCGGCAGGTTGATGACGGGAAACGCGCGGTATTTCGAAGACGGGTCTTTGAGCATGCTCATCGGGAAATTCCTTGTTGTCTGGGCCGAAAAGAGGCGGCCTGCCGGTTGAACGAATGTTCTTGGAAAAGCGTGGGACGAGGCGCAGCGATTCAGCCTGGCAGTCGTGCACTGACGAGGCACAGGCTGCGGTGCTGGCGAAGCTGAATGAGGGTGTGAGAGGTTTTCATGGCTTCAACCCTAACCGCGAGGGGAAAGGATGGCAAGCAGTCGTAAAAAATTGAGAGGAATACTCGGGAAGAGAGTTTTTGCGGGATTTTATTGCGCTTAAGGCGGTGGAAGTTGTTGATGTTTGCGTAAGGCTAGAGTGGGGCGCAATTGAGTTTTTGGAGATTCATTGAGTATGGCGGTGTTTTATAGGCGGCCTTCGCGAGCAGGCTCGCTCCCACACAGGATCTTATTGACATCAAAGATACCCCTGTGGGAGCGAGCCTGCTCGCGAAGGCGCCGGTAGCCCAACCAATGATTCAGGGTTGAAAAGCCCCAATGAAAATCGCCGGATCCACCCGCGCATCATTCAGGCTGACGTTCCAGTGCATATGCGGCCCGGTCGCGCGGCCGGTCGCGCCGACCTTGCCCACCACCGCGCCACGGGCCAGTTGCTGGCCGTTCTTCACGTCGATCTTCGACATGTGGCAGAACATGCTGATAAAGCCCTGGCCATGGTCAACGAACACCGTGTTGCCGTTGAAGAAGTAATTGCCGATCAGAATCACCTTGCCCGCCGCCGGGGTCTTGATCGGCGTGCCCGCGGGCACTGCGAAATCGAGACCGGCATGAGGATTACGTTCTTCGCCATTGAAGAAACGACGCACGCCAAACTTGCTCGACAGCGGCCCGTTGACCGGTTTGTCCAGCAGCAGATTGCTCGGCGTGTTCGGGCTGAAACTGCGGTAAGCCGCGATCTGTTCCGCCAGTTCACCCTCAATGCGCTTGAGGTTGTCGGCGTTCGGATTGACCTGCTGTTTGTTCTTCAGGGTGATGTGCTGTTCCGGGTATTTCTTGCTGCCCACGGTGAATGGCAGATTGCGCCCGCCACTGCTGATCTGCTGCGCGCCAGGCTTGACCGTCAGCGGCACGCCAACGATTGCCAACCAGTTGTTCTGCTCTTTGACCACCAGCACCGGTTTGCCCTGATAAGAAGCTTTCGGCGCCTGCGCGGCAGTGCCCAGATCCACCACGGCGACGCCGCCCGGCACCGGTTTGTTCAGCAGCCGGGTGATGTAACTGTCGGCGTGGGCGTTGAAGGTCAGGCAGAGCAACAGCAGCGAAGCGAGAAAACGCGGCATGGATCAGTCCAGTAAAGAGAGGGTGACGGGCGTCAGGTGATTGTCCTCGACGCGCACTTGCAGTTCGCCTTCGCCGAGCTTGGCTTTCAGACGCTGGCCGGTGTGGGTCTGCGCAGCGTTGCGAATCGCGTGGCCGCGCTCGTCGAGCAGAATGCTGTAACCGCGACCGAGAGTCGCCAATGGGCTGACCACGTGCAGGGTCTGCATCTGACTGTGCAATTGCTGCCGACGCTGTTTCAAAGCATCGCGCATGGCCCGGGGCAGGCGTTCGGCAAGACTGTCGAGGCGCTGGCGAAGCATGGCCAGTTGGCGCCCCGGATGTTGCCCGGCGAGACGGGTTTCCAGGCGGATCAGGCGTTCGCGGCGGGTATTGAGGCTGCGTTCGAAAGCCCGGCGCATGCGCATGTCCAGATCATCCAGACGCTGCGCCTGCTGGCGCAGACGTTCGCCGGGATGGCGCAACCGTCGCGCCATGCCTTCCAGACGCAGGCGATCACGCATCAAGCGATCACGCATGCGCATCACCAGACGCCGGTGCAGGCTCTCGACCTGACGAATCAGATGGCTGGAATCCGGGGCGAGCAGTTCGGCGGCGGCCGAGGGCGTGGGGGCGCGAACGTCGGCGACAAAATCGCTGATCGAAACATCGGTTTCATGGCCGACGGCACTGACGATCGGCGTGACACAGGCATCGACCGCGCGCGCCACCGCTTCCTCGTTGAAGCACCAGAGGTCTTCCAGCGAGCCGCCGCCACGGGCGAGGATCAGCGCGTCGAAGCCGCGGGCATCGGCCATTTTCAGCGCGCGGACGATTTGCGCGGTGGCCTCGCGGCCCTGTACGGCGGTCGGAATCAGGGTCAGTTGCACCTGCGGCGCACGGCGGCGGAATACGCTGATGATGTCGCGAATCACCGCGCCGGTTGGCGAACTGATGATGCCGATGCGCTGCGGATGCGCGGGCAGCGGCACTTTGCGTTCGGCACTGAACAGGCCTTCGGCGCTGAGCTTTTCCTTCAGCGCATCGAAGGCCAGACGTAGCGCGCCGTCACCGGCCGGCTCCACGGTGTCGAGGATCAGCTGATAGTCGCCACGGCCTTCGAACAGCGAAACCTTGCCGCGCACCTTGACCGCCAGACCGTCCTTCAACGCTTGGCGCACGCGGGCGGCGTTCTGCCGGAACAACGCGCAACGCACCTGCGCGCCGCTGTCCTTGAGGGTGAAGTAGACGTGGCCGGACGCCGGGCGTGCGAGGTTGGAGATTTCGCCTTCGACCCAGATGTTGCTGAACACGTCTTCAAGCAACACCCGCGCGCGGCCGTTGAGCTGGCTGACGGTCAGGACTTCACGGTCCAGGCCAAGTCTTGCAAAGGGATCTTTAATCATGGGGCGCAGTTTAAAGGCATTCTTCTGCTCATTGCACGAACCCTGTAGGAGCTGTCGAGTGCAACGAGGCTGCGAGCTTTTGATCTTGCTTTTTCAGCATCAAGATCAAAAGATCGCAGCCTTCGGCAGCTCCTACAGGGCGAGTGTCAGTCGTAACCGTCGGCGGTCTTATAAAGGAAACGCGTTGATGAGCGTGATGGAGCTGTTGGGGGCGTGGTCGTGGGGCGCTGGCGGTTGGGCGGTCATCGGGGTGGCCATTGCCCTGGCCTACATCGTCTTCGGCATCGCCGGTTTCGGCACTGCCCTGGTCGCGGGGCCGATGCTGATCCTGTTCATGCCACTGTCGAAAATCGTGCCGCTGCTGGTGCTGCTCGATTTCGTCGCGGCATTCGGCAATCTGCTGCCCTCGCGGCGCGACGTCGCCAAGCCGGAATTGCTCAGGCTGCTGCCGTGCATGGCGATCGGTTGCACGTTGGGGGTGATCTTCCTGCTGAATCTGAAATCCGATCTGTTACTGCTTTTGATGGGGCTGTTTATCAGCGCCTATGCGGTTTACAGCCTGTGGGTGAAAGCGCGGCCGGCACAGTTGTCGGCAGCGTGGGCGGTGCCGATGGGCACAGTGGGCGGGTTGTTCGGCGCGTTGTTTGGCAGTGGCGGCTTTCTTTACGCGATCTATCTGAACAGCCGCCTGCCCAAGGACGCGGCGCGGGCCACGCAAAGTGCCTTGATCAGTTGCAGCACCGTGGTGCGCTTGAGTCTGTTTGTCATCGCCGGTGTGTATGCCGAGCTACCCTTGTTGATGCTGGCGCTGTGTCTGTTGCCGGCCATGGCGCTGGGCTTGTGGATCGGCCGGCGGCTTACCATGAAATTGTCGCGCGAGGCGTTTGTGCGGCTGGTGACTTGGCTGGTGCTGGCCAGCGGCATCGCGTTGATCGTGCGCTATTTCAGCACTTGACCGGATTTCGTCAGGGATTAAGCTGCCGGCCTTCAGGGCCTCTTCGCGAGCAAGCTCGCTCCCACATTGGCATGCAATCTCTGTGGGAGCGAGCTTGCTCGCGAAGGCGTCAGAAGTCACACCGCAGGATTTCCCATGAACTCGCAAAGCATCATCGTCCCGAAAATCTCCACCCTGCCGGTGCACGAGCCCCGGGCGCGGGCGATCGTGCGCTGGCTGGTGCGCAAGAACATCATCGAAGAACAGTTGACCACCTGCGGCCGCACCGGCAACCGTATGGCGCACGCCATCGCTGATGGTGCTCGCGCTGTGGTGCTGCATCCGCAAGCGCTGCCGTTCGGCGAGCCGATCAATGGCCTGGAGATCGTCACCAAACGCTGCATCTACACCCCGGCCAAAGGCTTTCTCGAAGAGGCCGGTTGCGCGCAGTGCCGCCGCGAAGTGGGCGAGGCGCTGTTCGAAAGTCTAGAAGACTGGTTTCCAGGGCGCACCGACAATTTCACCTGCCCGGAATGCGGGCACGAGGACGACATCAACGGCTTCCTGTTTTTGCAGGAATGCGCGTTTTCCAACCTCGGCTTCATTTTCAACAATTGGCTGGAGGCGGGGTTCAAGCAGAGCTTTATCGACGAGTTCGCCGATTGGCTCGATCAACCTGTCTCTTGGGTCAAGGTGGAGCTGTAGGGCCGGGCTTTTCCATCTATCAATTAGGCTGAGTTTTACATTGAACAGCAGGGGGTGTCTGACTATAATGGCGCGCTTCCATTTTCCCGCTCGGGAGCCCCCGCGATGCTGCGTATCAGCCAAGAAGCTCTGACATTCGACGACATTCTCCTAGTGCCCGGTTATTCCGAGGTGCTTCCCAACGAAGTCAGTCTCAAGACCCGTCTTACCCGTGGCATCGAACTGAATATTCCTCTGGTTTCTGCCGCCATGGACACCGTTACTGAAGCCCGTCTGGCAATCGCCATGGCTCAGGAAGGTGGCATCGGCATTATCCACAAGAACATGACCATCGAGCAGCAAGCTGCCGAAGTGCGCAAGGTCAAGAAGTTCGAAGCCGGTGTGGTCAAGGATCCCATCACCATCGAGGCCGATGCCACGGTGCGTGATCTGTTCGAACTGACCCGTCTGCACAATATCTCCGGCGTTCCGGTCTTGCACGATGGCGACCTGGTCGGCATCGTCACCTCCCGCGACGTACGTTTCGAAAACCGTCTGGAAGCCACTGTCCGCGAAGTGATGACGCCTAAAGAGCGTCTGGTCACGGTCAAGGAAGGCGCCGACAAGAACGACGTACGCGAACTGCTGCACAAGCACCGCATCGAGCGCGTGTTGATCGTCGACGACAAATTCGCCCTCAAAGGCATGATGACCGTCAACGACATCGAAAAAGCCAAGGCCTACCCGCTGGCCAGCAAGGACGATCAAGGTCGTCTGCGCGTTGGCGCTGCGGTCGGCACCGGTAAAGACACCGGTGATCGCGTGACTGCACTGGTCAACGCCGGCGTGGACGTGGTGGTGGTCGACACCGCACACGGTCACTCCAAAGGCGTGATCGACCGCGTTCGCTGGGTCAAAGAGAACTTCCCTGAAGTGCAGGTGATCGGCGGCAACATCGCCACCGGCGCTGCCGCCAAGGCCTTGGCCGAAGCGGGCGCCGACGCAGTCAAGGTCGGTATCGGCCCTGGCTCGATCTGCACCACCCGTATCGTCGCCGGTGTCGGCGTGCCGCAAATCAGCGCCATCGCCAACGTTGCCGCCGCCCTTGAAGGCACTGGCGTGCCGTTGATCGCCGACGGTGGTATCCGTTTCTCCGGTGACCTGTCCAAGGCCATCGTGGCCGGTGCGTCCTGCGTGATGATGGGCTCGATGTTCGCCGGTACCGAAGAGGCCCCGGGCGAGATCGAACTGTTCCAGGGCCGTTCGTACAAGGCTTATCGCGGCATGGGTTCGCTGGGCGCCATGTCCCAGGCTCAAGGTTCGTCCGACCGTTACTTCCAGGACTCCTCGGCAGGCGCCGAGAAACTGGTTCCGGAAGGCATCGAAGGCCGTGTGCCGTACAAAGGCACCCTGAGCGCGATCATTCACCAGTTGATGGGCGGCCTGCGTTCCTCGATGGGTTACACCGGCAGCGCCAACATCGAAGAAATGCGTACCAGGCCCGAGTTCGTGCGGATCACCGGTGCCGGCATGGCCGAGTCCCACGTTCACGACGTGCAGATCACCAAGGAAGCGCCGAACTACCGGGTCGGCTGACGCCGACAGCTCTAAGCCACAAGTTACAAGCTGCAAGCGGTGCTGCGTCAGAGCAGTGCCGCTCGGCTTCCGATTACTTGCAGCTTGCAGCTTGAAGCTTGCAACTGCTTTTCAGAGTTTCTTTCATGGCCCTCGACATTCACGCTCACCGCATCCTGATCCTCGACTTCGGTTCGCAATACACCCAGCTGATTGCCCGCCGCGTGCGCGAGATCGGCGTGTACTGCGAACTGCACCCGTTCGACATGGACGAAGATGCGATCCGCGAATTCGCCCCTAAAGGCGTCATCCTCGCCGGCGGCCCCGAGTCCGTGCACGAAGCCAACAGCCCGCGCTGCCCGCAGGCAGTGTTCGACCTGGGCGTTCCGGTGTTCGGCATCTGCTACGGCATGCAGACCATGGCCGAGCAACTGGGCGGCAAGGTGGAAGGTTCCGAACTGCGTGAGTTCGGTTACGCCCGCGTTGACGTGGTCGGCAAGAGCCGCCTGCTCGACGGCATCGAAGACCACATCGACGCCGACGGCCTGTTCGGCCTCGACGTGTGGATGAGCCACGGTGACAAAGTCACGAAGATGCCGGAAGACTTCCACATCCTCGCCAGCACCCCAAGCTGCCCGATCGCCGGTATGTTCAACGACGACCGCGCTTACTACGGCGTGCAGTTCCACCCGGAAGTGACCCACACCAAGCAGGGCGGTCGCATTCTGTCGCGCTTCGTGCTCGACATCTGCGGCTGTGAAGCCCTGTGGACGCCGTCGAAGATCGCTGAAGACGCCATCGCCAACATCCGCGCCCAGGTTGGCACCGACAACGTGCTGCTGGGCCTGTCCGGCGGCGTTGACTCCTCGGTGGTTGCCGCGCTGCTGCACAAGGCCATCGGCGATCAGCTGACCTGCGTCTTCGTCGACAACGGCCTGCTGCGTCTGCACGAAGGCGAGCAAGTGATGGCCATGTTCGCCGAGAACATGGGCGTCAAGGTAATCCGCGCCAACGCTGAGGAGCAGTTCCTCAACAACCTGGCCGGCGAAGCCGACCCGGAGAAGAAGCGCAAGATCATCGGCCGCACTTTCATCGACGTGTTCGATGCCGAATCGTGCAAGCTGGACAACATCAAGTACCTCGCTCAGGGCACCATCTACCCGGATGTGATCGAGTCGGCTGGCGCGAAAAGCGGCAAGGCCCACGTGATCAAGTCGCACCACAACGTGGGCGGCCTGCCGGAAGAAATGAACCTGAAACTGGTCGAGCCCCTGCGCGAACTGTTCAAGGACGAAGTCCGTCGTCTGGGCCTGGAGCTGGGCCTGCCGTACGACATGGTCTACCGTCACCCGTTCCCGGGCCCGGGCCTGGGCGTGCGCATCCTCGGTGAAGTGAAAAAGGAATACGCCGACCTGCTGCGTCGCGCCGACCACATCTTCATCGAAGAATTGCGCAAGGCCGACTGGTACCACAAGGTCAGCCAGGCGTTCGTAGTATTCCAGCCAGTCAAATCGGTCGGCGTGGTCGGTGACGGCCGCCGTTACGCCTGGGTCGTGGCCCTGCGTGCCGTGGAAACTATCGACTTCATGACCGCGCGTTGGGCACACCTGCCTTACGAACTGCTGGAAACCGTTTCCGGCCGCATCATCAACGAAATCGAAGGCATCTCCCGCGTTACTTACGACGTGTCGAGCAAGCCGCCGGCGACGATTGAGTGGGAGTGATCCCGCTGCGGTTCGAATAACGAAAAACCCTTGGCGTGAAGCCAAGGGTTTTTTCGTTTCAGACCCCTGCAAACAGGTCAGGCGGGTAAACGACTTTGCAGGGTCATGCCGAGCTCGATCAGGCGCTCGGCTACTGCGGCGATGTCGCGGAATATCATGCCGGTGATGCGGCGCATCGACTGGTCCCAGATATAAAACCGGCCATCTGCGGTGCAATGCACCCTTGTTTGCACGATGTTGCTGGCGCTGTTGCGCCGCACGAGTGTGTATGTGCCGGGTGCTGTTTTTCGTATCACGAACATGCCATTGCGATGCAGAAGCTTTTCCAGCGTAGCGTCATTCCATGGCGGCACGGGGGCCTTGACCTGCAATCGCAGGTCAGCGAACAGAGGGTCGAAGGCGTTGCTTGTCGTCGCCCCGTTGTGAAACGGACCGCGAGCGACTTCCACGCCCGGGTCAATCCTGACGTCGGCTGCCTCGTCGGGCCAGACTTCTTCGATGCGCAAACCGATACCGCCCCTGAGTTCGCTTATGCCTGGCAGGTCCCTGAAGGTATTGGTGTTCGTGGCATCGACCAGAGCCACCCACTTGCCGGGTCTGTTGAGGAGCTTGTCACGCTCCATGATCTGCGTTGCCAGGCGGGTCTTGATCATCTGCTCTTCGATCGAAGTGAGTGGGACTTTCAGCGTGCAGGTTTGTGCTGCGTCCAGTCCATGGACGCGGACGCCATTGGCTTGGGCAGACCTGATCAATTCGAGCATGTTGAACCGGTTCTCAGGGTCGGTACCCAGGCTGGACAAATAGGTAGTGAGGTTCTCTGACATGTCTCCAGAGAGGTAGAAATGGTTGAGGTCCTCTTGGGCGAAATCACTCAGCAATCCACGCACGTAGAGCGTTCTGATATGCCGCGCGAACGTTGGCATGTTCTCGATCATGAAGCGCATGCTGGCGATGCGATCGAGGGTTTCACCGACCGCCAGTCCATCGGTATTGGCAAACATCAGATCTATCAGCTCTTCGGTTTGCATCAAGGGATCGATTTGCGGAATGAGCGGCCGTCCCGGCAGATTTGTCCATTTCAGCTCTCGAAAGAATTCTCCTGCGTTGTTCAGCAGTGCTGTTCGTTGTTCGCTGAAATGCGCCTGGTAACGATCGGTAGCCAGTAAATAACGGCGTCCAGCGCTTGTTGACTCGGCAGAAGCGTTGGGCAAGTTCATTGCCCATCTCCTCATTCCGGGTTTTTCCGTCTCTGAAATATCTTTGAGCGCCGTAACCAGGCGCAGCGGGCACGGAACGCCTGGAAGCGGTTCGACGCGTGGCAGATCCACCGATGGTGTTGCCTCAGAAGGGCTCAAATCTGTCTCCGGCGCACACGCCTTGCCCACGCATTGACCGCCTCCGCGCAGCCGCAGCGCAGGCATGCGCTCCCACTTGCCAGCGCTTCCCAGGCGGACCGGCAACGAATAAGCGAACTGATTGGGGCGCTCGGGATTGATGATTGCCCAGTTGCCGCTGTCCTGCGAGTCGGCGAAGTAGCGCACGTAATAGGCGGCACCATCCATTTCGATGGCATGGCCGGGCTCTTTGTCGAGGCGGTAAATGCCTTCGTATTTACCCGGCGTCGCCTCTACGGAATGTTGCGCAAGTAACTCGTTGCATCGATAGCTGGCAGGTACTTGTGGAAATGTCGAACCTTGCCGTGTGGCAGGCGTATTCAAGGGCTCAGTGACGTCGACGAATGTCGCCCCGCTGGGTATCTCGTTTGCCAACTCGCTGCTTGCTTCTTCAGCCGCTGTGACGGATGGCGGATCCACAGGTGGCAATAATCGCGTGTCAGCCGAGGCAAGTTCGACCAGCCCGCGCATCTCTTCAGCCTCGGCATACTCGACCTGTGGCCCGACTTCCAGTTGCGCGCCGGTGCCGATCAGGAACGGCACATTGAATACGGTTTCGATCGCGCTGAGCACCGCACCGATCACCCCGGCTCTACGTTCGGTCGCCGTAATGCCGTTGATCGCCTGATCGATGTTCAGCCCCATGTTCGCGACGCCGGCGCCGATCAAGGGCAAAGCCACGGGCCAGCCCACGGCCGCCATCGGGCCGAACACTTTCAGCCCGGCGCTCAGATACCCGGTCCAGAGTTTCTTGCGCAGATCACTGTTGGACGTGAGCACCAGATGCGCCTCGGCAGCCATGCCCGCGCGAGTCGAATCGCTTAACCACGTGAAGGCGTCACCGCTGATCGCAACGTTGCTGCGGTTGATCATCCGGTGATCGCTGTAGCCCCAGGTGCTCACCAAACGGTTCATCAGATCAGTGAGGTTCTCAGTGATGTGATTGCTGTCAGCCAGCGAGAAGTGCTTGAGAAACAAAGGGCGTTTCTGCTCTGAATTCATCTGTTCGAGCAACCACCAGTGCAGATCCGCCGCAGTGTCCATCAGCCGAAAGGCCTGGGCTTGTCCCGGCAGGTAAAGGGTCTGCCGGCCACTGTCTTCGACCAGACGCAGCACGTTGGTGGCGACGTGACCGTCCAGATCCAGCGTGCGCACCTGCGCGCCGACCGGGTACGTCGATCGGAGCATTTGCAGGGTTACCGGCCAGGTAACGGGGCCGATCAGCGAGCTGACGATGCGTTGAAAATCATTGCCGTCAACGTCCCCCTGTTGCAGCGCCTGCACCGCCTGACTGAGGAAACTGCACTTGGCCATGGCGCGGAAATCTTCCGACGAGGTTTGCCAGAATTTGGCCAATTGATCGCTGTAACGCGTGCTGAAATCAACGGCCCAGAATGCCTTCAGCACATCGCTGCCAAGCAGTCGCACTTCGTTGTCCTGATTGAAATTCTCCGCGTCCGGGCCATCCGAGTAGAAGCCACAGTAAAGGCCCAGCAAATCTGCGTTGTCTTGATCGGTCGCACGAAATCGATGGATCACCAACTGCGTGAGCGTGAGCGTTTCATAAGGCTTTTCCAGCAAGTGTTCCCAACCGGTAAAGGTCAGCGTGCTGCTTTGCGCCGTTTTGAATCGATGGAAATAAACCTGGTCGGGATCAAGGCCGGACAGCCCTTTGTCGGTCAGCAGTTCGATCGCAACTTGCCTGGCCGCATCGAGCAGACTTGGGCAGTTCTGCACAATGGTGTTGGCGATGGCTTTGAGGGCGGTTTTGTCCGCTGCGTTTGGCAGCAGACGACGTTCGGGAGCGGTCATGCAGGTGTTCATCCTTGAGACACAAAGGCCGAAGATGACCGATGTGCTCAAGGGGAGGGTGTTACTCGGCTATTGCGTGTTGTCCTTTTGAAAGTGAGCCAATGCCTTCGCAGATATCAAAGATATTCAGACCGAATCAGATCCGTATCGAACGGAGTCAGCCCTTGTTCAGGTGCGAACACCCTCTGCGCCTGCTCAGCAGAGGCCACTCGTTCGCCTCGTGCCCGCACATGTAAATCGAAAAGCGTGTGCAGGTCCGGCCTTGGTGTATGCACCAGGGCGCGCAGCATCAACGAAACTCCGCTGAGGTTGTTGTCAACGTTGTTCCAGCGGGGCGATGAAGTCAGCCCCAGATCGGCCCAGATCATGCGACCTTCCTGTAAGTCCATCACGAAAGGTAGACAGATACCGGTGTCGGAGGCGATATCGATGCGGTCGACTACGGTGCGCGGCTCGAACACTTCGCCAGATGCCGTGTCGGCGCGGGCCATCCAGCCTGCGAAGCATTCCGGAAGATCACAATATGGCTGCCAGGTAAACGAATTGAGGGACGTGACGACATAGCGGACGCCCTTTTTGACGAGAACATCAAGGTCGAGGTCGATGAATTCGGAGGCGCCGTTGGGCGCGTCGACGATGTCGCCGCTGTGGTAACCGCCATAACCTTTGAGGTTGTAATAGGCGATCGCTTCCTTGAAGACGAAGTCGGTGTCGAAGAAGGCGGCCGACAAGTCGATGTCCGTACGGTCACGACCATTCTTCCACCACAGGAACAGGCGAATGAATCGCGTGTCGGGCATCGGCAGTCGACTGCCGCGCACCAGCGTGCGCAGCGACTTCGCTGCGGCGCGCTGTGCCAGTGGCACCCGGTATTCGCGCAACGCCGGATCGATGAAACAACGCCCTAGTGGTGGCAGCAACGTGAAACGCGCGATCAGGGCGTTCTCGCAAATCTGTGCGGCACGTGCCAATACCTGCGGTGCGATCGACTCTCGACGATCAGCAGTGCCGAAGACTTTCGCCAGCGCTCCTTTTGGTGTGAACGCCCTCAAGGGCAGGGGACGCGGGGCATTTACCTGGGCCAGCAATTGCAGCAACACAGGTGAGGACACTTGCGCCGCAACAGCCGCAAAGGCGTCGAGCACCGCGTCCGGTTCTGTGGCACGCCGTAACATCACGTCCAGACGGCGCGCGAATTCTCCGGGACGATCCTGCAGCACCGGCGTAAGCGCGGCGATCTGGCGTTGGGCAAGCATGGTTTCGACACGCGACCCGAACGAGGGCGGCGGATCGTTGCGTCGCGCTGCGGTGATGGCCGCGAATGCTCGCGGATACTTCTCAGCGTAATCGCCTGGATGCAGGACTTCGGCCAGTCGTTTCCAGCGTTCGGCCTGGCGCATCACATCTTCCGTAGCGTTGGGCGTGCGGTCGAGCAGGCGCAACAGCTTGCGCCGCATCGAGCGTTTCATTTTGCCAAAGCGCGTCTGCGCTGTTGCCAGCGACACGTCTCCACCATGCAGTGCGATCGCCACGCGCAGCACGTCCGTTGCCGTTTCGACATTTTGCTCAAGGAAGGCCTCAACCTGCGCATCGTCGTCGATATGCAGGATCAGTGCGCCGCCAACCAGCGCGCGAATCTCGCGAAACGGGATGGTCTCGGGCAGTAGACGGAACACATCGTTTTTGTACGTTCGGATAAACCAGCCGACATCCGCAGCTTCCTCTTCGGACAGCGAGGTGCGTGATGAGACCAGCGGCTCGAGCAATGCCTCGAACTCGCTGACACTTCCCGGTTCGATGACCCAATGGATGAAGTTGCCTTCAAGCATGGCTGGCCGAACCTGTTCGCTGGGTGGCAGGCGCCGAAGTGTGTGGTAGTGAATGACGGCGTTGAGATACAACTCCGCCTCTGTCGCTTCGAGGACTTGATTGGGGAAGTCAGGATAAAACGGTCGGTGATGTACATGAGCACCGCTGCGCCGCCGCAGGACTCGAATGACTTCACGCAGCCAGTTCTTGAGTTCGACCGCAGAGAGCATGCCGATTCGCTCGATCAGCGGCTCGGAGAGAACGCATCGAAACGCTGTAACTTCTTTGACAGCTGATGCGACCTGCGCGCGTGTGGCTCCGCCAGAGCCCGCGGGAACGTGCAGTTTTGTACGGCGCCGCAGGAACAGCTCCTGATTCATCATGATTTCTTCCTTGGTCGCCGTTTCCAGTGAGCTGAAGCTCACCTGTGCAATCGATACGAAAACGCCTGCAATAAGCAGGCGCGGTGTGGAGAGCGGAACCCCTAGTTCATGGAGGATAGAAGGAAGGTGTTCCATAGCCACGG
The DNA here is from genome assembly GCF_979253165.1 of Pseudomonas sp. AC083. Lineage (NCBI taxonomy): Bacteria > Pseudomonadati > Pseudomonadota > Gammaproteobacteria > Pseudomonadales > Pseudomonadaceae > Pseudomonas > Pseudomonas sp. AC083. Next base: position 195,992 of record NZ_CEEDDH010000010.1, read on the forward strand.
CGGCATACTACCGGAGGTCATCGCGGCTTGTCAGCGAATCACATATTTTGAAATGGGCTCGCCTGTTGGCGAACGTCAGCGCCGCGCCACATCCGAAAAATAGAACTTGTCCAGCGTATGCCGCGATTCGGTGTATTCGAACTGGCGGCCGTCCTGCAGGAAGGTCTGGTTGCTGACCACGATGACATGGCTCTGGCCGTCGAGGTCCAGGTGTTGTTGGTCGTCCTTGCTGCACGGCACGGCTTCGATGGTGCGCTGGGCGTAGGCGATCTGCAGTTGCAGGGTCTGTTCGATGTGGGCGTAGATCGAATGTTCGGCGATGTCTGCTGACAGATCGGGGATGACGTCGCTGACGAAGTGGTTGATGTCGAGGATGACGCGTTTGCCGTCGATGCGCCGTACCCGCTTGATGCGGGTGATCGGGCTGCCGGGTTCGGCATTGATATGTTCAAGCAATGCACCTTCAAGCGGCACCTGACACATCTCGACCACTTCGGTGCTGACGTCGTTGCCCAGTCGCGGGTGGGTCTCCTGGAAGCTGACGATGCCGCCGAGCTGGAATTCGATCGGGTTGGTCGACAGCACGAACGCGCCTTTGCCGTGAATCTTCTGAGCGAAACCGCGCTCCTGCAACTGGTCGATGGCCTTGCGCACCGTGCCACGGCTGGCCTGATAGGTGTCCATCAGTTCGGTTTCGGAAGGCAGCCGGGCGCCACGCTCCAGGCGCTGGGTGGTGATGCTGGCAAGCAAATCGCTGTAGATCTGGTTGTATTTGCTCATGGCTGGACTCTGTGCCGACGGTGCTCAAAAGCCCGAACCTTAAGGGCAGGGTAGGGGTTTGTCCATGCGGACGAAGGAAAACATCTTAGGTCAGAGTAGGAAGAATCCGCGTTTTTCTGACGTTCATCCACGGATGCAAACTCGTACAGACGAGTTGTTGCATTAACTCGTACAGACGAGTATTTTTCGTTTCGGCGTGCTGCCAATAACAACAATCCACGACGGAAGAACAAGCATGAGCCATGACTATCCGAACATCGCCAAGGAGCTGCTGGAAAGCCTTGGTGGCCGTGACAACATCGAGCAGGCGGCGCATTGCGTGACGCGTTTGCGCCTGGCGCTGAAGAACCCCGCGCTGGTGAATGTGGCCGCGCTCAATGGCGTCGATCTGGTCAAGGGTTCGTTCTTCACCGGCGGGTTGTATCAAGTGGTCATCGGCCCGGGTGATGTTGAAAAGGTTTATGCCGAACTGCGCCAGCAGACTGGCCTTGCGGCATCGACCATCGCCGACGTTAAACAGAAAAGCGCCGAGAAGATCAACGCCATGCAGCGGCTGGTGCGGGTGTTTTCCGATGTGTTCATGCCGATCCTGCCGGCGCTGATCATTGCCGGCCTGTTGATGGGCATCAACAACCTGCTCGGCGCCAAGGGCATGTTCATCGACGGCCAGACCCTGCTTGATGCCTATCCCAACCTCGACGGGTTGTGGAGCCTGATCAATCTGATGGCCAACACCTCGTTCGTGTTCCTTCCGGCGCTGGTCGGCTGGTCGGCAGCCAAGCGTTTCGGCGGCAGCGAAATCCTCGGCATCGTCCTCGGTCTGATGCTGGTGCACCCGGACCTGCTCAACGCCTGGAATTACGGCAAGGCGGTGGCCGGGCTGGACGGGCAGCAACTGCCGTACTTCGACATCCTCGGCCTGTTCCAGGTGGAAAAGGTCGGTTACCAGGGGCAGATCCTGCCGATCCTGCTGGCGGCGTACGTAATGAGCGTGATCGAAAAATGGCTGCGCGCACGCGTGCCCAACGCGGTGCAGTTGCTGGTGGTACCGATCACCACCATCGTTGTCACCGGCGTGCTGGCGTTGGCGATCATCGGCCCGGTGACCCGGCATATCGGCATCTACATCACCGAAGGGCTGGTGATGCTGTTCGATCTGGCGCCGCTGGTGGGCGGTCTGATTTTCGGCCTGTTGTATGCGCCGCTGGTGATCACCGGCATGCACCACATGTTCCTCGCCGTGGACCTGCAATTGATTTCGAGCCAGGGCGGCACCTTCATCTGGCCGATGATTGTCATGTCCAATCTGGCGCAGGGCAGTGCGGCCCTGGCGGTGTTCTGGATGACGCGCAATGCGCGGGACAAGAGCATGGCCTCGACCTCGGCGATTTCTGCGTATTTCGGCATCACCGAGCCGGCGATGTTCGGCGTCAACCTACGCTACAAATTCCCGTTTTACGCCGCGCTGGCCGGTTCGGCGCTGGGCTGCATGTTCCTCTCGCTGAACAAGATCCAGGCCTCGGCCATCGGCGTCGGTGGCTTGCCCGGTTTCATCTCGATCGTTCCGCAATTCATCCCGATGTTCGTCATCGGGATGCTGATCGCCATGCTCGTGCCGTTTGCCCTGACCTGCGTGCTGAGCATGAAGATCGTCCGTCCGGGTTACCGGGTTGCCTGAAATCAAACTGTAGGAGCTGCCGGAGGCTGCGATCTTTTGATCTTGCCTTTCAAAATCAAAAAATCGCCGCCGTCGGCAGCTCCTGCACGGCTCCAAAATTCAAGAGGGAAATCCGCCATGCAAGACTGGCAACGTTCGGTGATCTACCAGATCTACCCGAAGAGCTTCCACAGCCATGCGGGCAACGCCACTGGCGATCTGCTCGGCATCGTCGCCAAGCTCGATTATCTGCAATGGCTGGGAGTCGATTACCTGTGGATCACGCCGTTCCTGCGCTCGCCGCAACGCGATAACGGCTACGACATCAGCGACTACTACGCGGTTGATCCGAGCTACGGCAGCATGGCCGACTGTGAACTGCTGATCGCCGAAGCGGGCAAACGCGGGATCAAGCTGATGCTCGACATCGTGGTCAACCACACCTCGATCGAGCACGTCTGGTTCCAGCAGGCGCGCAGCAGCCTCGACAACCCTTACCGCGACTTCTATATCTGGCGCGACCAGCCGAACAACTGGGAATCCAAGTTCGGCGGTTCGGCCTGGGAATACGAAGCGCAGACCGGCCAATATTATCTGCACCTGTTCGACCACACCCAGGCGGATCTCAATTGGGACAACCCCAAGGTCCGCGACGAAGTGTTCAAGATGATGCGTTTCTGGCGCGACAAGGGTGTCGGTGGCTTTCGTCTGGACGTGATCAATTTGATCTCGAAACCGGCGGACTTCCCCGAGGACGACAGCGATGGTCGGCGCTTCTACACCGATGGGCCGAACGTGCATACGTACTTGCAGGAAATGCACCGTGAGGTCTTCGAAGGGCATGAGCTGATCAACGTCGGCGAGATGTCTTCGACCCGCCTCGAACATTGCATTCGTTACTCCAATCCGCAGTCGAAAGAGCTTTCGATGACCTTCAACTTTCATCACTTGAAGGTCGATTACCCGAACCTGCAGAAGTGGGTCCGCGCCGATTTCGACTTCCTCCAGCTCAAGCAGATCCTGTCCGACTGGCAGACCGGCATGCAGGCGGGCGGTGGCTGGAATGCGCTGTTCTGGTGTAATCACGATCAGCCGCGCGTGGTCTCGCGCTTCGGCAACGACGGCGAATACCGCGAGCTGTCGGCGAAGATGCTCGGCACTGCGCTGCACTTTCTGCAGGGCACACCCTTCGTTTATCAGGGCGAAGAATTGGGAATGACCAATCCGGGGTTCGAGAGCATCGAGCAATACCGTGACGTCGAAACCCTGAATATCTTTCGCCTCAAGCGTGAAGCCGGCACCAGCGACCTCGACAACATGGCGGCGATCATGCAGAAGTCCCGCGACAACGGGCGCACGCCGATGCACTGGCACGCCGGGCACAACGCCGGCTTCACTCGCAGCGAACCATGGATTGGTGTATCGGCCAATGCCGCACAGATCAATGTCGCGCATCAACTGCACGACCCGGAATCGGTGCTGCATCACTATCGGCGCCTGATCGCTTTACGCCGCACTGAAGCGTTGATCTCCGATGGCATCTATCGCCAGTTGTTGCCCGAGCATCCACAGGTCTGGGCGTACCTGCGCGAGGGGACGGGAGAACGCTTGTTAGTGGTGAACAACTTCTATGGCACTGCCTGTGAGGTCGAGCTACCGGCCCTTATCGACGAAGCCCAGGAGCAGCGTCTGTTGATCAGCAACTACCCGGACTGCCCGCAACGCACACGGTTGATGCACTTGCGACCTTACGAATCCTTCGTGCTGCACCTGACCGATCCCTGATTTTTTAACTGAATAACAGCCTTTGAAAAAACACGCAGAACGCTGCGCGGGGAATCTGTGCGCGCTGAATTCCTGCAACCACACAATAAAAACAACGGGTGGCATATATGAGAGCAACCATAAATTACAGTCTGGCAATCGCGGGGATTTGTCTGGCAATGCCCACGTCATCACATGCGCTGGAGTTCGGCGGCTATTTGCGCAGCGGGGTCGGTACATCGGTCAACAGCAGCAGCCAGTCGTGTTTCCAGTTGCCCGGCGCGCAGACCAAATATCGCCTCGGTAACGAGTGCGAGCAGTACGGTGAGCTCGAGCTGCGCCAGGATCTGTACACCCTCGACGACGGCTCGGTGTTGAGCGTCGACGGCATGGCCTCGCTGTATAACCGCTACGACCGCAGCCTGACGTTCAAGGAAGACAACGGCTCGATTCGTTTGCCGCAGGCGTATGCGCAATGGTCGGCGATGCCCGCGCTCAACGGCGGCTCGCTGTGGGCAGGGCGGCGTTACTACAAACGTAACGACATCCATATTTCCGATTTCTATTACTGGAACCAGAGCGCCACCGGTGCAGGCATTGAAGACGTGTTGCTCGGTGGCCTGAAATACAGCTACGCCTTTTCGCGCAAGGACAATCTTTACCAAAAGGATTACATCAACCGCCATGACTTCAATGTCGGCGGTTTCAACAGTAACCCGGGCGGTGAACTGGAGTTCGGCCTGAGTTACATCGACAAGCCCGACAGTCGCGATGCCCACCGTGGCTGGGCGATCACCACCCAGCACGTGCAGCAGGACTTTTTCGGTGGCAAGAACAAACTGGCGCTGCAATACGGCGAAGGGCCGGGCACCGGATTGGGCTATACCGGTAACGTCAGGCTCGATGACCGCAACAAGAGCTATCGCATCGTCGAATTCTTCGACTGGCAACTGACGCCGCGTTTTGGCGGACAATTCCAGGCGGTGTATCAGAAAGATATTCGTCAGGGCGGCGCTGACCAGAACTGGCTGTCACTCGGCGTGCGCCCGGCCTATGCGCTGAGCGAGCAGTTCAAACTGGTGACCGAACTGGGTCACGATCAGGTCGAGGCGGCGGACGGCACGCGCAAGCTGAGCAAGTTTACCTTCGCGCCGACCTGGTCACCGAACGGCCCGGAATTCTGGGCGCGGCCCGAGGTGCGTCTGTATTACACCTATGCCAGCTGGAACCAGGCAGCCAAGCGTGCCGCCAACCTGTTGGCCAAAGGCTCGGCACTCTCCGACACGGGCGCCTTCGGCAACGCGCGACACGGCGCCAATGTCGGCTTGCAGGTTGAATACTGGTGGAAATAAGCAAAGCGGCTGCGACCGCTCATTCAATCAATACAAGCTCAGGTGATGTCATGGCCACACCCCAACAATTGCAGCTGCTGGCTCCTTTATCCGGCGTGCTGATGGCGCTGGACGAGGTGCCCGACCCGGTGTTTTCCGGGCGGATCATCGGCGACGGTTTGTGCATCGACCCGACTTCGTCAACGCTCTGCGCACCGATGGCCGGTGTGGTCAGCGATGTGCAGGCCAGCGGGCACGCGCTCACCATCACCAGTGACGCGGGTGTTCAGGTGTTGATGCATATCGGCCTGGACACGGTGAATCTCGCCGGCGAAGGATTCACCCGTCGCGTTGAAGCGGGGCAGCGGGTCGAAGCGGGGCAGGCGCTGATCGACTTCGACGCTGACTATATTGCCCTGCACGCGCGCAGTTTGTTGACCTTGATGCTGGTAGTCAGCGGCGAGCCGTTCGATTCACTCGTTGGCTCAACCGGGTTGGTCGAGGTGGGCCAGCCAGTGCTGGACGTCGTGGTCGGCGCAGCCGTCGGCGAACATCCAGCGCCGCTGCCGGGGGACGCGGTGTTCTCGCAGCCGATCAACTTGCCCAATCCCAATGGCCTGCACGCGCGGCCGGCGGCAGTATTTGCTCAAGCGGCCAAGGCATTTTCAGCGACCATCCATCTGCACAAGCTGCAAACGCAAGCCAACGGCAAATCCCTGGTGGCGATCATGGCGTTGCAAACGGCTCATGGCGACAGTGTGCAGGTCAGCGCCGAAGGCGAAGATGCCGTAGCCGCCGTCGATGCGCTGACACGCTTGCTGAGCGAAGGCTGCGGCGAAGCGGTGACAACGCCCGCACCGGTCGAAGCCGATGCAGCAGAAATGCCGGACATCCTGCGCGGTGTCTGCGCCTCGCCCGGTTCGGCGTTGGGACAAGTCATGCAGATCGTCGAAGCATCGCTTCTGGTCAACGAGTTCGGCGCCGAGCCGCCGATCGAGCTTGAGGCGTTGAGCCAGGCCCTGATCGAAGCCGACATGGCTCTGCAACATTTGCGTGACACCGCCAGCGGCCAGGCGCAGACGGAGATCTTCAAGGCGCATCAGGAACTGCTGGCCGACCCGAGCCTGCTGGATCAGGCCAGGGCGCTGATTGACGCGGGCAAAAGCGCAGCGTTTGCCTGGAAGACCAGCACCGATGCGACGGCGGCGATGTTTCGCTCGCTGGGCAATGCCTTGCTGGCTGAGCGCGCGGCGGATCTGGATGATGTCGGCCAGCGCGTGCTCAAGCTGATCCTCGGTGTTCACGAGCAGACGCTGGAGTTGCCGGACGACACCATTCTGATCGCCGATCAGCTGACCCCTTCCCAGACCGCCGGGCTCGATACGCGCAAGGTGCTGGGGTTCGCCACGGTTGGCGGCGGCGCCACCAGCCATGTCGCGATCCTCGCGCGGGCCTGCGGGTTGCCGGCGATCTGCGGCATGCCGCTGCAAATGCTTGCGATCAAAAACGGCACGCGGGTCCTGCTCGATGCCGATAAAGGCGAATTGCAGTTGCACCCGGACGCCGAGTCCATTGATCAATTGCGCACGCGGCATGAGCGCCAGCGCCAGCGTCATCAGCAGGAACTGGCGCAGGCCAGCGAGGCGGCCTGTACCCGTGACGGTCAGCACATCGAAGTCACCGCCAACGTTGCCTCGCAGGGCGAAACCGCCCAGGCCATGGAGCTGGGCGCAAGTGGCGTCGGGCTGCTGCGTTCGGAGTTTCTCTACCTCGGCCGCCAGCAAGCGCCGAGCCATGACGAACAGGTGGCCACTTATAGCGCCATCGCGCGCACCATCGGGCCGGCACACAATCTGGTGGTACGCACCCTCGATGTCGGTGGCGACAAACCGCTGGCCTATGTACCGATGGACAGCGAAACCAATCCATTCCTCGGTTTGCGTGGCATTCGACTGTGTCTTGAACGACCGCAACTGTTGCGCGAGCAGTTCCGCGCAATCCTCGCCTGCTGTGAACTGACGCGTCTGCACATCATGTTGCCGATGGTCACGAATTTGGCCGAACTGCGTCTGGCGCGGCAGATTCTTGAGCAAGAAGCGCGGGTGCTGGGCCTGGCGCATCTGCCAAAGCTGGGAATCATGATCGAAGTGCCTGCCGTTGCGCTGATGGCCGATGTGCTGGCGCCGCACGTGGAGTTTTTCTCCATCGGCACCAACGATCTCACCCAATACACCCTGGCCATGGATCGTGATCATCCGCGTCTGGCCAGTCAGGCGGACAGCTTTCACCCTTCGGTGCTGCGCCTGATTGCCATGACGGTGAAGGCGGCCCATGCGCACGGCAAATGGGTCGGCGTCTGCGGCGCCATGGCGTCTGAACGCCTTGCGGTGCCGTTGCTGCTGGGGCTGGGTGTGGATGAATTGTCGGTGAGCGTGCCGTTGATTCCGGCGATCAAGTCGGCGGTCCGCGAAGTGGATCTGGCCGACTGTCGAATCATCGCGGAACAGGTTTCGAATCTGGAAAGCGCCACTGATGTCCGTGAAGCCTTGCAGCGCTTTCATGAGGCGAACATCGCTGCCTCGCCGGTTATGGAGAATTGAACATGTTCGACAAATTGCAGCAGGCATTCTGGAAAGCACTGACGCCGGATCTGATCCCGGATGAGGTGAAAGTCACTGCCGAACCGGTTGCCGGCTTGAACGCCGAGATCGTCGCCGCGCTGGGTGGTCTGGATAACCTCAAGTCGCAGCAACCGCTGGCGCTGACCCGTGTGCGCGTGACGTTGCATGACGAGGCCCGTGTCGACCGTCAGGCCCTGAGTGTGGCCGGCGTGGCGGGCGTCATGTGCCTTGAGGGCGGCGTGCTGCACCTGATTACCGGGCTGCGCGCATAAGGCCGACAAGACGTGCGGCCGCAGGTCGCCCTTACTGTTTCTCAACTGCGGGTGTATCGTATTCGCCTTTTGCGGATCCCTCGGGGTCTGTCGCTGATACGTGAGGTAGTTGAGTTCATGTCCTTTACCCGTCGCCAAATCCTCGGTGGCCTGGCCGGTCTTGTTGTCGTTGGCGTGGGCGCGGGAGGCGCGTCGCGTTACTGGCTGGGCAAGATGGCCGACGCCGAGGCCGGCCACGATTATGAACTGATCGCCGCGCCGCTCGACGTCGAGCTGGTGCCGGGGCACAAGACCGAGGCCTGGGCGTTCGGTCCGTCGGCACCGGGCACCGAGTTGCGTGTACGCCAGGGTGAATGGCTGCGGGTGCGTTTCATCAATCACCTGCCGGTGGCGACCACCATCCACTGGCACGGCATCCGCCTGCCGCTGGAAATGGACGGCGTGCCTTATGTGTCGCAACTGCCGGTATTACCAGGCGAATACTTCAACTACAAATTCCGCGTGCCGGACGCCGGCAGCTATTGGTATCACCCGCATGTCAGCAGCAGCGAGGAACTGGGGCGCGGGCTGGTCGGGCCGCTGATCATCGAAGAACGCGAGCCGACCGGCTTCAAGTACGAGAAAACCCTGAGCCTGAAGAACTGGCACATCGACGAGCAAGGCCAGTTCGTCGAATTCAGCATCCCCCGCGAAGCGGCCCGTGGCGGTACCGCTGGGCGCTTGTCGACGATCAATGGTGTGCCGCTGCCGGTGATTGATCTGCCGGCCGGGCAGATCACCCGGGTGCGTTTGCTCAACCTCGACAACACCCTGACCTATCGCATCAATATTCCTGGGGTCGAAGCGAAGATCTACGCGCTGGATGGCAACCCTGTCGAGCCACGACCATTAGGCAAGGAATACTGGCTCGGCCCTGGCATGCGCATTTGCCTGGCGATCAAGGCCCCGGCGGCGGGTGAAGAGTTGTCGCTGCGTAACGGCCCGGTGCGTCTGGGCACGCTACGTTCAGTCGCCAACACCGACGCGCCGACGGACTGGCCGAAAGCCCTGCCGGCCAACCCGGTGGCCGAGCCGGATCTGGCCAATGCGGAGAAACTCAACTTCAATTTCGAATGGGTCGGCTCGGTCTCGGTGAACACCGAAAACGGCAAACCGCCGAGCCTGTGGCAGATCAACGGCAAGGCCTGGGACATCACCGACAAGACCTGTGCTGACCGACCGATTGCCAGCCTGAAACTGGGTCAGAGCTATATTTTCGAATTGAAGAACATGACCCAGTACCAGCACCCGATTCACCTGCACGGCATGAGCTTCAAGGTGATCGCGTCGAACCGGCACAAAGTCGTGCCGTACTTCACCGACACTTATCTGCTGGGCAAGAACGAGCGTGCGCAAGTGGCGCTGGTGGCGGATAACCCGGGGGTGTGGATGTTTCACTGCCATGTCATCGACCACATGGAAACCGGCCTGATGGCCGCGATCGAGGTGAAGTGATGCGCCAGATCCGCCCGGCGGCGATCATCGACCGCAGCCGCGACCGCGACTTCATGCGCGAAGCCCTGACCCTCGCCGCACAGGGCGCCGCCCTCGGTGAGGTGCCGGTGGGCGCGGTGCTGGTGCACGATGGCGTGGTCATCGGTCGCGGCTTCAATTGCCCGATCAGCACCAGCGACCCGAGTGCCCACGCCGAAATGGTCGCGATCCGCGCCGCCGCGCAGGCAGTGGATAACTATCGCCTGCCGGGTAGTACGCTGTATGTGACGCTGGAACCGTGCAGCATGTGCGCCGGGCTGATCGTGCATTCGCGGGTGGCGCGGGTGGTGTATGGCGCGCTGGAACCCAAGGCCGGTATTGTGCAGAGTCAGGGACAGTTTTTTACCCAGGGCTTTTTGAATCACCGGGTGTTGTATGAGGGCGGGGTGCTGGCTGAAGAATGTGGTGCGGTGCTGACCGAGTTTTTCCGCGCCAGACGCACCAAACCTGCTGAATAAACACAGGTTAAATGTGGGAGCGAGCCTGCTCGCGAAAGCGTCGGTACATTCAAAATGAATGGTGACTGACACACCGCTTTCGCGAGCAGGCTCGCTCCCACAGGTGGATCTCCGTTGTTGGGGAGATTGAGTTATTTCTTCGCGACGATAACTGCCCGCATCGGCGCCGGCAGCCCTTCAATGGTTTTGCTGTGATCCTCAGGATCCAGAAAATCACTCAGCGACTGATACTTCATCCACTCCGTCCCGCGTTGTTCTTCCACCGTCGTGGTACTGACATCCACACAACGAATATCGCTGAATCCGGCTCTGCGCAGCCACAATTCCAGCGCCGGCACCGACGGCAAAAACCACACGTTGCGCATCTGCGCGTAGCGATCTTCCGGCACCAGCACTTGGTGCTTGTCGCCTTCGACCACCAGGGTTTCCAGCACCAGTTCGCCGCCCTTGACCAGGCAGTCCTTCAGCGCCAGCAAATGCTCGATCGGCGAGCGACGGTGGTAGAACACGCCCATGGAAAACACCGTGTCGAAGCCTTCCAGATTCGGCGGCAGGTCTTCGAACGGGAACGGCAGGTGCCAGGCATTCGGCTCGGACAGGTAACGCTGCACCGCCTGGAACTGGCAGAAGAACAGCCAGTTCGGGTCGACACCGATCACGCTGTCGGCACCGGCGCCGAGCATGCGCCACATGTAGTAGCCGTTGCCGCAGCCGACATCGAGAATGCGTTTGCCCTTCAGGTCCAGGTGTGGTGAGACGCGCGACCACTTCCAGTCCGAGCGCCATTCGGTGTCGACATGCACACCGAAAAGATCGAACGGCCCCTTGCGCCACGGCGACAAGCCCATCAGCGCGGTGCGCATCTGTGCGCGAGTGTCGTCGTCGCAATCGGTGTCGAGTTTCAGGCCGTTGAGCAGGTCGATTTCGCTTGGCTGGATCTTCGGCAAGGCGTCCAGCGCACTTTGCCAGCGTTCCAGATCGCCATGGCCTTTGTCCATTTTCTTGTCGAGTTGCGCTTGCAGCGTGTTGGCCCATTCGGCCAGCGGGGTACCGGCCAGACGGCGGGCGAGGGGGGACAGATCAATCATGGCAAGGCAATCAACGAGGCAAAGTTAAGACACTGGAACCACGGCACGACTTTCGAGAACCCGGCGGCCAGCAGGCGTTCGCGGTGTTCTTCGAGGCTGTCGGGCTTCATGACGTTTTCGATGGCGCTGCGCTTCTGGGCGATTTCCAGTTCGCTATAGCCGTTGGCGCGTTTGAACGCCACGTGCAGATCGGTGAGCAGCGCATGCTCTTCGGCATTGTTGAAGCGCAGCTTCTCGGAGAGAATCAACGCGCCACCGGGCAGCAACGATTGGCGAATGCGCGAGAGCAACCCGGTGCGCTGGTCCGGGGCAATGAATTGCAGGGTGAAGTTCAGCGCCACCACCGAGGCCGGTTGAAACTCCAGCGCGAGGATATCGCCCTCGATCACCTCGACTGGCAGCAATTCCTGAAACATCGAATCCTGACCGTTGAGGTACTCGCGGCAACGCTCGACCATCGCCGCCGAGTTATCCACAGCAATAACCCGGCAACCGTCGGTGCGCACATGACGGCGCAGGGCTTGCGTGACTGCGCCGAGCGACGAACCGAGGTCGTAGAGCACGCTGTTCGGCTGGGCGAACTGCGCCGCGAGCACGCCGAGGTTTTCGACGATGGTCGGGTAACCCGGCACCGAGCGCTTGATCATGTCCGGGAACACCCGCACCACGTCTTCATTGAAGGCGAAGTCAGGCACCTGGGCCAAAGGCTGGGCGAATAGGCGATCGGGTTCTTTGCTCACGGCGGCGTCCGGCGGTGTCGGTGGAAAAGGCCGGCATTTTAGCCAAAGTGGCGCGGGGATGCTTGGGTTGTCTGATAAAGCACCGAGAGGGGTGTAATTTCTCGCCGTCAGGGATATGGCTTTCGCGAGCAGGCTCGCTCCCACAGGGGTATCGTGGTGTCCTGTGGGAGCGAGCCTGCTCGCGAAGAGGCCAGCGCGGTTTCCCGCCGTCAGTTCACCGAAATGGCGCAATCAAAGGTTTCCACCGGCAGCACTTCCGGAGCCCACGGTTGTTGCGAGGTCAGGCGCAAGCGCCCGGTGCCGGCCGCGAAGGCCTGGAAGCGCCAGGTCGAAACCCCCGCTGCGCCCACCACGCCGGCATCTTCCGGATTGCTGTAAACCTCCGGGCTGAGCGCGCGCAACACGCCGCCAGCCGAATCCTGAATCGCCCAGCGGTAGCCGGTGGTCGGGTTGCTTGGCAGGCTGATGATCAGGTTTTGCCCGACGTTGAGCCGCACGGGGCATTCGCTTTGTTTTTCCACGGTCACGTTGTGTTTCGGTTGCGTGGCGCAGGCCGCCAGCAAGGAAAGGGCGAGGGGGAGAAACAGGCGAGTGGGGGACATAAGGTCAGCAGCTCCGGCAGTTACGACGAGCGGCGAGCATAACTGAAGATGAGACAAAGTGTGACGGTCAGGGAGTTCCGTGTTGGCAGCACTGAAGCCATCGCTGGCAAGCCAGCTCCCACAGGTTTCTCGGTTGACCACAAGATTTGTGGGCACATTGAACATTGTGGGAGCTGGCTTGCCAGCGATAGCGGTACATCAGGCACTACATCATTGTCAGAAGAGTACCTTCGCCACGTCCGCAAACCGCTTGGCAAAGTGCACGGTAATCCCTTCCTTCAGGTAATCCGGCAGTTCCTCAAAATTACCCCGGTTCGGCTCCGGCAGAATCAGCTCGAAAATCTTCTGCCGCCGCGCTGCGATCACTTTCTCGCGCACGCCGCCGATCGGCAGTACATGCCCGGTCAGGGTCAGTTCGCCGGTCATCGCCACGCCTTTTTTCGGTGGCTGATTACGTGCGAGGGAGAGCAGGGCGCTGGCCATGGTCACGCCGGCGCTCGGGCCGTCCTTCGGCGTTGCGCCTTCGGGCACGTGCAGGTGGACGAAGGCTTCGTCGAAGAACTTCGCATCACCGCCAAACTGTTTGAGGTGCGAGCTGACGTAGCTGTAGGCGATCTCTGCCGATTCCTTCATCACATCGCCCAGTTGCCCAGTGAGCTTGAAGCCGCGGTTGAGTGTATGAATTCGCGTGGCCTCGATCGGCAAGGTCGCGCCGCCCATGCTGGTCCAGGCCAGGCCGGTAATCACGCCGGTGCCGGACAGCACTTGCTCATTGCGGAATACAGGATGGCCCAGCGAGGCTTCGAGGTCTTTCGGGCCGAGTTTGATCACCGCTTTCGGATCGTCGATCAGCTTCATCACCGCTTTGCGCACCAGTTTGCCCATCTGCTTTTCCAGCTGCCGCACGCCGGCTTCACGGGCATAGCCGTCGATCAAGGCTTTGAGCGCGGTGTCGCTGATGCTCAGGCTGCCTTTTGATACGCCGGCCTTTTCCAGCAGTTTCGGCCACAGGTGACGCTTGGCAATGGCAACTTTTTCTTCGGTGATGTAGCCGGACAGGCGAATCACTTCCATCCGGTCCAGCAACGGGCCGGGGATCGAGTCGAGGGTGTTGGCGGTGCAGACGAACAGCACCTTCGACAGATCCATGCGCAGGTCGAGGTAGTGGTCGAGGAATTCGACGTTCTGCTCAGGGTCGAGGGTTTCCAGCAGCGCCGAGGCCGGGTCGCCCTGGTAGCTCTGGCCCATTTTGTCGATCTCGTCGAGCATGATCACCGGGTTCATCACCTCGACGTCTTTCAACGCCTGCACCAGTTTGCCCGGCTGGGCGCCGATGTAGGTGCGGCGATGGCCCTTGATCTCGGCTTCATCGCGCATGCCGCCGACGCTGAAGCGGTAGAACGGCCGGCCGAGGGATTCGGCGATGGATTTGCCAACGCTGGTTTTACCCACGCCCGGCGGGCCGACCAGCAACACGATCGAGCCGCTGATCTCGCCTTTGTACGCACCAACAGCGAGGAATTCGAGGATGCGATCCTTGATGTCGTCCAGACCGGCGTGATGCTTGTCGAGGATTTTGCGTGCGTGCTTGAGGTCGAGTTTGTCCTCGCCGTACACGCCCCACGGCACCGATGTTGCCCAGTCCAGATAATTACGCGTGACGGCGTATTCCGGCGAGCCGGTTTCGAGGATCGACAGTTTGTGGGTTTCTTCCTCGAGGCGCTTCTGCACCTGCGCCGGCAGGGTTTTGCCTTCGAGGCGTTGCTGGAACTGTTCGAGGTCGGCGCTGCGGTCGTCCTTGGTCAGGCCGAGTTCCTGCTGAATGACCTTGAGTTGCTCCTTGAGGAAGAACTCCCGCTGATGCTCGCCGATCTTGCGGTTAACTTCGGCGGAAATCTCTTTCTGCAGACGCGCGACTTCGACTTCCTTGCGCAGCATCGGCAGGACTTTCTCCATGCGCTTGAGCATCGGCACGCAGTCGAGCACTTCTTGCAGCTCGGGGCCGGTGGCGGAGGTCAGCGCGGCGGCGAAGTCGGTCAGCGGCGATGGGTCGTTGGGGCTGAAGCGGTTGAGGTAATTCTTCAGTTCTTCGCTGTACAGCGGGTTGAGCGGCAGCAGCTCCTTGATCGCATTGATCAGCGCCATGCCGTAGGCCTTGACCTCGTCGGTCGGCTCGGTCGGCTGGTGCGGGTATTCGACTTCGACCAGGTACGGCGGGCGATGGTGTTTGAGCCAGGTCTTGATGCGCACGCGGCTCAGGCCCTGGGCGACGAATTGCAGTTTGCCGTTTTCGCGGCTGGCGTGGTGAACCTTGACCAGCGTGCCGTATTCGGGGAGGGCGCTTGTGTCGAAGTGGCGCGGGTCCTCTTGGGGCGTGTCCATGAAGAACAGCGCCAGGGAGTGGTGTTCGGATTTGCTGACCAGTTCGAGGGTTTCGGCCCACGGCTCTTCATTGACGATGACCGGCAGGACCTGGGCCGGGAAGAACGGACGGTTGTGGATCGGGATGATGTAGACCTTGTCCGGCAGGTTTTGCCCGGGCAGTGCCAGGCCGGTGCCGGAGGAGGTGTGTTCGATGTGGTCGGTTTCGTAATCGTCGTGGTTGTCCGGGCGATCTTGCTGGTCGGTCATGGGGCACCTGCGCAATGGGGTATGGGGTCTTAGATCTGTCTCTTATACACATCTCCGAGCCCACGAGACCCGTATGTTCATCGCGTATGCCGTCTTC